>CAJXVT010000037.1 GCA_913062575.1 uncultured Flavobacteriaceae bacterium | reverse complement strand
ATCTCCTTCAAAATCTTTACGTGTAGCTTGAAATTCTACTGAGGTAATTTCAGTATCATATATAGATTTGAACGCTTCTTTTACGGCAGTTTCAATAGTATTTTGAATATTCATTTGGTCATAAAAATTGAAATGCAAATTTAAGATAAAAATAAGTGTCTTTACGAGGCATTGCTATTATTTTTAATATCAAATAGGATATAGAATTGCCGAAGTAATCTCTTAATCAAAATGAGACTGCCACAAAAACTTCATTTTATTTCGTTTTCTCGCAGAGACGTGAGATACATAGATTTTTATTTACAAGAGCGACAAGTTCAATAAAAACTGTAATTTTGTGTTATGTTAAAACCAACACCAGAAGAATTACCCGAAAACAAATAATATATTTTTGGTAAAGGCGGAGCTAGAAACTTAGCCGAAGATATCAAAACTGAATTTCTAGGTGAAATTCCATTAGTTCAAAGTATCCGTGAATCTGGAGATGTAGGTCGTCCGGTAGCATTGCAAGAAAACACAACTTTAGAAACTGCTTTTGCAGACATTACTAAAGAAATGCTTTCTCAATTAATAAAAAGAAACGAAAGTTTACCTCCAACAGAAATTGTTAGAATTACAACAATGAGTGGTTGTAGCACAAAATAAAATAGAGTCATGACAGCACAAGAAACACTAAAAAACGTAGAAAAAGCACTAGAAGAAATTCGTCCATTTTTAATTAGTGACGGTGGCAACATCAAGCTATTATCTATTGAAAACAACATCGTAAAGGTAGAGTTAGAAGGTGCTTGTATTGGATGTTCTGTCAATCAAATGACGTTGAAAAATGGTGTTGAAGCGACCATCAGAAAATACGCTCCACAGATAGAAGAAGTTATCAATATAGGTTAACTGATAAAAGTCAGTTTTTATACGTTTTACATCTAGTATTTTTACGCGATTAAAAAAAGAAATGATTACTACAGATATATTAATTATTGGCGCTGGACCAACAGGGTTATTTACCGTTTTTGAAGCGGGATTATTAAAACTAAGATGTCATCTTATTGATGCACTGCCTCAAGCTGGTGGACAATGTTCTGAAATTTACCCAAAGAAACCTATTTACGATATCCCTGCATATCCAGAAATTTTAGCTGGAGATTTAACAGGAAAATTGACGGAACAAATTAAGCAATTTGAACCAGGTTTCACCTTAGGAGAACGTGCAGAAACGATAGACAAACAAGAAGACGGAAGTTTTATTGTAACTACAAATAAAGGGACTAAACATCAAGCTCCAGTAGTTGCTATTGCTGGAGGATTGGGAAGTTTTGAACCTAGAAAACCACCGATTCCAAATATTGCAAACTTCGAAGATAAAGGCGTTGAATATATGATTCGTGAACCCGAATTGTATCGTGATAAAAATGTAGTAATTGCTGGTGGTGGAGATTCTGCTTTAGATTGGTCTATCTTTTTAAGTGATGTTGCAAAATCAGTAACTTTAGTGCATAGAAGAAACGAATTTAGAGGTGCTTTAGATTCTGTAGATAAAGTGCAAGAATTAAAGAACGAAGGAAAGGTCAACTTAATTACTCCTGCAGAAATAAAAGGAATTACAGGAGAAAACCATGTAACTGGAGTTGTCATTTCTAAAAAAGACGAAGAAGAGTACGTTTTAGAAACAGATCATTTTATTCCATTGTTTGGTTTATCACCCAAATTAGGGCCTATTGCAAATTGGGGATTAGAAATTGAGAAGAATGCAATCAAAGTAAATAATGCCTTAGATTATCAAACTAACATTCCTGGAATTTATGCAATTGGCGATGTAAACACATATCCTGGGAAACTGAAATTAATTTTATGTGGATTTCATGAAGCAACATTGATGTGTCAAAGTGCTTTTAAACTTATTTTTCCAGATAAAAAGTATGTGATGAAATATACAACCGTTGGTGGTATTGATGGCTTTGATGGAACACGAAAAGAAGCTCCCAAAGCAGTTGTAAAGAAAATTGAATAATGAATCCAGACGTTAAAATAAAAATTACAGACAGAGACGGCGTTTTACACGAAGTTGATGCTCCAACTGATATGGCAATGAATTTGATGGAAGTGGTTCGTTCTTACGAATTAGCTCCAGAAGGGACTATTGGTATTTGTGGCGGAATGGCCATGTGTGCTTCTTGCCAATGTTATGTAAAATCAGATCACGAATTACCAGAAATGGGTATTGATGAAGATATGATGTTAGCAGAAGCTTTTCATGTAGAAGATAATAGTCGTTTAGGCTGTCAAATACAAATTACTCCAGAAATGGATGGATTGGAAGTAGAATTAGCTCCAGAATCTTAGACAAACGTTTATTACTTTTTGTATATTTGTTGAGCACACAACAAAAGTACTTAACTATGAACTGGTTAGACCTTTTAATTTTATTAAAATTCTTAATTAAGAGAAATCCTGAATAGGGATTTAATGTAATAATTAATCAATTATAAAATGTAGCAATTTATCATTGTTATATTAATTCATTAACAAATTAATACATTAGATAGTATGCCTTTTTATCATAAATTAGGGAAAATCCCACCAAAACGACACACACAATTTCGCAAGGAAGACGGCAGTTTATATTACGAACAATTGTTTGGAACTATTGGATTTGACGGAATGTCTACAAACAGTTACCATGAGCACAGACCAACAATGGTCAAAGAAATTAGAAAACAATATTCGGTAGCTCCAAAAATTTCCAAAGCAAATAACATTCAATCTTACAGGTTTAGAGGATTTCAAGTTAAACCAGAAGATGATTATTTAGAAAGCAGAAAAATAGTCTTAACAAATTCTGACTGTAATATTATTTTATCAGCACCAAAAAAACCTACTACAGATTATTTTTATAAAAACACAGATGCAGATGAAGTCATTTTCATCCACAAAGGAACTGGAAAACTAAGGAGTCATCTCGGAAATATCGATTTCAAGTACGGAGATTATTTAGTAATTCCTCGTGGAATCATCTATAAATTAGATTTTGATGATGAAAACAATAGACTTTTTATTGTTGAATCTTACTCGCCAGTATATACACCAAAAAGATATAGAAACTATTTTGGTCAATTATTAGAACACTCTCCTTTTTGTGAACGTGATTTAAGGAGACCTGAAGAATTAGAAACTTATAATGAGTTAGGAGATTTCTTAATCAAAGTAAAAAAACAAGGTGAAATTATAGAAATGGTCTATGCATCACATCCTTTTGATGTAGTTGGATACGACGGATATAACTTCCCATATGCTTTTTCTATCCACGATTTTGAACCGATAACGGGTCGTATTCATCAACCGCCGCCTGTACATCAAACTTTTGAATCCAACACATTTGTAATTTGTAGTTTCGTTCCGCGTTTGTATGATTATCATCCAGATTCAATTCCTGCTCCATACAATCACAGTAATATAGACTCTGACGAAGTTTTGTATTATGTTGATGGAGATTTTATGAGCAGAAATGATATCGATCAAGGGCATATTTCATTGCATCCTGCCGGAATACCACATGGTCCCCACCCAGGAGCTACAGAAAGAAGTATTGGTCACACAAAAACTGAAGAATTGGCTGTAATGGTAGATACTTTTAAGCCTTTACAGGTTACAGAAGAAGCAATGAAAATTGCAGATGAGGACTATTACAAATCTTGGTTAGAGTAGACAAATTGATTGCTGAGCATAGTCGAAGCAAACGTTCATTAAAGTAAAATAATTAGAAGCTATTTCCTGCTTTTCGCTATATCTTTTTGTAAAAACAAAAAGGGTACCGCTACAATCAGGGCTAAAAATAAGGACAATAAAACATCAATAAGATGGCAAAAAAAGTAAAATCAGTAAACTACGGTTTAGAAAAAATATTTGCGGGAGCACAAGATTTCCTTCCGTTATTAGGTACAGATTATGTAGAATTTTATGTTGGTAATGCAAAGCAAGCTGCCCATTTCTACAAAACAGCTTTTGGTTTTCAATCATTAGCATACAAAGGGTTAGAAACAGGATCTAGAGATTCTGTGAGTTATGTACTAGTTCAAGACAAAATAAAATTAGTATTAACAACTCCATTAAATAGTAAATCACCAATCAATGACCATATTGTAAAACATGGTGATGGTGTAAAAGTAATTGCTCTTTGGGTAGACGACGCAAGATCTGCCTATGAAGAAACAACTAAAAGAGGTGCGAAATCTTATTTAGAGCCAATAGTTGAAACAGATGAACATGGTGAAATTGTAAAAGCCGGAATCTATACATACGGAGAAACGGTACATATGTTTGTTGAACGTAAAAACTACAAAGGAACATTTATGCCAGGTTTTCAAAAATGGGAATCTGACTACAACCCAACCTCAGTTGGTTTAAAATACATTGACCATATGGTTGGTAATGTTGGTTGGAATCAAATGGATGTTTGGGTAAAGTGGTACGAAGATGTAATGGGATTTGAAAACTTCTTATCCTTTGATGACAAGCAAATTCACACAGAATATTCGGCATTGATGAGCAAAGTAATGTCGAATGGAAATGGTCGTATTAAATTTCCAATTAACGAACCTGCAAAAGCTGCAAAAAAATCGCAAATTGAAGAATATTTAGACTTCTATGAAGGCTCAGGAGTACAACATATTGCTGTTGCTACTGATGATATTATTTCTACGGTAAGTCAATTAAAAGCACGTGGAATAGAATTTTTGCCTCCACCTCCACAAGCATATTACGATGATATCCCAAATCGATTAGGAGAACATAGAGATATGATGAAAGAAGATATTGGTGAGCTTCAAAAGTTATCAATCATGATAGATGCAGATGAAGAAGGGTATTTATTACAAATCTTTACCAAACCTTTAGAAGACAGACCTACGTTGTTTTTTGAAATCATCCAAAGAATGGGTGCACGTGGATTTGGAGCTGGAAACTTTAAAGCATTGTTTGAATCAATCGAAAGAGAACAAGCAAATAGAGGAACACTATAATTTTATAACATAAGACAAATAGAACCAAGAGACAAGACCAAAATCTTAACCCTTGGTTCTAATTTTTATCCAAAAATGAACTCGAGTTTCAAAAATATTAAATCGCCCTTTTCATAAAGCTCACTTTTAAACATCTACAAAAAGTGAATTTTATGAATAAAAATATAAAAATGAATAAAGACGAAATTTTAAAAGCATTAGAAGAAAAATATGATAAACTAGGTGTTCCTTTAAACACCATGTTAGAAGGCTTACTTCATGGCACTCCAATAACATATTGGGATTACATTCAAACAGATGCATTATTAGGCTTACAAATTCCAAGAACAACAGAAAAGGATGAAATGGTTTTTATTATGTATCATCAAGTAAATGAGTTGTTGTTTAAAATGATTTTATGGGAGATTGATCAAATTTCTCTTTCGAAAGAAGCTATAACTGCAGAAAAATTCTCGAAACACTTGATGAGAATCAGTCGATATTTCGACATGCTTTGCAACTCTTTTGATGTAATGGGAGAAGGAATGGATGTTGAGCAATATCTAAAATTTAGAAACACATTAGCTCCAGCAAGTGGTTTTCAAAGTGCACAATACAGAAAGATAGAATTTGCCTCTACAGAATTGATTAATTTAATTGATGTTCGATTCAGAGACACCATTGACAGAAATTCATCTTTTAGAAATGCATTCGACCATTTATATTGGCAAGCAGCTGGGAAAGATCACAAAACAGGAAAAAAATCGACCTTAATCAATTTATTTGAAGAAAAATACATGGGAGATTTTATTGACTTTATGGAAGATTATAACGAATGTAATCTTTCTAAAAAGTTTCAAGAATTACCAGAAGAGGTTCAAAAAAACGAAGAATTAATCAAAGCCATGCGTCATTATGATTATACTGTAAATGTAAAATGGGTATTAGCTCATTATGATGCCGCAGGAAAATACTTAGGTGGCGGCGATAAAGATTTAGAAGCAACCGGAGGTAGTAATTGGAGAAAATACATGCATCCAAAATACCAACGAAGAATCTTTTTCCCCTATTTATGGAATGAAGAAGAACTCAAAAATTGGGGGGCATTTTAAAAAATATGATTTATTTAACAAAAGCTGCTTGAAATTTCAAGCGGCTTTTTTGTTTTTGGAATAGATATTGTCATTGATTTTTTATAAGTTTGGAAACATGAAAAAAATTACCCTTCTATTTTTTACAATTTTATTTAGTCTCACAATTTCTTCTCAGAAAAAAAAACAGGTTTTTAAAGAGGGTGAATGGCTACGTTTTAAAATGAGCTATAGTGGTTTTTTAAAAGCAGGAAACGCAACCTTAGCAGTAGACAAAGACACTTTAAACGGAAAAGAAGTTTTTCATGTTACTGGGAAAGGCTGGACTACTGGAATTATTAAATGGTTCTTTAAAGTAAATGATGATTATCAATCTTATATAGATATTGAAACCGGCAAACCTTATTTATTCAAGAGGAAAATAAATGAAGGCGGTCATAGTAAACATAGAAATACTCGTTTTAATTACGAAACTAAAACAGCTCATGTACACGATTTCAAGAATAAAACAGATACTATAATACCTATTGGTAATGTACAAGATATGATGTCTTCGTTTTATTATTTAAGAAATTACGATGTCAGCTCAATGAAACCTGGAGAAGAAATAGTTTTAGATATGTTTATGGATTATCAAGTATATCCTTTTAAGCTACGTTTTCTAGGTATTGAAATTTTAAAAACCCGATTTGGAAAAGTCAAAACTTATCGTTTTAGACCTTTAGTACAAGCGGGACGGGTTTTTAAAGAAAATGAAAGTGTTACAATTTGGATTACTGCAGACGATAATAAGATTCCAATTAAACTAAAGGCGTCACTTGCTGTTGGTTCTTTAAAGGCAGAACTTGAAGCATATAAAGGACTTGCAAATTCTTTTGAAATTATATACGATTAAATTGTATTTTTGCGTTTAATCAAGTATAAAATCAACTTCTTTTGAAAAAAATAATATTTGTATTATCAATGTTTTTGGCGTTTTCTTCTTGTAAAGAGGATAAACCCGAAACGGTTGGAGATATAATTGTAAAGTTAGAACCAAAAATCATCTACGAATATGGTTATAAATTAAACGACTATACTGTAATTAACGACACTATAAAAAAAGGAGAAAGCTTCGGAGTTATTTTAGATAGACATCATATCGATTACCCGATAATCAATAAAATTGCACGAAAAATAAAAGACACATTTGATGTAAGAAGAGTAAGAGCTGGAAAACCCTACACTATTTTAGCCTCAAAAGATTCTACTGAAAAAGCGCAAGTTTTTATTTACAAACACAATAAATCGATAGCAACAATTGTTGAATTTAACGACTCTATTGTACATGGTTACAACTATAGAAAAAAAATAAAAGTTGTAGAAAAAGAAATCGCTGGTAAAATATTCTCAAGCCTATCAGTAACAATGGATAGCCTACATTTAAACCCCAACTTAACAAACAAGATTGCTGATATTTATGCTTGGACGTTGGATTTTTACAAATTACAAAAGGGAGATAATTTTAAACTTATTTATGAAGAAAGGTTTATAGATGATTCTACTTTTGTGGGATACGGAAAAGTAAAAGCAGCAGTTTTTAACCACAAGGGAAAAGATTTATATGCCTATCGTTTTATACCAAATCCTAATAAAGGAATTATAGAATTTTATGATGAAGACGGAGATATGCTTCGTAGTCAGTTTTTAAAATCTCCTATTAAATATCAAAACCGAATCTCTTCTAGATACAACCTAAAACGAAGAATTAAACATTACGGCTATAAAATAAAACCTCATAGAGGTACAGATTTTGCTGCAAACGAAGGAACACCAATTATGGCTACAGCAAGTGGTACTGTTTCTGTTTCTGCTTATGCAAGAAGAGGAAATGGTCATTATGTGAAAATTAAGCACAACAACACTTACTCTACACAGTATTTGCACATGCAAAAAAGAAAGGTAAAGCGTGGGCAATATGTGAAGCAAGGAGATATCATTGGCTCGGTTGGCCATACTGGTAGTACAGAAGGAAGACATGTATGCTATCGTTTTTGGAAACATGGAAAACAAGTAGATCCTTTTAAACAAAAATTGCCAGCAGCAGAACCTCTTAAGAAAAGTTTAAGACCAAGATTTATTGCTCATATAAATCCTTTAAAAAAGCAATTAGACAATATAAAAGAAGCTGGGTATCAAGAATTAAAAACACTCTCTAGTACAACAAATACATTTAAAGATTAAAAAAATGCCCTTAAAAAACATCAACCCAACAACAACTAAAGCTTGGAAAAAATTAACTACACATTATTCTGAGATACAAGATATTCATTTAAAAGAGTTTTTTAAGCTACACCCAAATAGAGAAGACGAATTTAAAATTGTTTTCGACGATTTTTCTATTGACTATTCAAAAAACAGAATCAATCAAAAAACGTTAGATTTATTGATAGAATTAGCAAATGAATCTGAACTAAAAGATGCCATTCAAAAATATTTCTCAGGAGACATTATTAATGCTACAGAGAATAGAGCTGTATTACATACCGCATTAAGAGATAATCAGACTAAAGAAATACGTGTAAACAACACCAATGTAAAACCAGAAATTGAAAACACGTTAGCCAAGATGCAAGTGTTTTCTAACAACGTAATCTCTGGAGAATGGAAAGGGTATACAGGGAAATCAATAACAGATATTGTAAATATTGGAATTGGTGGGTCTGATTTAGGGCCAGATATGGTTGTAGAATCACTAAAATTCTATAAAAACCATTTACACACCCATTTTGTTTCTAATGTAGATGGCGATCATGTTTCTGAAGTTATTAAAAACTTAAATCCAGAAACTACTTTATTTGTAATTGTTTCTAAAACCTTTACTACTCAAGAAACATTAACCAATGCCAATACAATTAAAGAGTGGTTTTTAAAATCGGCATCACAAAACGACATCTCAAAACATTTTGTAGCTGTTTCTACAAATATAGCTGCCATAGAGCGTTTTGGAATTGACAGCAATAATGTTTTTCCAATGTGGAATTGGGTTGGTGGACGTTTTTCTTTATGGAGTGCAGTTGGATTAACAATAAGTTTGTCTGTTGGTTTTGATAATTTCAAATCGTTATTGAATGGAGCTTCAGAAATGGATACTCATTTTAAAAATACTGATTTCGACAAGAACATTCCTGTTCTTTTATCCTTAATAAGTATTTGGTATAATAACTTTTTTGGATGTGAAACTGAAGCAATACTCCCTTATTCTCAATACTTAAATAAACTCTCTGACTATTTACAACAAGCCATTATGGAGAGCAATGGGAAAAGTGTTGATAGAAATGGAGAAAAAATAACCTATCAAACTGGTACAATTATTTGGGGAAGTACAGGTACAAACATGCAACATGCATTTATGCAATTGGTACATCAAGGAACAAAATTAATTCCCACTGATTTTATTGGATTTGAAGAGTCTCTTTATGGCTTAACAGACCATCACATAAAGTTAACAGCAAATTTTCAAGGGCAAATGCAAGCATTAGCTTTTGGAAAAACAGAAGAAGAAGTGCATTTAGATTTAAAATTTAATAATAAATCAGAAAACATCTCGAAACTACTACCCTTTAAAGTTTTCGAAGGCAACAAGCCAAGTACCGCAATTACAATTAAAAAATTAACGCCAAATTCTTTAGGAAAACTTATAGCAATGTACGAGCATAAGCTTTTTATTCAGGGTGTAATTTGGAATATTTATAGCTTTGATCAATTTGGAGTAGAATTAGGAAAAGAGCTGGCAAATAAGTATTACAACCAATTAAAATAACCTAATTCGTTATTCGTTTTAGAAGAGTTTAACATTTTTTTACTTTTTGTTAACAACCTTGTTAATATCTAAATCGCTTTAAAACAAGATGAATCTCTGAATTCTATTATATTGCAAAGCCTTAAATTTATGTTAACACTTAACATTAAGTTAACATTAGAACTCCAAAAAAGGAGGATTTTTGCAAAACATTTAATAACATTAAAATTCTAAAATTTAAAATGAAGAAATTTAAAAAATTATTATTGGTTGCGTTGTTTTTTGCAACAGCAACTATTTTTGGACAAACCAAACTTACTGGTAAAGTTGTAGATGAAACGAACCAGCCTTTACCAAGCGCTAGTATTGTTGTAAAAGGTACAGCAAACGGAACATCAACAGATTTTGATGGTAACTTTACTTTAACTGCGAGTGCTAACTCTGGTGTTTTAGTAATTACATTTGTAGGATATGAAACAAAAGAAGTTTCATTCTCATCAACTAACAACAATTTAGGCACAATTCAATTAACAGAAGACAGTTCAGTTTTAGATGAAATTATTGTTACTGCTACTTCATTTGCTATTGACAGAAAAACTCCGGTTGCTGTTTCTACAATTAAAGCTGCTGATATTGAAAGAAAATTAGGAACTCAAGAATTTCCTGAAATTTTAAAATCTACTCCTGGAGTATATGCTACAAAAACAGGTGGTGGTTTTGGAGATTCAAGAATTACCTTAAGAGGATTTAACTCAGAAAACGTTGCTGTATTAATTAACGGAGTACCTGTTAATGATATGGAAAACGGAAGAGTATACTGGTCTAACTGGGCTGGGCTTTCTGATGTAACTGCAGCAATGCAAGTTCAGAGAGGATTAGGAGCTTCTAAAGTTGCTGTACCTTCTATTGGAGGAACAATTAATATTGTTACTAAATCAACTGATGTTTATAAAGGTGGAAACATTTCTATGACTCATGGTAATGATGGGTACAAGAAAATTGGAGCTACTTTATCAACAGGATTAATGGATAATGGTTTTGCAGCAACAGTTTCTTTGGCTAAAATAGATGGTGAAGGTTATGTGGATGGAACTCAATTTAGTGGATACAACTACTTTGTGAATTTCTCTAAAAATTTGAATGAAAATCACAAAATATCTTTCACAACTTTTGGAGCACCACAAAGACATGGTCAGAGACAAAATAGAAGTACTATTGAAACTTACAGAAATGCTGAAAGCGGAAATAGATTTAACCCAGATTGGGGATATAAAAATGGTCAAGTAACTCATATTGAAGATAATTTTTACCACAAGTCACAGTCTTCTTTTAACCATTACTGGACTATTAGTGAAGACACAAGTTTATCAACTGCTGTATATGTATCATATGGTACTGGTGGTGGTGGTGGTACTGCTGGATCAAACAGAGATTTATTCAATGTTCGTTTAGGTGGTAGTGATCAACCAGTAAATTTAGATAACATTGTATCTGTTAATAGTGCTAACGGTGCATTAGGTTCTGAAGCAATTTTAAGAGCTTCTAGAAATGACCATAGCTGGTACGGAGCTTTATCTACTTTTAAAACAAAATTATCTAGTAGTTTAGATTTAGTTGCAGGTATAGATTTAAGATCTTATACAGGTAAACACTTTAGAGAAGTTACAGATTTATTAGGAGGTCAATATTACGAAGATAATAGTGATATTAACAACCCAAATGCTGCTTTACAAGTTGGAGATAAATTTTCTTACAACAATGATGGTGAAGTTGGATGGCAAGGATTCTTTACTCAACTAGAATATGACAAAGACAAAGTTTCTGCTTTTGTTTCTATATCTGGATCTAACACTTCTTACAAAAGAATTGACTATTTCCAATACGCACCTTCTAACAATGCAACAGAGAAATATAACTTCTTTGGGTATGGTGTAAAAGGAGGATTAAACTACAGAATGAATGATACTCATAATGTATTTGCTAACATTGGATACTTTGAAAAAGCTGCAAATTTCGGAGCTGTATTCCAAAGTTTTGATAATGATCATATCAACGCAGATGCTGAAAACCAAAAGATTTTTAGTGTTGAGTTAGGGTATGGAATTAGAAGTGAGAAATTTAGAGCAAACGTAAACGTATACAGAACTGAGTGGAATGATAGAACTTTCACAAGATCTATTAGAGCTACAACTCCTGGAGCTGAAGACTTTACTGCCAACCTACTTGGAGTTAACGCATTACACCAAGGTTTTGAATTTGACTTCACATACAGATATTCTGACAACTTAACGTTTACAGGAATGGCTTCTTTAGGAAACTGGAAGTGGGATAATGATTTAGATAATGTGCCAATTTTTGATGAAAATCAAGATCAAGTAGACACAATTTCTTTACCTGTTAAAGGACTACGCGTATCTGATGCAGCACAAACTACAGCAGCTTTAGGATTAAACTACAAGTTCTGGGATAAAACAAGCTTCACATTAGACTATAACTATTCTGGAGACATGTATGCTCAAATTGACATCTTAAATTATGCAAACGCATCTACAAGACCAACTGATACATGGAAAGCACCAAGCTTCCATATATTTGATGCTAGTTTACGTCATGGATTAAAAATTGGAGATTTCGATACAACTTTAACCGCACGTATTAATAACGTATTTAATACTGAATATGTATCTGACGCATTAAATGGAAGTAGCTCTACAGCTGCTGATGCATTAGTATGGTTTGGAGCAGGAAGAACTTTTAGTCTTAGTGCAAAAATTAAATTTTAAAAAAACAGAATCATGAAAAAAATATTTTTATTATTGACCGTATTTTCAATGGTATTCACTTCTTGTGATCCAATGGAAGATATCTATGCAGACATAGACAATAAAGAAACAGTAATTGTTGGTGAAGCGAACATTACTTTAACAGATGATGATCACAATGAACTTACTGGTAACTCATATGGTAACTTTGGTTCTATTGACGAAGCAAAATCATTAATACCTGGATTTCTTGATGATAAATACCCTGTTTGGGGTGAAAACTCTGGGGTAAAAGTTTCTTTTAAGTATTATAATAAAGTAAGTACTTATAGCGAGAATGTATATGAATTATCTGATGATGAGCACAATGCTATTACTGGAAAAACATATGGTAATTTTGACAGCGGTTCTCATATCTATCAGTTTGTTGATAATCAGTATCCAACACCATCAGAAGGAGATTTTGTTTCTTTAAGATATCGTTATTACTCTGGTGGAGAACAAACATTAACTGACGGATTTGTATACATAGATGGTGATTGGGAAAAAGTAAAAGGATTTACTGTTGATGAATATAAAGCAATGGGAGAAAGCTACCCTAACTTCTCTAGTCATGATGAAGCAGCTGCTAAAATTCCAGTTACTTTAGTTGAACTTTTTAAATTCAACCCTAAATCAGCTGGAGATATTGTATCTGCAATGTATGAATTGTATAAAGGTAGTGGAGTAACAAAAAGTTACACAAGCAACTTTATTTTTGACGGAACATCTTTTTCTAAATACAACAATGTAAAAGACGAAACAATTCAGTTTGGTCATGATGGTAATAACTGGGTTCCAGACAATACAATCAAGTACACATTAACAGCTGCAGATTACACGTTAGTTGGTAATGGTAATTACGGAAACTTTGATGTTAGAACAGGTAAAGCTGAAGAAAGTGAGTCAGTTCGTGTTGATAAAATTAACACTATCTTATTGAACAACTTCCCTAATGATGCTGAAGGACAAAAATACATTGTTTCTTACAACATTTATAATGGAGCTGCTGGCGTTTGGCAATTATCAGTTATTAAAACTGGTGGAGCTTACGTTAAGCAATAAACTAAATAGTTAACTATTTTAAAAACCACCTCAATTGAGGTGGTTTTTTTTTGATTAAAATGATTACTTTTACCAAAACTATAAAACTAACAAAATCATGATGAAAGATATTCATTCGTATTGGGCATATTTAGTAGTGCTAATGCTTGCTTTTGCAGTAGTAAACGCAATATTAGGTCTCTCTAAAAAAAGAGAGTTTACAGACAAAGATGTACGTATTGGGTTATTTACCTTAATTGTATCTCATTTACAGTTACTTATCGGCTTAGGTTGGTATTTTATGAGTCCAGCATATAAAGCCTTAAAATTAGATAGCGCTGCTGTTATGGGTAATCCAGCTTCTAGATTATTAGCTATTGAGCATCCCTTAATGATGGTTGTTGCATTAGTTTTAATTACTGTAGGTTGGTCTAAACACAAAAAGAAAACAGAAGATGCAGCAAAATTTAAAACATTTGCAATCTTTTACGGAATAGCATTATTGTTAATCTTATCAAGGATTCCTTGGAGTCAATGGTTACAATTCTAAAAATAAATCATCCTAAGTTTTCTTAGGATTTTTTTAAACACTAAAATGAAAATTTTAAGCCACATATTATCGCCAATTTTTGTGTTAACATTTATATTGATTCTAATAGTTTTCCATCCATTTCAATGGTTGGGTTTAAAGATTTTTGGATATAAAGGACATAAAATAGCTGTTGATGTATTGAATTTTTTTCTAGCCAAATCATTATTAATTTTAGGTATAACAGTAAGTTTAAAGAACGAACACGACTTACCTAAAGAAGCCTCATTAATATTTGTATCTAATCATCAGAGTACTTTTGACATTCCACCTTTAGGGTTCTTTTTCAGAAAACACCATCCTAAATTTGTTTCAAAAATTGAATTAGGAAAAGGAATTCCAAGTGTTTCTTTTAACTTAAGACATGGTGGGGCAGCTTTGATTGACAGAAAAGATGCAAGACAAGCCTTAACTACTTTAGGGAAATTCTCAAAAAAAATAAATAAAAATAAATGGGGAGCAATCATTTTCCCAGAAGGAACAAGAAGTAGAAATGGGAAGCCTAAAAAATTCTCTGTAAATGGATTGAAAATGATTACAAAATATAATCCAGAAGGTTATATTGTACCTGTTACGATAAACAATTCTTGGAAAGTTTTTAAATATGGTAAATATCCTTTAGGAATTGGTAGTCCAATAAAAATTACCACACACAAACCAATAAAAATAAATTCTTTACCGTTTGATGAGCTAATGAAAGAGACGGAAACAGCAATTATAACACATATAAAATAGATATAGATATGTCAATACAAAACATTAGAAAAGAAGTTATGCTTACTTTAGAAGGTAGCATAGATACATTTGTAGATAAATTTCTAATTACTCCAGAAAAAATCTGGCAGCCGACAGATTTTTTACCCAATTCTCAAAAAGATACTTTTATGAATGAAGTAGAAGAAATTAGAGAATTAGGTAAAGAACTAGATGATGATTTTTGGGTAGTTTTAGTAGGAGATACTATTACAGAAGAGGCGTTACCAACGTATGAGTCTTGGTTATTAGACTTAGATGGCGTAACTCAACATCCAGATAATGGTTGGGCAAAATGGCTAAGAGCCTGGACCGCAGAAGAAAATAGACATGGAGATGTTTTAAACAAATACTTATACCTTTCTGGAAGAGTAAATATGCGTGAAGTAGAAATAACTACGCAACATTTAATTGCTGATGGATTTGATATTGGAACAGCTTCTGATCCATATAAAAACTTTGTGTATACAAGTTTTCAAGAATTAGCAACGTACATTTCTCATAATAATGTTGCAAAAATAGCACGTAAAAAAGGACACAAAGCATTGGCAAAAATGTCTAAAATTATTGCTGGTGATGAAATGCGTCATCACATTGCTTATACAGAATTTGTAAAGGAAATATTTAAGATAGACCCAAGTGAAATGATGTTGGCTTTCCAACACATGATGAAACATAAAATTGTAATGCCTGCATTTCATTTAAGACACTCTAATGAAGCAAAGGGAAGTTTGTTTGATGACTTCTCTACAGTTGCACAAAGAGTTGGCGTGTACACTGGTTTTGACTATGTAGATATTATCAAAAAATTAAATACTGCGTGGGAAATTGACAAAATAACTGGTCTTACACAAGAGGCAGAGAAAGCGAGAGATTGGCTTTTAAAACTCCCAGAGAGAATGTACCGCATTACAGAGCGTATGGTGATGCCTAACACGAAATTTAATTTCAAATGGATGATACCAGCATAATAATAAAAAAGCGCCTTTAAGGCGCTTTTTTATTTTATAGTAAATGTATCTCTATCTTCTAAAAACGGAAGTTTAGTTCTTAAGGCCATCAACTTATTTTTATTGAGAGTTGCATATATTATTTCTTCTTTATCTTCTGAAACCTCTGTCAATTCATTTCCTAAAAAATCAATAGCGATAGAATTCCCAGAATACTCATAGCCATTCGCATCTACACCAACTCTATTTGCACCAATACAATAAGACATGTTCTCTATTGCTCGGGCTTTTAAAAGCGTATTCCAGGCGTTTATTCTTGGCCTTGGCCAGTTTGCAGCATAAATCAACAAATCGTAATTCTCAACATTTCTAGACCAAACCGGGAAACGTAAATCATAACAAATCAAAGGGCAAATTTTCCATCCTTTATAGTCAACTATTAGCTTTAAATCTCCAGTAGTAAACGCTTCATTTTCTCCTGCCAAGGCAAAAGCATGACGTTTATCATACTGTTCAATCTTTCCATTGGGATGAACAAATAGCATTCTATTAAAATACAATTCATTTTCTACAATAATGAGGCTTCCTACAATTGCAGTATCAAATTCTTTGGATTTCTTTTTCATCCAAGCAATACTGTCTCCATCCATTGTTTCTGCAATTGGTTTTGGAGTCATAGAAAACCCGGTAGTAAACATTTCTGGTAAAATTATCAGGTCAACATTCTGAATACTTGCTAACATTTTATCTAATTCATTTCTATTTTCTTTGGCATTTTGCCAAACCAAATCTTTTTGAATGATTGCTATTTGTAAATCAGTTTGCATAAAAATAATTTTTAAACAATATTATAAAATAAATCGCTTCTTTTTGTACATTGTTTCATATAAAATCTGAAGTGTTATCAATGCAAACTTTTATCACAGAAACTCTAAAAACCATTTTAACCAAACAAGATTCGTTTGAAAACACTGTTTTTATACTCCCTTCTCAAAGAGCTGGAGTATTTGTAAAACAAGCGTTAAAAGAACAGATAACACCTGGATTCTTACCTAGAATAGTAAATATTCAAGAATTTATTGAAGAAGTATCTGGTATTTATAAAATAGATACTATTCAATTGTTATTTCATTTTTATGCCATTTACAAGAACATTGAACAAGAACCTGATGAGTTTGAAATATTTATTTCATGGGCTAACACTGTAATTCAAGATTTTAATGAAATAGATCAACACTTAATAAATCAAAAAGAAATTTTCACTTATTTAAAAGATATTCAGCGATTAAAGAAATGGTCGGTTAAGAAACCTTTTGAAGAAACTAAAATGGTGAAAAATCATTTTTCCTTTTTAGAAAAACTAGAAGTATTCTACACTGATTTTTATCAATTATTATTGAAAAAAAATAGTGGCTATCAAGGGTTAATCTATAGAGAAGCAACAACTAAAATTGATGTATATCTTAACGAAAACCCAAAAACTAATTATGTTTTTATGGGGTTTAATGCGTTGAATAAAGCAGAGGAACTTCTTTTTCAAACAATGTTATCTTTTGGTAAGACTGCTGTTTTTTGGGATATAGACGAATCTTTCTTAAATAATAACCATCAGGCAGGAACATTTATTAGAAAGTATAAGTCTGAGTGGAAGTATTATTTAACAAATGAAGTTCAAACAATATCATCTCATTTCGAACAAGAAAAAAATATTGAAGTAATTGGTGCTTCAAAAAATAGTACACAAATAAAACATGTTGGTGAAATCTTAAACAAACTACCAAATCTCAATAATACAGCTTATGTTTTAGCAGATGAAAGTTTATTGCCAATTACATTAAATTCTTTACCTAAAAAGGTACAGGAAATAAATATCACCATGGGATATCCTTTAAAAGACATCCCAACAACTTCTTTATTTACGGCTATATTTCAGCTATATAGTACCCAAGAAAAATTACAAAAAACAACCAAAGAGCAGTTTTACCATAAAGATGTTTTACAATTTTTTAAGCACGCTTCAATTTACCCATTATTGGAGATCGATCAAACTAATTTATTTGAAGAGATCTCTATAAAATTCACTAAAGAAAATAACGCTTTTATAAGTGCAACTCAATTAGAGTTTTTATTACAGCCTATAGAAGAATCTGTTAGAAAAATTATATTGGCTGTTTTCAAACCTTTTGAAAATAGCAATGAGTTTATTGAGAGAATCATCGACCTAATCAATCTATTAAAAGATACAGCTAATGCATTAGAAAAAGAATATTTATACCGTTTTTATATTGTATTTACTCAGTTGTATAATTTACAAACTGAATATCATTTTTTAAAGACATTTAAAACTATTCACCAATTATTTATTCAATTAATAAATACAGAAACCATTTCTTTTAAAGGCGAACCATTACATGGACTACAACTAATGGGAATGTTAGAAACACGTGTTTTAGATTTTGAAAATGTAATTATTACCTCAGTAAACGAAAATATACTTCCTAAAAATAGTACTCAAAACACCTTTATTCCTTTTGATGTAAAATTAGATTTTGGACTCCCGACCTATCGAGAAAAAGATGCAATATTTTCATATCATTTCTTTCGTTTATTACAACGAGCAAAAAACATTTATTTATTGTACAATTCTGAAAATGACACTTTTGGAGGCGGAGAAAAAAGTAGATTTATTGCCCAATTACTACATCTAAAAAAAGACATTAATGAAATTCAAGTAAGTCCAAAGGTTCAAACGGAAAAAATTCCTGTTCAAGAAATTGAAAAGACTACTGAGATTATTGAAGTCTTAAAAAAGCTTGCAAAAAAAGGCTTTTCTCCATCGGCTTTAACTAATTATTTGTACGACCCGTTTGCTTTCTACAAACAAAAAATACTTGGACTCAAAGAATACAAAGAAGTTGAAGAAACGGTTGCTAGCAATACAATGGGGACAATTATTCATGATACTCTTGATGCTTTATACAAACCATTTATAGGACAGTTTATAAAACAAGAAAACATCAAAGAAATGTTTACTAAAGTAGATGACTTGGTGGTCTTCTATTTTAAAAAACATTTTCATAATTCTGATGTTTTTACGGGTAGAAATAGATTGATTTTTGAAGTTTCTAAAGATTATGTAAATCGGTTTTTACAAAACGAACAAGAGTTGGTTTCTGACAACAATTACCTTAAAATTATAGCTACAGAACAAGATTTAGAAACAATAATTGAAATTGAAGGCTTTGATTTTCCTATTAAAATTCATGGTCAAGTAGACAGAATTGATGAACTAAATGGTATTACAAGAATTATAGATTATAAAACAGGTAATGTGGTTGCTAGTAATTTAAAAGTTAATGATATTACAACTATTTCAGACGAAAAATACAGCAAAGCAATTCAGGTACTCCTTTATGCCTTTTTATACACAAGCAATAACTCAATAAACAAACCTATTGAAGGTGGTATAATTTCTTTCAAAAATTTAAAAAGCGGCTTATTAAGAGTAGATTTCGGCAAGAAAGACCATGAAATTACTCAAGAAAAAATGGATGTGTTTTTAGAATCAATCAAAGAATTGATTAAAGAGATCTTTAATTTAGAAATCCCATTTACAGAAAAAATTCATAAAAAAAACTAAACCTATTGGTTTCCGCTTAACACTAATAAAGGAACACTACAGTGAAACTCTTTCTTTAAAATCGTATTCTTTTCCCATAGTTTTTTAAAGAATCCTCTTTTACGTCTAAATACACATAACATATCAGGATTGTTCGATTGAAAATGCTCTAAAACCCCTTGAAAAGTAGTTGCGTTCTCTGTAATTGCTAATGAAGATTTTACCGTTTCTAAAGAAGCATCTAACACCAAATCTTCATCTCTGTAACCCGGCGTTTTCACCAATAACAAATTAATTACTGGGTTGAATTTATTTTTAATAAAATGCAATGGATCTAATGCATTTTTTTTCGTTATAATTCCAGATTTAAAAGCAGTTAAAATAGAATTAACTTCTCTATAAGCATAGGATTCAGGAACTATTAAAACAGGAATATCTGATTGCTTAACTACACTACCAGATGTATTTCCTAAAAATACCTCCTCTTTTATAGAGTTACTTTTTGGCCCCATAACAATTAAATCTATACCAATTTCTTTTTGAACAGAAGCAATTGAATCTACAACATTCCCTTTTGCAGAAATTAACTGAATATCTTTTCCTTTTCTATCAATTGAATTGATAATAGAACGCATATACAAATTAGATTCTCGTTCTAAAATAGCATTCACATCTATAATTGTCCCTGCTTTTGAAAGAACATTGTATGCTCTAAGTACAAAAATATTTGCATTAATTTCAGAAGCAAAATCAATTGCATATTGTAATGTATTTGCTGAGTTTTCTGAAGAACCAATAGGAACAAGTATATTTTTCATTTGATATTTTTTTTAATTGTGGGAGAAAATTACACAAAATAAATGAACTGCAAAAATACATTTTTTAAAACTAGTATTTATCCGATAAATAAAACATTAATAGTAGTATTTTTGATGCGATTTGAAAACAGACATTAGCTTTAACAAAATAAATAAATTAGCATTTCCTGCTTTAATAGCCGGAATTGCAGAGCCACTTCTCTCAATAACAGATGTTGCTATAATAGGAAACATAGAAAACAACGCCATAGAGTCTTTGGCTGCTGTTGGAATTGTAGGTGCGTTTATATCTATGTTAATTTGGGTTTTTGGACAAATAAGAAGCGCCATTTCAGCTATTATTTCGCAATATTTAGGCGCAAATAAATTAGATGAAATAAAATATTTACCTGCACAAGCAATTACAATTATTGTGCTAATGAGTCTTTTAGTGGTTGCTGCTTCCTATCCTTTTTCTGAATACATTTTTAGATTTTACAATGCATCAGGAATCATTTTAGAGTATTGTATCAGTTATTTTAATATTCGAATTTTTGGATTTCCTTTTTCGTTATTCACATTTGCAATTTTTGGGGTTTTCAGAGGACTGCAAAACACCTATTACCCAATGATTATTGCAATAACAGGAGCACTCTTAAATATAGTTTTAGATTACGCTTTTGTTTTCGGAATTGAAGGTGTTATCCATGCAATGTATATAGATGGTGCTGCATATGCGAGTGTTATTTCTCAAATAATTATGGCATTAATGTCGGTAATTTTAGTATTAAAAAAAACAGCAATTCCGCTAAAAATAGTCTTGCCTGTTCATCCAGAAATTAAAAGGTTACTAGGTATGATCTTGAATCTTTTTGTCAGAACACTTGCATTAAATTTGGCACTATATTTCGGGACCGCTTATGCAACTTCTTATGGGAAAGAATATATTGCTGCATATACAATTGGCTTAAATTTATGGCTTTTATTTGCATTTATGATTGATGGATATTCTAGTGTTGGAAATATTATGTCAGGTAAATTACTCGGACAAAAAGACTATAAAACACTTATTTTACTGAACAAGAAATTAATGAGGTATGGGTTAGTTTTAGGATTTATTTTTATTCTTTTAGGTGCGCTATTTTACAAACCTATAGGAAGTGTTTTTACCAAAGAGCAAACAGTTTTAGAGCAGTTTTACAGGGTGTTTTGGGTAATCTTAGCGATGCAACCAATTTGTGCTTTCACTTTTATTTTTGATGGCTCTTTTAAAGGTTTAGGAGAAATGAAATACTTGCGAAATGTCTTAATTATAGCAACAACATTTGGGTTTATTCCTACACTACTCTTTTTTGACTTTCTAGATTTCAAATTATATGCTATTTGGATTGCTTTTTGCGTATGGATGTTTTTAAGAGGGATCTTTTTATACTTTAAATTTTATAGAAAATTTTCTCCCCTAGCACAAAAGCAGTAAATTTGAATAATTATACCAATTAAAATGACAACCCAACGTACTGAAGGCAGTTTATACACCAATATTGTTAATGGAATTGCAACGATAGAATTTGGACATCCAGCAAGTAATTCTTTTCCTAGTGTTTTATTAGATCGATTGACAAAGGAGTTGAATCTTGTTTCTAAGAATGAGAACGTTTCAGTTGTTATTTTAAAATCTGAAGGCAACAACGCTTTTTGTGCTGGCGCTTCTTTTGATGAATTAGTAGCCATCGATAATTTAGAAGATGGTCAAAAATTCTTCTCTGGTTTTGCAAATGTTATCAATGCTATGAGAACCTGTTCTAAGATTATTATTGGTTCAGTTCAAGGAAAAACTGTTGGCGGCGGAGTTGGACTCGCTGCAGCGTGTGATTATGTATTAGCAACAGAAGCTGCATCAATAAAATTATCAGAATTAACAATTGGCATAGGTCCTTTTGTGATTGCTCCTGCAGTAGAACGTAAAATTGGAGCTGCTGGTTTAGCTGAATTATCTTTGGCTGCAACTGAATGGAAAACTGCGTATTGGGCAAAAGAAAAAGGCTTGTTTGCTAGTGTTTTTGAAACACAAAACGAGTTAATCAAAGAAACCGATATTTTAGCTCAAAAATTGGCGTCTTACAATCCAGATGCATTAGCAGAAATGAAAAAGATCTTATGGAAAGGAACTGGAAATTGGGAGACATTATTAATTGATCGAGCAAAAATCTCTGGAAAATTAGTATTGTCTGATTTTACAAAAAAGGCGTTATCAAAATTTAAAAAGTAGCACAGCTACATTAAACATAAACAAAATGGGTGGAGATTATTTATTTTTAGGACTGGCTGTAATGCTAGCAATCATGTTTTTTTACAATAAGTTTAAAGCGAATAAAAACAAAAGAAAATAGAATGAGCACTATTAGAATTACAAAACAATTTACTTTTGAAACTGGCCATGCATTATATGGATATGATGGCAAATGTAAAAATGTTCATGGACATAGTTACAAACTTTCTGTGACTGTAATTGGGCAACCAATAACAGACAGTTCTGAAGTGAAATACGGAATGGTTATTGATTTTACTGACTTAAAAAAGATTGTAAAAGAAGAAGTTGTAGATATTTTTGATCACGCAACAGTCTTTAATCAAAATACGCCTCATATTGAGTTGGCCCAAGAATTAAAAACCCGTGGACATCATGTTATTTTGGTTGATTACCAGCCAACAAGTGAAATGATGGTCATTGATTTTGCTGATAAAATCAAAAAACGTTTACCTGAAAACATCAATTTATTCTCGTTGCGTTTACAAGAAACGGAAACTTCTTTTGCAGAATGGTTTGCTTCAGACAATTAACACTGTTCAATGATCATTGAACACTGATAAATTGATCGCTACTTCCCGTTAAATGCATTCATTGTATTTGACAAGCCAGCAGTACCAAACGAAGTAATTAGATTACAAGAAACAGGAATTCTTTCTATCAACTCACTGGTTTCTTCCTTAGACCACTCACTCAATACAAAATCTACTTGACGTCCTTTAGAGTAGTTAGCACCTACTCCAAATCTAAATCTCGGGTACTTTGTAGTGTTTAATTTTTCTTGAATGTCTTTCAATCCGTTATGTCCACCATCACTTCCCTTGGCTTTCATTCTGATTGTTCCAAAATCAATATTTAAATCATCAGTAACAATTAAAATATTGTCAATAGAAATTTTCTCTTTGTCCATCCAATATTTAACAGCTTTCCCACTTAAATTCATGTAGGTACTTGGCTTTAATAAAATAAAAGTTCTGCCTTTAAAACGAAAACTAGCAACATCTCCTAGCTTATCAGTTTCAAAACTGGCTTCATTATCTTTTGCTAAAGCGTCTAAAATTTTAAATCCAATATTATGACGGGTGTTTTCATAAGCAGCACCAATATTTCCTAAACCAACAATTAAAAATTTCTTCATATGTTACAAAAATAAAAAAAGCGTTACAATAAAGTAACGCTTTTTTAAATTAGAATATTTTTTAAATTTATTCTGCTGCTGGAGCTTCTGCTGCTGCTTCACCTTCTTCACCTTCTTCATCTTCTGCAGTTGCGTTACGAGACATTCTCACTTGTGCAACAACGGTATTATCTGGGTGTAAGAAAGTACAGTCTTTATTATCGATATCGGTAATAAATAATTTACTTCCAATTTTTAACTTAGAAATATCAGCATTGAAAAAATCTGGTAAGTTACCAGGTAATGCTTTTACTCTTAATTTACGCTTTGGGAAACGTAAAGAACCACCGTTTAATACACCTGGAGCTGATCCTACTAAATGAACTGGAATGTTCATTGTAACTTCTTTATCATCAAATAATTGATAAAAATCAATATGAATGATTTTATCTGTAACAGGATGAAATTGAATATCTTGTAAGATAGCTTCAAATTTTTCGCTACCTAATTCAATCGTTGCAGTATATACGTTCGGAGTGTATACTAAATTTCTGAATGCCATTTCTTCTGATGAAAAATGCACTGGTTTATCTCCTCCGTATAAAACGCAAGGAACCTGACCAGCATTACGTAAGGCTTTAGTTGCTACTTTACCTACGCTTTCTCTTTGAGATCCTTTGATTGTAATTGATTTCATTACTTTTATTTATTATATTTATTTACATTAAAAATTTATCGCTGATAGAAATGTTCTCTTGAACTTTATGCATAATATCTGCGAATAAAGGGGCGCAAGATACAACTTTTATTTTAGAACTTTCTCTTTTTAAAGGAATTGTATCTGACACAATTAATTCTATTAAACTAGACTTCTCTATACGGTCAACTGCTTCTCCAGAAAGTATTGGATGTGTACAAATTGCACGTACACTTAGCGCTCCTCTTTCCATCATTAAATCAGCAGCTTTTGTTAATGTTCCTCCAGTATCAATCATATCATCTACTAATATCACATTTTTCCCTTCTACATCACCAATTAGTTCCATATGAGAAATTACATTGGCTTTTTTACGTTGCTTATAACAGATTACAACATCAGAACTTAAAAATTTAGAATATGCATAGGCTCTTTTAGAACCTCCCATATCTGGAGATGCAATAGTAAGATTATCTAATCCTAACTCTTTTACATGTGGTAAAAAGATGGTTGAAGCAAACATATGATCTACAGGTCTTTCAAAGAACCCTTGAATTTGATCTGCATGTAAATCCATTGTCATAATTCTTGTTGCTCCTGCTGCCTGTAATAAATTAGCGACTAACTTCGCTCCAATAGCAACTCTTGGCTTGTCTTTTCTATCCTGTCTAGCCCATCCAAAATATGGCATTACAGCTGTTATATGTCTTGCTGATGCTCTTTTTGCCGCATCAATCATTAATAACATTTCCATTAAATTGTCTGAATTTGGAAAAGTAGAACCTATAAGAAAGACTCTTCTTCCTCTAATAGACTCTTCAAAAGCTGGCTGAAATTCTCCGTCGCTAAAATGTGTGGTTTTTACGTTTCCTAATTCGGCTCCGTATTCTTTGGCTATTTTTTCTGCTAATTCCACACTCTGAGAGCATGCAAAAATCTTTGGACTAAGGTTATTTGTAGACATTTAGTTGGTTTTGTTATGTGTTTGTGTGTTGTTAGATGCAAAAATAAAAATAATTAATGAGTTGTTGTCATTTTTATGCCTTTAAACTAAAAATATTTTTTAGCTTTGCACCCTATTACAAACTACTGCTCGAGTGGCGGAATTGGTAGACGCGCTGGATTCAAAATCCAGTTTTTTCGGAAGTGCGGGTTCGATTCCCGCCT
>CAJXVT010000036.1 GCA_913062575.1 uncultured Flavobacteriaceae bacterium | reverse complement strand
ATGTCTGTAAAACAGCAAAATTCTGTTGTAGATGTGTATAAACTTGCTCCAGATCTGCCACCATTTTCACGCAATAAAAAAACACCTACCAAAGCTCAATTTAATTCTTGGAAAAACAAAGAAAAGTTTGCTTTATGGATTGATGACAAGGTTGTAGACAATAGTGTTTTAAACAATTATAAAAGAACTGATTTCCCATATTTTTCTGGAAGCTTTGTCCATAAAAATGCTAGAAAAGGAAAATTCCCACAAGAATACCAATTCCATTTGTACACACATGCATCTTTCAAAAAAATGAAAGAAAGAGAAGCAAAAGAAAAGAAAAACACCATCACAATCTTCATCAATAAAAAAGGAGGATTATTAGTAAACGGAAAAGTTACTACAATTCAAAAGCTAAAAGATGTTTTAAGTAATATTGATATTGACAAAAACAATGCGTTTGTTTCAATTAATGCAGATATGAATACTAAAGTAGGATATTTAACAGATGTCAAAGAAATACTTAGAGCTAGTAAACTGTATAAAATAAGTTTCCCAACTAAATTATTCTCACGTGCATCTTCAAAACCAAAAGTTATTGAAATTAAGAAGCAACAAAAACTGCAAAATGAATTACTGATTTTCATAAAAAAAGACGGGAAGCTTATTATTAAAAACAAAACGGTATCATACAGTAATCTTAAAAAAGTATTAAACAGAGAGATTAAGGATATAAATAAAGCTCGTATTATCTTAAAAACAGATCCAAAAGCTCCATTAAAATTCACACATCTTACCAGGATTAAAAATGCCTTGAGAAAGAATGGTGTTTATGCCATAAGGTTTCAAAACTTTTCGTTTTCTCCTAAAGAAGAAATCATTATTAGAAAAGAACTTTCTAAAAAAGAGAGATCTCAAGTAATTGAAGTAGTAGAAAAAGCGACACCCGTTAAAATAGAAGTCATTAAAAACAAAAAGGGACTAGTTGAAGTCATCGAAACTCCAGATTGGAAAAGCACCAAGAAAAAACTAGAAGAATACAAAAAGAAAAATAACATTATAGACCTTGAGGAAGTTGTAGAAGTAGAAGAAACTACAGAAGTTAAAGAATTAGTTGAAGTTCGTGAGTTAAAAGAGGTTGAAGAAGTTATTGAGACAAGAGAAGCACATGACCTACCTGAAGTTGTTGAGTTGATTGAAGTACGAGAGCTAAAGGAAGTTGTTGAAACACCTGAGGTTGTTGAATTATTAGAAGTGAAAGAAGTGGTCTTGACCGAAGAATTACAAGGATATAAAAAGAAAAATCGAATTATAAATTTTGACTACAACAAAGAGGCTGAAAAATATATTTTAAATACAAAAAGAACTAAAAAAGAGTTTCAATTATTACAATTAATATATAAGAACTTGAAAAAGATTGAAAGAGAAAAATATAGATCTCCAACTTATATTAAAAACAATATAAATTCATTGCATAAAACTCTAAAAAAAATAAAACAAGAGAAAAAGTCCACAAAAAAATATACAATTGAAATGAATTAATCTAGGCCGCTCAAATGAGCGGCTTTTTTATGTAACATTTCTACCCAAATATCGTTCTAATAGGATAACTACTCAATATCCTTCTTATGCTAAAAAAATTCTTCCTAACCTGTTCTGGTGTAGACACCGATATTATTAATAAGTGTTCTAACGGAGAACAAAACAAATACGCTGGTATTGGCGCTACTGTTTTCTTTACGGCTGTAATGGCCTTTATCGCTTCAAGTTATGCCTTATATACTGTATTTGACAATTACTTTATTGCCGCCATTTTCGGGTTGATTTGGGGTTTGTTAATTTTTAATTTAGATCGTTTTATTGTTTCTACCATTAAAAAGAGAGATTCTAAATGGAAAGAATTAGCACAGGCAACGCCACGTATAATCTTGGCAATTATTATTGCGGTAGTTATTTCTAAACCGTTGGAATTAAAATTATTTGAAAAAGAAATCAATCAGGTAGTCTTGGAAGAGAAAAACCAAATGACCTTAGATAATAAAGCACAGATTGCACAACAATACACTCCAGAAATTGAAAAAACAAACAAAGAAATTGCTGCCTTAAAAAATGATATCACAGTAAAAGAAGCAACTACTGATGCTTTGTATGAAACCTATATTGCGGAAGCAGAAGGGCGAAAAGGAACTTTATTATTAGGTAAAGGCCCTGTATATGCAGAAAAAAGGCAAAAGCACGATGCCGCTTTAGCAGACTTAAAACAATTAAAGATTGCGAACAACAATAAAATCTTAGCAAAAGAAGCACACCTAATAAACTTGGTAGCAGCACAAAAAAATCAAGAATCTAGTACGCAACCCATCATTTCAAATTTTGATGGATTGATGGCAAGAATCACTGCATTAGGAAAACTTCCATTGATCCCTTCATTATTTATTTTCTTATTGTTTTTAGCTATTGAAACATCTCCAATTTTCGCAAAATTGATCTCACCAAAAGGAGAATACGATTACAAGGTAGAAGACAATGATACGGCGATAAAAAACTGGGTAGCTCAGAAAGTAGATCAACGAGAAGCGATGTTAAAAACAGATATTATCATCAATAAAAAAGTATATGATGATATTTCTGAAGAAGAAGAATTGTACGATTATAAACGGAAAAAAGCACGCGAACTAATGCAATTGCAAGCCGATGCTTTTTATAATAAACAGCAAAAAATGCTGTAATATTATTCTGGACTCGTTTCAGAATCTTTTTGTGAGAAACTGAAACGAGTTCAGTTTGAATTTATTCCTTCTCAGGCATTTTCTTAACGAAATCTGTAATAATTACAATTTGAGTAGGCCCAACTTTACCTTCAATATGTTTAGCATTTTCGTGATCTAAAGAAATTCTACGAACTGCAGTTCCTTGCTTAGCAACCAAACTAGATCCTTTAACTTTTAAGTCTTTAATTAAAACAACAGAATCTCCTGCTTTCAAAATAGCGCCATTCGCATCTCTGTGAATTATCTTTTCACTATCATCTAAATGATCACCCGATTCTTTAGCAAAACGCAAATCTGCATCTTCTAAATACAACATGTCTAACATGTCTTGTGGCCAACCTTCATTTCTTAAACGAGATAACATTCTCCAAGCAGCCACTTTTACAGCTCTATGCTCACTCCACATAGAATCGTTTAAACAACGCCAGTGATTTGCTTCTGTTTCTTCTGCATTATCAATTTGAGTTGTACACGTTTCACAAGCAAGTAAACTTCCGTCAACACCACTTCCACCAACAGTAGAAGTTGGTTTCAACTCATAAACTGATAAATTATCTTTTGCTGCACACAATTCACATTGCTTTCCACTTCTATCTTCTAAATCTTGTAATACACTCATTTTGTTTTGTTTTAAAAAAACAAAAATACATTTAATAAATTCTAAACACAACTTCAATTATTTTAATATTATCCTTATTTTTATTCTTTAAAAATAATACTATGGAATTAAAATCTGAACGACTCATTCTTTCTGAATTCACTAAAAATGATGCTTCTTTTTTCTATGATTTAGCGAATGATCCTGATTTCATTAAATACATTGGAGACAGAAATGTTAACAGCATTTTAGATGCTGAGAAGTATATCACAGATAAAATAGCTCCTAGTTATACGCTCCATAATTTCGGTTTTTATATTGTTCGACTTAAAGAAAATGGAGCTTCCATTGGTATGTGTGGTCTTATCAAAAGAGATTGGATGGATTATGTGGAGATTGGCTTTGCATTTTTAACAAAATACCGTGGAATGGGATATGCAATAGAATCTAGTATTGTTACCAAAGAATTTGCGAAAGAAAAATTAGGAATCTCTACCTTATCCGCAATTACAGATGTGAATAATGAAAAATCTGGAAATTTATTAGAAAAACTAGGTTTCGAATACAACCGTTTAATTACATACCCCGGAGAGAATCTTAAATGTAAATTGTATTTAGAGAAATAAGCGCGTCATTCCAAACCATGTGCTGAACTTGATTCAGTATTGTTTCAGAATCTCATCATGAGAAACTGAAACAAGTTCAATTTGACGAAAATTTATAGTATCTCTAACGAAGTAAACTGAAATGTATCTCCATTAAACAATCCTTTATCACTTAATTTTAAAGACGGAATTACCAACAACGCCATAAAAGACAAACTCATATAAGGCGCACGCAACCTACTTCCCATTTTCTTAGCCATTGCATCTAATTCGGCATAGGATTTTCCAATTTCGTCAGCAGGTTTATCAGACATAATTCCGGCTACAGGCAACGAAACTATCTTCTCTTCAGTTTCTATAACTGCACAAACGCCTCCTTTATTTTCAATTAATAAATTGACTGCTTTACAAATCAATTCGTCTGAAACTCCAATGGCGATAATATTATGAGAATCGTGTCCCACAGAACTTGCTATTGCGCCTTCTTTGATTCCGAAATTCTTGATAAATGCGATTGAAGGTTCAGAGTTTTTATACCGATTTACAACCGTCATTTTTAACACATCAGTCTCTGTATTCGAAACTAGATTACCCTTTTCAATTAATGAATCTGCTTCAATTTCGTTGGTCACCAATTCGCCATCTAAGGCTTCAATAACACGAATTTTATTTGCTGATGATTTAAATTCAAAATCCGAAACTGTTTTAAAATCTGTATCAAAATTATTTAGCACTTCAAAATCAACTGACTCCACAAATGATTCTCCTTTTTTAGCCACCAATTCACCATTAATATAGGTTTCTAATACATTAAAACGCTCTAAATCTTCTAACACAATAAAGTCAGCATCGTCACCTACATTTAGTAAACCAACATCTAATTTATAATGGTTAACAGGATTCACACAGGCAACTTGCAACACATCAAAAACATTCATTCCTTTTGCAACTGCGCGCTCACACAATTGATTGATATGTCCAATCAACAAATCATCTGGATGTTTGTCATCAGAGCAAAACATCATGTTTTCAAAGTGTTCTGGCAACAAATCAATCAACGCTTCAAAATTCTTTGCTGCACTTCCTTCACGAATAATAACTTTCATCCCTTTTTGCAGCTTCTCCAACGCTTCATCGTATGTAAAACATTCGTGATCTGTAGAAATTCCTGCAGATATATATTTGGTAATATCATCACCTCTCAATCCTGGTGCATGTCCATCAATTGGTTTATTGTTTGCTTTTGAGTGCTCAATTTTTTTCAATACCTCTTCATCATCAAACAACACACCTGGGTAATTCATCATTTCTGCCAAATACTTAATATCTGGATTTTCCATCATTATTTTAATATCATCAGAATCAATGATTGCTCCAGCACTTTCAAAAGAAGTAGCAGGGACACAAGAAGGCGCTCCAAAATTAAACTTCAATGGAACTTTCTTGCCGTTTTCAATCATAAAATCGACACCTTTTACTCCCAATACATTTGCTATTTCATGTGGATCAGAAACCGTTGCAACTGTACCATGAACAACAGCTATTTTTGCAAACTCAGAAGGCACCAGCATAGAACTTTCTATGTGAATATGAGCATCTACAAAACCAGGAAGAATATATTTTTTTACTGAATGGTCTACTTCTTTGATCGAAGAAATTTTTCCATTTTCGATTAGGATTTCTCCTTTAAAAATTCGTCTATTTTGTATGTCTACTATATTTCCTTGTACAATCATCTGCTTTGAATTTCAAAAACAAATTTACAAAGAAAAACAGCAAAAAAACAGATTATTTTATTGGATATATTTTCACATCATCACCCAACCAACTTTGTAGTTTAGCAACTATTTTTTGTTGATCATCTTTTGAAAAATCTTTAATTCTCGTTCCATGATGACCTCCTTTCAACACCATTTTTAAGGCATCTACTTCAGGTTTCGGAGTTGGCGCACAAGCGCCCCAAGGATCATTTCCTCCATAAATATAAAGAATTTTGTTTCCTTTACTTTCTATATAACCCCTAACTTCTTTTATATAATTCGGATTGTACTCTAAGGCTACATCTTGAGGACCAAAAAAAGCTAATGAAGATGTTTTTACATGTTTCAATAAACCTTTAACTGGAGTGAAATCATAGCCATAATAGCCTAACTCGGTCATATGCTGATAAAAAGAAGGTAAGTAGCTGTAAATTCCAGCATCACTAAACAAATAAAACCCAGCCACTTTATTTAAATATTCAAATAGTTCTTTTGCACTTGTGTTTCCATTCGGAATTTCTCCACATGTACTTCCCCATTGCCAAAAAGAAAAAGGAAATTCTAATACAGCATGTTCTAATGCTTCATCAATAGGCAATTTTGTAAAAGACACGCTATTAGAAGCTGCATACTTCTTGAATTCTGCCATTACCCCTGCTCTATTCTTTAATACAGCTTGCTGAAATTTCTGGATATTTTCTCTACAAGATTTTGTTCCATTAGTGTTTATCAATTGTTTCGTTCTAACATCTTCTTGGGTATTAATTAATGGTGCTACATACGGCACTACAACATCAATATCTTTTGGATATTTAGACTTGTAAATTAGTACCGTTTCTCCGCCCTTACTAATTCCGGTTGATAGCCATTTTTTCTTATAAATTCTTTTTAATTTTGTAACAATAGCGTGATAATCTGCAATAGCTGCATCATTTTTTAAATATTTCCATTGAATAGAATCTGGTCTAGATTTACCATAAAAACGATACTCAACCATCACTTGATTTGCCTTTAACAACCTGGTTAACTCATAAGTTTGATGTCTCGCGTTGTATCCTTCGGTTATTAAAACGGTTGGATTGTTATAATCAGAATGAGAAACATATATATGATGATCAAAAGTACCTGCTGAAATATTTTCATGATCTAAAGGTTGCTGTAATATCAATTCAAAAGCTCCTGTAAAATGATCTGCAACTTTTACGGAATCTATTATCGCTTTAGGGAATAATACTTCTAATTGCTCTTTAAAAGTTAAACCCTCTAGTTCTGATTTCCCATCATGACAAGAAACAATAAGCAAACTAAAACTTATAAAAAACAAAAACCTCTTAACAATCCTCATACCTAACTAATTTAGAATTTAAAACTACTACAAGTATTTCAATATACATTGATAGTATGTTAACCAAGTATTCGCAAATACTATGCTATAACAAGTTAAAATGCGATAATATCAAGCCTTTTTCCTATTTTTAGCCTATGGATAAAATCACACAGATTAGCAACAACTTTATTGAGAACAACACTGATTTTGCTGAACTCATATCAGAAATAAAATACCATTTCTCATCAGATGAAGTAATTGTTCCGATGCGTCATCATCATGATTTCCCAAATCCAGAAGTAAATGCAGATTCAACTTTATTGTTGATGCCTGCCTGGAATCCAAATAAAAATGCTGGTGTAAAAATAGTAACTGTGAGCCCAGAAAACGGACAATTTGATTTACCTTCAATACAAGGAACATATATTTATCTTGATGCCATAAAAGGATCTATCAAAGCAATTTTAGAAGCAAAAAGCTTAACAGTAAAAAGAACAGCCGCAGCTTCTGCGTTAGCTTCATCTTATGTATCAAGAGAAGATGCATCATCATTATTAATGATTGGAACTGGAGCCTTGTCTATCAATTTAATTAAAGCACATGCCTCAGTTCGCCCAATAAAAGAAGTTTTTATTTGGGGAAGAAGTTTTGAAAAAGCAACGGCTATTTGTGAAGCATTGAAAAATGAAAGTTTCACAAGTACTCCAATAAAAACCATAGAAGAAAAAATATCAGAAGTAGCTATTATTTCATGTGCTACGTTGTCTAAAACACCACTAGTTTTAGGTAAATATTTAAAGGCCGGACAACACATAGACTTGGTGGGTGCTTATAAAAAAGACATGCGAGAAGCTGATGATGAAACCATTTCTAAAGCCACGGTTTTTCTTGACACTTTTCAAGGTGGATTGAAAGAGAGTGGAGACATTGTTACTCCGTTACAAAATGGAACCTTGAAAGAAGAAGACATAAAAGCTGATTTATTTCAACTCTGTTCTAATAAAAGAACAGGAAGAAGCTCAGCAGAAGAAATCACAGTATTCAAATCTGTTGGTCATGCTTTAGAAGATTTAGCAGCGGCTAATTATTTCTATAACAAATTTACAAATGAGTAAAACATATCAAAACATAGTATCAAAAACAGATTTTACACCAAACAAAGATTGGTTACAAATCAAAACAATTGACATGCATACTGGCGGAGAACCATTGCGTATAATTGTAGATGGATTTCCTGAATTAAAAGGAAATTCGGTATTAGATTACAGGCGTTATTGTAAAGAAAATTTCGATCATTTGCGAACAGCATTAATGTTTGAACCCCGTGGACACGCAGATATGTATGGATGTATTTTATTACCTCCAAATGATGAAAATGGCGATTTTGGAATTATCTTTTTACACAACGAAGGGTATTCAACAATGTGTGGACATGCAATTATTGCCATTTCTACATTGGCTGTTGAAATGAATTGGATTGACGTAAAAGAAGGAGACAATGTGCTAAAAATTGATGCACCTTGTGGCAGAATCACCTCATTTACTAATGTAAAAAACGGAGAAGTAACCGGAGTTCGTTTTCATTGCGTACCTAGTTTTGTTGTAGGTTTAGATAAAACTGTTGAAATTGAAGGCCTAGGAAAAGTAACATACGACTTAGCTTATGGCGGAGCGTTTTATGCCTATGTAGACATGGCAAAAAACAACTTTGATTTTGATTTGAGTACAGCGTCTTACAGAGCATTAATTATCAACGGAATGAAAATTAAAAATGCGGTAATGAAGTCTGACAACGAAATAACACATCCATTTGAGGAAGATTTGAGTTTTAATTATGGAACCATTTTTATAGACAACAACAAACAGCCATCTGGTGTTGATAGTAGAAATGTGTGCATTTTTGCTGAAGGAGAAGTGGACCGTTGTCCAACAGGTTCTGGAGTTTCTGGAAGAATGGCGATTCATAAAGCTAGAAGAGAAATAGATTACGGAGAAACAATGACTATTGAAAGCATTACAGACTCAGTATTTAAAGGCTCAGTGGTTTCTGAAGAAAATTATGGGCCCTTTACGGCTGTAATTCCGCAAGTAGAAGGAAATGCATATATCACAGGAATGCAAACTTTTGTAATTGACCCGAATGATCCAATGAGAGACGGGTTTATATTACGATAACACGCTTTGAATAATTTTAAAATTATAAAAAATTAATACATTGAAAAAACTTATCTATTTACTAACTGTAACCATTATCTTTAGTTGTGCTAAAGAAGAGCAAAAGGGCTATTTGAAATTCAGTGAGAACATTTTAAATTATCAAATAACACCAACAACCAAGTTTGATAAATCTGGATTGATGTTTTCAGATCAAGGAGCTTGGTTTGCCTATAGTTTTCCTGATTCAATTTCAACTATAACAGGATTCTCTGGACCTTTTTTAATGACGCAACAAAATGGAATTTGGTCTAGTGCTTCGTTAACCAATTTAGATATAGAAAACACAAATTGGACATCAATAACGACAAAAAGTTTCAATAGTCATTTACAACAGGTTTTCATAGCTGATAATCTAGAATTAAAACAAGAATTAGTCTTTACTTCTGGCCATACAGCAATTATAAAGTCAACTTTAAAGAACAAAAGTAAATCAGCACAAACAATAAAATATAGTTTTAAAAACGAACCATTATTGACCGATGGATTGAAGCTTTCAACAACCAACAACCAACTAATCATCAAGTCATCTAAAACAGATGCCATCGGTCATATTATTTTCCCAAAAGGTGTCTTGCTAACATCTACTGACAGCACATATGTTTCTAATAAAATCAGTATTGATTTAAAACCAAACGAATCAAAAGAGTTTACGATTTCGCAAACATTCATTTTCAAAGAATATTCTTGGAGTGATGAATTGAGATCAATCTCCAATTTAACTTTTGAAACAGTATTAGAAGCACGTAAAGCGGAAAAAAACTCACAATTAAAGTCAGTTATAGAAAATAGAAAAACCTCATTTCAAAAAGACATCTACGCAGAAGTATTAGCAAAATCTCAATTAACATTACAAAACAATTGGCGAATAGGAGCTGGAGAAATTAAAAGCGAAGGGTTATTTCCTAGCTATCATTATAAATGGTTCAATGGTTTTTGGTCTTGGGATTCTTGGAAACATGCAGTTGGGCTCTCTTTTTACAATACAGAATTGGCAAAAAAGCAGATGAAACTTATGTTTTATTTTCAAAGTAAAGATGGTTTTATAGTTGATTGTGTGTTTAGAGATACTTCTGTAGAGAAGCACAATTATAGAGACACAAAACCTCCTTTATCAGTTTGGGCAGTTGCAAAAATTTACAAAAAAGACAATGATCTTGAGTTTATAAAATACATGTATCCAAAACTTAAATTATATCACGAGTGGTGGTATAACAAGAGAGATCATGACCAAGATGGATTGTGTGAATATGGCTCTACTGATGGAAGTTTAGTGGCTGCAAAATGGGAAAGCGGAATGGATAATGCCATCAGATTTGACAATTCTAAAATTGTGAAAAATGGTGAAGGCGCCTTTTCTATTGATCAAGAATCTGTAGATTTAAATGCCTATTTATATGCTGAGAAATTGTACTTAGCAAAACTTGCACGTGTTTTACAAAAGAATAAAGATGCTCAAAAATTCACCGATGAGGCTGAGACTCTAAAGGCTAAAATCCAATCACAATTTTATGATGTACATGATGGCTGGTTTTATGATACTACGCTGGATGGAAAAACATTTATCAAAGGAGAAGGAAGTGAAGGATGGACCGCATTATGGGCAAACGCAGCAACTCAAAAACAAGCTGAAACAGTAAAAAACAGAATGATGAACCCAAAAAAATTCTACACGAAAGTTCCGTTTCAAACCATGAGCGCAGATCATGAAAAATTCAATCCTCTTAAAGGATATTGGCGAGGACCAAATTGGTTAGACCAAGCATATTTTGGTGTAAAAAGTTTACGTAATTATGGATTTAATGAAGATGCTGACAAAGCAACCATTCAGATTTTAAAAGGAGCTGAAGGTGTTTTAGGAAAAGGAAAATCTATTAGAGAAAATTACCACCCATTAACAGGAAAAGGATTAAATGCACAAAATTTTAGTTGGAGTGCAGCGCATATTATACAACTATTACAAAAAGATTAAATGGAGTACAATCAAATAAAAATAGCGGCGGACCAAGCGGAAGACATTCTCTTTAACCTATATAATATTAAAGGGACTGCCTCTGAACTTCCTGGTGAAGTTGATTTTAATTTCAGAATTAAAATTGAAAACTCTGAAGGATATATTTTAAAAATTTCTCGTCAAAATGAGAATGAAAACTATTTAGATTTTCAACAACAGTTATTACAACATGTTGAATCTAATGGTCAACATTTAATTGCTCCAAAAGTAGTTAATGATAAAACTGGTATATCAACTCCTACAATTACAGATGCTTTTGGTAAGGAACGAAAGGTTCGTTTACTTACTTGGATTTCGGGTAGGGTTTGGAGTTCTGTAAATCCACAATTAGACAGTTTACGCTTTAGCCTAGGAAAACAATGCGGCTTATTAACGCAAGCTTTGCAGGGTTTCAGTCATTCAGAAGCAAAAAGAGAATTTGTTTGGGATGTGGCACAATCACTTTGGACAAAAGAGCATATTCATTTATTTTCTAATGAAGAAAAAGAAATCATCAGCTCTTTTCAAGAGCTATTTGAAGCAAAAAAATCAGACTATGATTTACTAAGAAAATCCGTTGTTCATAACGATGCCAATGACAACAACGTAATTGTTTCTGAAGAAATCATCAATCCAACTGTAAAAGCTGCGATTGATTATGGAGATGCAATTCACACACAAATTATTAATGATTTGGCAATTGCTTGTTATACGAACATTAATCATCCAGATCCTTTAGACGCTGCTTTGCCAATTGTAAAAGGATACCATTCAACATTTCCTTTACAAGAAAATGAGTTGAAGCATTTATATAATGCTATCGCCATGAGATTGGTGATTTCAGTTACTAAATCTGCGATAAATAAAATTGAAGAGCCAAATAACGAGTATTTATTAATCAGTGAAAAACCTTCTTGGGAAGTCTTAAAAAAGTGGAGCGCTATTCACCCTGATTTTGCTGAATATTCTTTTAGAGTAGCTTGTGGGTTTACAGCGAATCCTAATGAAGAAAAATTCAAACACTGGTCACTAAAAAACAACTTCTCATTAACTGAACTGTTTCCAACCATCAATAAAAATGAAACGCATCATATAGACATGAGTGTTTCAAGTTCATGGGTTGGACATCAACAAGAATTTAACAATCTTGATTTATTACAATTTAAAATTGAGCAATTACAGAAAGAAGTTCCAAATAAAATTATAGCTGGCGGATATTTAGAGCCAAGAGCATTGTACACTTCTTCTGCTTATGATACAATCGGAAATAAAGGAAAAGAAAGTCGAAGTATACATTTAGGAATTGATTATTGGTTGCCAGAATCAACACCTGTTCATGCTTTTTTAGATGGCGAAGTGGTAATTTCAGTAAATGATGCAGGTGATAAAGAATATGGTGGGTTGGTCGTTTTAAAACACAAAGTAGAAGATTTTGATTTCTATACATTATATGGACATAACACTATTGAAAGTGCTACCAAACATACAATTGGAGACATCATTTTAAAAGGAGAACAAGTTGCAATCTTGGGAAATTATCCTGAAAATGGAAATTGGGCTCCACATTTACATTTTCAAGTATTGCTTTCTCTTTTTGATTATACAATTGATTATCCAGGAGTTGCATATTTAAGTAAGATTAATGTCTGGAAAAGTATTTGTCCAGATCCAAATTTGTTATTCAAATCAGAAGCATTATTAGAAAATAATTCACTGACCAATGATGAAATCATCAACTATAGAAAACAACATTTAGGCAAGAGTTTAAGCTTACAATACAAAACACCAATTAAAATGGTACGTGGAGCTGGTCAATATTTAATGGATCAGTTTGGTCGTAAATATTTGGATACTGTTAATAACGTTGCTCATGTTGGTCATGAAAATTACAATGTTGTAAAAGCTGGACAAAATCAAATGGCCTTGATCAACACCAACTCAAGGTATCTACATGAAAACATCAACGAATTAGCCAAAGAATTGATTGAGACATTACCACCAGAATTAAATGTGTTGCATTTTGTGAATTCTGGTAGTGAAGCTAATGAATTGGCGATACGAATGGTGAAAGCTGTTACCGGAGAAAAAGATATGATTGCTAGTGAGGTTGGCTATCATGGAAACGCCAATATGTGTATTGATATTTCATCTTATAAGTTTGATGGAAAAAGTGGACATGGAGCTCCAGAACACACACAAATATTTCCTTTACCAGATACATTTAGAGGGAAATATAGAGGTGAAAATGCTGCTCATAAATATGCAGAAGAAGTTCAAAATTGCATTGACAACATTCAACAAAAAGGAAGAAATGTTGGTGGATTTATCATTGAACCTATTATTAGCTGTGGCGGGCAAATTGAATTGCCAGAAGGTTTTTTAGCACAAGCTTATAAATTAGTAAGAAATGCTGGTGGAATTTGTATTTCTGATGAAGTACAAGTTGGTTGTGGGCGACTCGGAAAAACATTTTGGGGATTCCAACTACATGATGTAATTCCGGATATTGTTACCATAGGAAAACCGTTAGGGAATGGACATCCAATAGCTGCAGTTGCATGTACACAAAAAATTGCTGATGCATTTGCAAACGGAATGGAATACTTTAATACGTTTGGAGGAAATCCAGTTTCGTGTGCCATTGCAACCGAAGTTTTACGAACTGTAAAAAGAGATAAACTACAAGAAAATGCATTGAAAGTTGGTGAGTATTTAAAGTCAGAATTGAATACACTTTCGAAAGAGTTCTCAATTATTGGAGATGTTCGAGGACAAGGATTGTTTTTAGGAATTGAATTGGTAGATTCTGATTTAAATCCACTAGCCGATCAAACTGATTATTTAGCAAATAGAATGAAAGATCACGGTATTTTAATGAGTACTGATGGTCCAGATTATAACGTATTAAAAATTAAACCACCAATTGTTTTTACGAAAGAGAATGCAGAAGAACTACTCCTTTATCTTAGAAAAATATTGAATGAAGATTTCATGAAACTCAAGAGTTAAATATAAATCTTACATTTATAAACTTATAAAAACTAAACACCACTGTTATGCGTAAAATTCTAGTATTGTTACTAACTTTTTCTATTTCGTTTGTTTCTTTTTCTCAAAAGAAAACGGCAAAGAAAAGCACCAAATGGAATGTAAACAATCCACATAAAGATTGGAAATACAATTCCTTCAACTTAAACACCAATGAAGGAACTTGGATAAATTTGGATGTGAGTCCGGATGAAAAAACCATTGTTTTTGATTTATTAGGAGACATTTATTCAATGCCAATTACTGGAGGAAAAGCGACACGATTACGTTCTGGGCTGGCCTATGAAGTACAGCCAAGGTTTAGTCCAAATGGAAAATATATTTCATTTACAAGTGATGCAGAAGGCGGAAATAATATTTGGGTAATGACTGCGGATGGGAAAAATGCAAAATCAATTACCAAGGAAAAATTCAGACTGCTTAACAATGCTGTTTGGACTGCCGATGGGAAATCTTTGGTTGCACGTAAGCACTTTACTTCTACTCGTTCTGTAGGAGCTGGTGAAATGTGGCAATATCCACTTTCTGGATCAACTGGATTGAAATTAACAAAAAGAAAAAACGATCAACAAGATGTAAATGATCCATCAATTTCTTCAAACGGAAAATATTTATACTACGCAGAAGATATGTATCCTGGAGGATCTTTTCAATACAACAAAGATCCAAACAAACAGATTTATGTAATCAAACAGTATAATTTCAAAACTGGAAAAACAAAACAGATAACTGGCGGACCTGGTGGAGCAGCTAGACCTGTTATTTCTAAAGATGGAAAACTAATAGCTTTTATTAAGCGTATCCGTACTAAAACAGCTTTATACATTCACGAATTAGAAACAGGAAAAGAATGGCCAATAACTCAAGAATTGAGCAAAGATCAACAAGAAGCTTGGGCTGTGTTTGGTGTGTATCCTCATTTTACTTGGTTAAATAACAATAAAGATATTGTTATTTGGAGTGGTGGAAAAATCAACAGAATCAATATTGATTCAAAACGAATCACCAACATTCCTTTTCAGGTAAAAGAAAAAATAAAGCTAGCGAAAACTCATCGTGTAAAAAGAAAGGTTTTTGAAGAATCATTTACTTCTAAAATGATTAAAAATGTACAGACTTCTCCTGATGGGAAAACGGTTGTATTTACTTCTTTAGGGCATATTTATAAAAAAGAGTTGCCAAATGGCACTCCAAAAAGAATTACCAATTTAACAGATTTCGAAGCTGAACCTAGCTTTTCACCTGATGGAAAGTTTATTGTTTTTGTAACTTGGAATGACGCAAGTCTTGGCGCTATTTACAAAGTAAAAACAGATGGTTCTGGATTGCGAAAATTAACTTCTAAAAAAGGAATTTACAGAACTCCTTCTTACGATAACTCAGGAGGAAAAATCACCTATAGAAAAGAAGGTGGTAATGGAGACCAAGGGTTTGATTACACGAAGAAAACAGGAATTTACACCATGAAGTTTGATGGCAGTAATGCAAAGAAAATTTCTGACAATGGAGAATTCCCAATATTTTCTACAGACAATAAAAGAATTTTCTTTCAAACTGGAGGTTCCTTTTTTGGTGGTCTTACTAAAAAATTAAAAAGTGTTGACTTGAACGGCAAGAATGAAAGAAGTCATTTCACTTCAAAATTAGCCAATCGCCTGGTTCCAAGTAAAGATAACAAATGGGTTGCCTTTATTCATTTACACAAATTATATGTTGCTCCTTTTGTACATAATGGAAGCGAAATTAATTTAGATGCCAATACCAAATCTTTTAAAGTAGAAAGCTTGTCTAAAAATGCAGGAATCAATTTACATTGGTCAAAATCTAATGATAAAGTTCATTGGACATTAGGGGATAAATATTTCACGAAAAATATTGTAAACAATACTACTGATCCATTTGCTAAAAGTAATTTAGTTACTGATGCTAACGCAGTAATTAAAATTGGATTGACTGCTAAGTCTGATGTTCCAGAAGGTAGAATTGCTTTTACACATGCTCGATTGATCACAATGGAAAACAACAAAGTAATTGAAGATGGAACCATTGTTATTTATAAAAACAAGATTGAAAAAATTGGGAAATTTAGCTCAGTAAAAATCCCTTCGGATGCAAAAGTATATGACATGAAAGGTAAAACGATTATGCCCGGAATTGTCGATGTACATGCTCATGTTGGCGCTTTTAGAAATGGACTGAGTACTCAAAAACATTGGCAATTTTATGCCAATTTAGCTTTTGGAATCACCACCTCTCATGATCCATCTGTTAATACAGCTGCTGCATTTACATTAGAAGAGCTGCAACGAAAAGGGACTCTTGTTGGTCCAAGAATGTTTTCTACTGGTTTTATTTTATATGGTGCAGAAGGAGATTTTAAAGCAGTTGTAAATAATTTAGATGATGCTCGTTTTGCTATCGCTAGAACCAAAGCATTTGGAGCTAAATCTGTAAAAAGTTACAACCAACCAAGAAGAGAACAACGCCAGCAAATTATGCAAGCTGCAAGAGAGTTAGGTGTAAATGTAGTTCCAGAAGGAGGTTCAAATTTCTATTCAAATATGACTATGATTTTTGATGGCCATACAGGTATTGAACACAACATTCCTGTTGCACCGGTATACAAAGATGTGCTATCACTTTGGAAAAACAGTAAAACTGGATACACACCTACATTGATCGTAAATTATGGTGGAATGAGTGGTGAATACCAATGGTATCAAAACTTTAATGTTTGGGAAAATAAAAAACTACTAAAATACACGCCAAGGCACGTAATCGATACGCGTTCTCGTCATCGTTTAATGATTCCTGAAGAAGAGTATAAAAATGGTCATATTTTAACTTCTAAAACGGTAACAGACTTATCAAAACTTGGAGTTAAAGTTAATTTAGGTGCGCATGGACAGCTGCAAGGTTTAGGTGCACATTGGGAATTGTGGATGCTACATCAAGGTGGAATGTCTAATCTAGAGGCTTTAAAAGCTGCGACTATAAACGGTGCTAATTACATTGGTGTTGCCGATGAATTAGGTTCTTTGAAAAAAGGAAAACTAGCCGATCTTATTGTCTTAGATAAAAATCCATTGGAAAACATTCAGAATACCAACTCAGTAATCTACACAATGATTAACGGACGTTTATATGATACAAGTACCATGCATGAAATTGGACATTACAATAAAAAAAGAAGTCCTTTTTATTGGGAAAGCGGAAATTACAACCAAGGAGTTCCTTTAAATTTAAAAACAAACAGCTTTACGATTCCAACTTGTAGCTGCCATAACTAATCTAATTGCTAATTTATTTTCAATCGAAACCAATGATTAAAAAAATTCTAATTCTATGTTGCTTTGTAACTATTTTCTCTAATTGCAAACAAAAAGATTTAACACCAATAGCAACACAAGAGAATCACTACAATCATCAAATTTTTGAAGAAAATAAATTAGCCCCTAGAGCTACATTTTTTGCTTTTGAAAACCCTGACATTGAAAACAGAGAGAATTCAAAACGATTTTTTAATCTGAATGGAGATTGGAAATTTGATTGGGTAAAAGATCCTAAAAAACGACCAACAACATTTCAGAATATAGATTTTGATGATTCAGAATGGAACACCATTCCTGTTCCTGCTAATTGGGAAGTTGAAGGTTTTGGGCATCCGATTTATTTAGATGAACGATATCCGTTTACAACAAAATGGCCAGATGCACCCACAGATTACAATCCTGTTGGGACTTATAGAAAAGAAATCAATTTGGATAAAGAATTTCTATCACAAGACATTGTCTTACATTTTGCAGGAGCGAAATCTGCCATGTATGTATACATCAATGGAGAATATGTTGGGTATTCTCAGGGAAGTAAAACTCCGGCTGAATTTAATGTTACGAAGTATTTAAAAGAAGGTAAAAACTTAATAGCATTACAGATGTTCCGTTGGTCAGACGCTAGTTACTTAGAGAGTCAAGACATGTTGCGAATGAGTGGAATTGAACGTGATGTCTATTTATATTCGAGGCCAAAAGTTTTTATTTCTGATTATCATGCAAAAACCACTTTAGATGATTCTTATAAGAATGGAATTCTTAACGCAACAGTATATCTTAAAAATGATACAGATAAAGATGTGTCTAAAGAAATTTCAGTTTCAATTAGTAATGAATTTAAAATAGCTAAAGCTATAACGATTCATGCTAATTCTATTGTTAGTTTTAAAGTAACCAATGTAATTAAAAACGTAAAAAAATGGTCAGCTGAAATTCCGAATTTGTATGATTTACAAATTTCTTTAGATGATCAATTTATTAAAAAACCTATTGGATTTAAACGTGTAGAAATTAAAAATGCTCAAGTTTTAATCAACGGAAAAGCTATTTATATAAGAGGAGTAGACAGACATGAAACTGATCCTTTTACAGGCCATGTAGTTTCAAGGGAATCGATGGAGAAAGACATCCAATTGATGAAGCAAAACAACATAAATGCAGTCCGTTCTGCACATTATCCAAACGATCCTTATTGGTTAGATTTATGTGATAAATATGGTTTGTATGTTGTTGATGAAGCTAATATTGAAAGTCACCCTTTAGCGATTGACAAGAATACTCAAATCGGTAATGAAATGAGTTGGTTACCAGCTCATATGATGCGTACAAAACGCATGTATTACAGAGACAGAAATCATGCTTCTATCTATTCTTGGTCTTTAGGAAACGAGGCTGGAGAAGGCGATATTTTTAGAGCGACCTACAAATGGCTAAAAGAACAAGATGATAACCGAATTGTACAATATGAACCCGCAGGAAAAGAGGATTATACAGATTTATATTGTCCGATGTACCCAAAACCAGCTTATTTAATCAAACATGGAAAGTCGAATTCTGACAAGCCTTCTATCATGATTGAATATGCACATGCAATGGGTAACTCCGTTGGAAATTTACAAGATTATTGGGATATCATTGAGAAATATGATAATCTTCAAGGTGGTTTTATTTGGGATTGGGTAGATCAAAGTTTAGAATACAAAGACAAAAACGGGAAACCATATTTGGCCTATGGACACGATTATCATCCAGATTTACCAACAGATGGGAACTTCTTAAATAATGGTTTGGTAGATCCATACAGAAATCCTCACCCACATTTATCTGAAGTAAAAAAAGTATATGAACCGGTTCAGTTTCAGTATTTAGGGAATCAAACAATTCAAATAACAAACAAGAATTTCTTTGCCAATTTTTCTGATAAAGAAATGCGTTATCGAATTTTAAAAAACGGAAAAGTAGTTTTTGAAAAAGCGAATATTTCTTTAGATATAAAACCACAGTCATCAGTTAAAATAAAATTTAAAGACATTCCTGACATTTTTATTCCTGAGAATGAATATTATTTGGAAGTAAGTTTACTTCAAAAAGAAGCCACAGCTTTAATTCCGAAGGATCATGAAGTTGCTTGGGATCAATTTGCTTTAAAACATGGGGCTATTGTTAACTATCCTAAAGACAGTAAAGTTGCTTTAAAAATTACAGAAAGCACGGTATATGAAATATATGATGAGAAATCAGTTCTACATATTGATAAAAAATCGGGTGACATTTTAAATTGGTCATTCAAGCATCAAGTGCTAACCAACAAACCAATTAAATTGAATTTCTGGAGACCACCAACAGATAATGATTTAGGAAACGGAATGGATAAGTGGGCGAAAATATGGCAAGATGCTAGTTATAATTATAGTTCAAAGCTAATAGAAAACCCAAGAAAAACAGACAATAATGTTTCTTTTAAAGTAGCCTACAAATTACCAAATGACGAAGCTAACGTTCATGTAAAGTACACACTAACATCTAATGGAAATCTTCAAGTAAACTATTCATATAAGCCCAACAAATCTAAATCACCTAACATTCCACGTTTGGGAATGTACCTTACACTTGATAAAAAATTTGAAAATGTTTCTTGGTACGGAAAAGGACCAGAAGAAAGTTATTGGGACAGAAAAAACGGGCAGAAACTAGGCATTTATTCTGGAAAGGTAAACGAACAATTCCATGTATATTCTCGTCCACAAGAAACGGGTAATAAAACGGATGTTCGTTGGATGCAAGTTTCATCAAAAGACATCAATTTAAAAGCAACTAGTCAAGGATTATTCAACACAAGTATTTGGCCTTTTAGCATGAAAGAATTGGATTTCAATTCTGATGAAGCAGGGCAATCTGCTTCAGGATTGGTACCTGTTACCAAAAAACATGGCGCTGATATTAAAATTGGAAATACCATTCAGTGGAATATTGATTTACATCAAATGGGTGTTGGGGGCGATACTTCTTGGGGAAGGTTGACTCACAAGGAATATACAATTCCTGCTAACAAAACATATACATACTCATTTACAATAACACCAACTAAATTATAACAAGATGAAAAAAATATTTATCCTATTTTTCGCTTTTAGCATATGCTACTCTTGTGAAACTTCTACTACTGAAAAACAAGATAAAGAAGCAATCATATCGATCCTGAGAACACAAGAAAAAGCGTGGTCAAAACACGATTTAGAAGGCTTTATGCAAGGCTACTGGAAGTCAGACTCCTTAAAGTTTTATGGAAGTAACGGAATAACATATGGCTGGGATAAAACCTTAGCAAACTATAAAAAGGGATATCCAACACCTGATCATTCTGGGACATTGAAATTTAAAGTCAATGACATTTCTAGGATTGAAAAAGAATCTTATTATATTATGGGAGAATATCATTTAACCCGCAATGTTGGAGATGCCAACGGTATTTTTATGATCATCTTTAGAAAAATTAACGGTGAATGGAAAATTGTAGCTGATACTTCTTCTTAAAACAAAAATTGTTTTTCATCTCATTTCGGACTAAAAACCACACCTATTCATATTTTTTTTAGACTATTTATCTGTAGTTTCGCATTCTATTTGACACTAATAAATCGATAAACAATGAAACCAATTATTAGAGAAGCTACAAAAAACGACTTACCGGTTTTATACAATTTCATGGATGATTTGGTAGAAGCCGAACGCCCAATGGATATTACCATTAAAGATGGAAAAGTTATCTATTATGATTTAGAAGATTTTATCAAATCTGAAGATGCTGTTTTATATGTTGCCGAATTGAATGGAGAATTAGTTGCTTCTGGTTATGCTAAAATAAAACCAGACAGAATCTATTTAAAACACGACAATCATGGGTATTTAGGCTTTATGTTTGTGCCAGAAAAATACCGTGGTAATGGTTACAACAAATTAATTGTTGATACATTATTAGCTTGGTGTAAAACAAGAAACATTCATGAAATCCGTCTAGATGTTTATGAAACCAATCCATCAGCAATTAGAGCGTATGAAAAAGTAGGATTCACAAAGCACCTAATTAATATGCGTATGGATTTAAATGATTTGGAAGCCTAAATCCCGAATGGGTTCTCAATTGAATGCATTGGGTCTGTAAACCATTTTGGACCTTCTATAGTCATGTAAATATGATCTTCATGTCTAATTCCGAATTTACCTGGAACACAAATCATTGGTTCATTACTAAATGTCATTCCGGGCTCTAAAACTGTATGATCATTTCTAACAATATATGGCCATTCATGAATTCCTAATCCAATTCCGTGTCCGGTTCTATGTGGTAATCCAGGTAATTTATAATCTGGTCCCAAACCATAAAATTCTAAAACAACTCTAGAAGCATTATCAACATCAGCACAAGTATTTCCTAATTGTGCCGCATCAAAAGCTGCTTGTTGTGTTTCTTTTTCGATATTCCAAATGCGTGTTTGCTCTTCATTAGCTTTACCATACACAAAAGTTCTTGTGATGTCAGAAATATAATCATGCAACATACAGCCTGTATCAATCAACACAACTTCGTTTTCTTCTAAATCTTTTGGTGATTTCACTCCGTGAGGAAAAGAAGAATCCACTCCAAATAACACAATACAAAAATAAGATCCTGCAGTAGCTCCATATTTTTTATGAGCTTCATGAATAAAATCGGTCACCTCTTTCGCAGAAATTCCGACATATAAAATTCTTGCCGCTGCTTTATGAACTTCTAATGTGATGTTCATAGCATGTTGCATAATTGCAATTTCTGCTTCAGACTTGATCATTCTACAACCAGCTGTGATTGGTCTTGCATTTACTAATTCATAGGAATCCTGACAATTCCTAATTCCGTCAAAAACAAAAAAAGGCGTTGCTTCATCCATTGAAATAGCTCCTTTTTCTACTCCATTCCCTTTTAACGTCTCAATAAACAATTCATAAGGAGATTCATGTTCTTCCCAACAAGTAACTTCTCCTTCAATCAGCATAAAATCTAAAATGGTTCCTTTTTCAAATTCTGGCGCAATGTAAATTAGTTTTCCATTCGAGAACAAAACAGCTCCAACCATTCGTTCACTTGCGTTCCATTTCATTCCTGTGAAATAAAATAAGTTTGTTCCAGCATGAAGATATAATGCAGGCACATTTTTTTCTTGCATTAACTGACAAGCTCTATCTATTCTTTGCTGAAATTCTGCTTTCTGAATAGGTTTTACTAAATGTATTGTAGGTTGAATTGCATTTAATTCTGCTTCAATTGTTGATCCTCCGATTCCTTTCATGTTCATTTATTAATTATTCATTAATGCTTCAATTTCTTCAATCTCAATTGGCATTGCTACAGTAAGATTGACATTTCCGTTTTCTGTGATTAGATAATCATTTTCTAAACGACATCCAATTCCTTCTTCAGGAATGTAAATCCCAGGTTCACAGGTAAACACCATTCCTACTTCAATATTCCTAGAATACAAACCTACATCGTGCACATCTAATCCAATATGATGTGCTGTTCCATGCATAAAATATTTTTTATACAATGGTTTTTCAGGGTCTTGATTCGCAACTTTATTCGCATCTAACAAACCTAATTCTATCAATTGCGTTTCTACTAAAACTGCCATTTTAGCTTCATAAGCTGAAGGTAAAACACCAGGTTTTAAATATTTACTTCCTTCTTTTAAACAATGTAATACTGAACTATAGACTTCTTTTTGTCTATCAGAAAATTTGCCATTTACAGGCAAACAACGTGTAGTATCACTGTTATAATTTGCATAACAAACGCCAAAGTCTAACAAAATCATTTCTCCATCATTACAAATAGCATCATTGGTGTTATAATGCAATGCACAGGCATTTTTACCAGAAGCTACAATCGGTTGAAAGGCATGATGTGAAGCTCCAGACTTCACCAAATTATACGTCAATTCTGCTTCCAACTCATACTCTTTCATTGTAGGCTTACATGCCTTTAAAACTCGGATAAATGAATTGACACTAATATCTGCTGCTTTTTGCATTAGCACTACTTCTTCTTCTGATTTTATTGGTCTTAAATCTCTGGTGATTTTTGCTGCTCTATAATATTCATGCAAAGGATATTTTCCTTTACACCATTTTATCATTCTGTCTTGTTGTGTTTCTTGGTCTTTTGTGACACGCTTTAAATGTTCATTATGTCCTAAATAAAATCCATCAGCTTCAAAAGCCATGTACTGCAATGTCATTTCAAAATCTTGTGCCCATTCAATTCTTTCAATACCAGAAACAATAGTTGCTTGTTTTTTGGTTAGCTTTTCTCCATCCCAAATCCTCATCTGTTCATTGGTTTCTTTAACAAAAACAATTGCTCTGTTTTCTTCCATTTGAGCATCTGGATACAATACCAAAATAGTTTCCTCTTGGTCAATTCCTGAAAGATAAAACAAATCGTTATTTTGCGTAAAGCTCATCACATCATCTGCATTGTTATGTTTTACATCATTAGACGTTAAAACAGCAATGGTATTAGGTTTCATTTGAGCAATGAAATTTTCTCTGTTCTTTATAAATAATGAATTCGGAATTGACTCGTATCTCATAATTAAAATTTTCTATCTGGGTGAAATGGACTTAAATCTAACGAAGGTTTTTTGTTTGAAATTATTTCTGTTACTAGTATTCCAGTTGCAGGACCTAAACTCCAACCCATCATTGCATGACCTGCTGCAATGGTTAAATTAGTACATTTAGATGACTTACCAATGTAGGGCAAACCATCTGGAGAACATGGACGCAATCCACATTCTGCTTCCTGTTTTTCTGACTGAGTAATTTCTAACCCGTTGTAAAAGCTTTTAGCTGCATTCGCTATTGCATTTACTCTCGCTGGGTTTATAGTATGGTTAATTCCGTCAATTTCCATGGTTCCTGCAAAGCGTGTAAAACCTGTCATTGGAGTTACGGCAACTTTAGCTTCACACAAAATAGATGGAATTGTAATATTGGTTTCTCTTTCTACATTAATGCGATAGCCTTTTCCGGCTTGAATCGGGATTTTAAGTCCGAGTTTTTTTGTCAATAACGGACTCCAACTTCCAGCAGCTAAAACAACCTCATCTGTATTATAAGTCCCTTTATCAGTGATTATTTTTGAAATAACTTGATTGTTTACCTCAATATCTTTCACTTCTTCATTGGCAAGTATTTGTACGCCTTTCGATTTTAAATAGGTAACCATTTCTGGCATAAAATCAGATGGAGTCATATGCGCATCGCAATCAAAATAAACAGCTCCTTTTACATTTAAATCTGCAGTAGGTTCGTGTTTTCTAATCGCTTCCATAGAAGTTAAATGCTCTGCATGTAAACCTGCTTTTAACGCTTTCTCTCCTAACTCCCACTCATGCTCACCTATTTTATCTGATTGATAATACATCATCAACCCTTTGTGTTCGTAATGAAAATTAAAATCATTGGAAGCTTTTATCCCTTCATACAAATCTCTACTTAATAAATTAATGTCTCTAATCACAGGTATTGATGCCGCTACTTTTTTAGCATTTGCAGATTTCTTAAATGCCCAAGTCCATTTTAAAAAATCAATATCTAACCTTGGTTTTACATAAAAAGGACTGCTCGAATTAAACATCCATTTAATTCCTTGTGTAATCATTCCTGGTGCTGCCAAAGAAACAATATGGCTTGGTGTAATAAACCCCGCGTTTACATAGGATGCACCACTTGTAAAATCTGATTTATCAATTACAGTAACTTGATGCCCTTCTTTTTGAAGATAATACGAGGTGCTCAACCCAATAATTCCGCCACCAATAACAACTATATTTTTACTCATTCTTTAGTTCCATTTAAAATTCCAAATAGGTTTATTATTCCCTAAGTGTTCTACAAAATAATTCCATCTTTTTTTAGTGAAATAATTTCGATGTTTCCCTTGATAACCATGTCTCTGACTTGGTAAAATTAATAAATCAAATTCTTTATCTGCTTTTACTAATGCTTCTGCAAATTTAAAGGTAGCAGAGGGGTTTACATTATCATCAATTCCTCCATGAACCAATAACAATTTCCCTTTCAAATTTTTAGCCATTGTAATGTTTGACACTTCATGATAGGTAGAATCTACTGGCCAACCCATGTACATTTCTGGCCACCATGCTTTTTCCATTCTAAAATCATGATCTGCAGAACTTGCCACAGCCACTTTATAAAACTCTGGAAATGCTACCATTGCATGACCAGCATCAAAACCACCTGCTGAATGCCCAAAAATTCCAACTTTTTCAGCATCTACCCAAGAATACTTCTTTGCCAAGTTTTTTATTACCAATACATGGTCTTCTAAATTATTCCCCATGTTTTTATAAGAATGATTGTGGAATTCTTTAGATCTACCAGAACTTCCCAAACCATCAATCATTACAACAATAAAACCTAATTCAGCTAAAGACTGATTCATAAACCCACGATTAAACGTTTTTGGAAACATCTGTGTATGTGGTCCAGTATAACTATGATCTATAATTGGATATTTTTTTGAGGAATCAAAATTTGTTGGTTTCCAAAGTGCTCCATAAATTGTTGTTTTATCATCTTTTGCTGTAAACTCAAACACTTCTGGCGTTTCCCACCCTTTTGAGATTGCTTCTGAAACATCAGCATGTGTTAATTCTGATAAAATAGCACCGGTTTTTGAATCTCTCAATACTGTTTTTGTAGGTATGCTAATCGTTGAATAATTATCAATAAAGTACTTCCCATCTTTAGAAAAATTTACTTGATGATGTGTTTTCTCTGGGGTTAACAATTGTTCTCCCCCACTAAAGCCAACTTTATATACTTGCTGATGATAAGGGTTATCCCCTTTCTCTTTTCCTGAGGCTGAATAATAAATGGTTTCATTCTCTTCATCAATATGTTGAATGCTATTTATAACGTACTTATCGCTGGTAAGAAGTGTTGTTTTATTTGTCTTCAAATTATACATATGTAATTGTCTCCAACCTGTTCTCTCTGATAAGAAGATAATTTTTTGTGCATCTTCTAAAAAACGGTATTGAAAATTGTCAATATTTGTTTTTGAAGTTTCTGTGATGAGTGCTTTGTTCTTTTGTGCCTTTAAATCTACTTGAATAATTTCTGTTTTTTGATACCCTCTTTGTGTTACCCTTGCCAATAGTATTCCAGATTTCTTAGTCCACTGTCTCCCAACAGAATTTATATGAACCTTTGTTGGTAAACTAGATCTTACTTGCTGTTTTGTGCCTACGTTAAAAAATACTGGTTTTATTTTCACCATGTTTTTATCTCCTGGAGAACCTCTATAATAAGACAGCAATTCAGGTTTGTATACATCGTCTTTACTCCAATCTAACAAATACATTTTTTCGGCAGTTCTTGTATCAACAATATCAGTTGATATCCATTTAGAATCTGCTGACCAATCCACATCAAAATGTTGTGGTCTTTCTCCTTTTTCACCTTTAA
>CAJXVT010000035.1 GCA_913062575.1 uncultured Flavobacteriaceae bacterium | reverse complement strand
ATTGGATATATTTTTGGAAACTATTTTACAAGTTTAGATCCAGAACGATTGGGCGATTTTCGATTGATGACCTATCTGCAACCTTGGTTGTATATTGTATTGCCTAATATTTTTATCTGTGCTACCATAGTTTTTTCTGTAAGTACATTGACTAAAAACAGTACAGCAACCTATGTAAGTGCCGTGTTTATTTATATGTTATATTTTGTAAGCTCTATCTTTTTAAATTCGCCTTTAATGGCACAAGCAGTTCCTGCTTCTCCAGAAAGTATGGCCATTGCAGCTCTTGCAGATCCATTTGGAATAGCGGCATTTTTTGAGCAAACGCAATATTGGACCCCTTTTCAAAAGAATACAGAATTGCTATCTCTTTCTGGTTTGTTTTTATGGAATAGACTTGTTTGGATACTTTTATCTATAGGAATATTATTAGGAACATATGGATTATTTTCTTTTCGAAAAATTTCTAAAAAAGTAAAGAAAGAACCAAAACAAAAAAAGGAAAAGATGCCACTATTGGCATATCAACCAATAAAAGCCTTGCATACTTTTAAAGCACAACGAATGGCATTCTTTACGCTGTTAAAATTAGAATTGAAAGGTGTTTTTAAAAGTTTACCATTTATAGCAGTGTTGATCATTTGGTTGGTTATTGTCTTTTCAGAATTATTTTCGACAGTAATTGAAGGTGGAGAATATGGGGTAAGTGTATATCCTTTTACAAATCAATTGATTGATCTAATCGTAGACCCGTTATCAATATTTAGTTTGATATTGATCGTTTTTTATGGTTCTGAGATTGTTTGGAGAGAACGTGATTTAAATTTCAACAACATTGTAGATGCAACTCCGGTAAAAAACGGAGTGTTTTTTCTCTCAAAATTTGCAGCATTGTTATCATTACCAATGATTTTGATTGCTTCAGGTATTTTACTGTGCATGGTATTTCAAATCAGTTTAAACTACACAAATTTCGAATTTAGTTTGTATGCCTCTTTGTTTTACTATTATGGTGTACAATTGACTGTGTTTTCTATGATTGCCTTGTTTGTAAATAGTTTGGCAAAAAATAAATATATGGGTATGGGAATCTTCGGTTTAATTGTACTCTTAAGTTTAAAAGCAGGTATGTTAGGCTTGGAACACCCATTAACAAGTCTTGGATTTATACCAAGAGTTGCATACAATAATATGGATGGATTTAATGGAGCATCAAGCTTATTTGATCACTTGGCACTCTATTGGTTGGGATTCGGATTTATATTAACATTCCTTTCTTTTAAAATTTGGAATAGAGGTGTAGTTGCTACCATTTCAGTGAAACTAAAGCAATTGAAATACGGTTGGACACGAATTCAAAAAGTAGGAATCACCATCTGTTTGCTGCTTTTTATTGGAGCAGGTAGTTTGGTTTTTTACAATTTAAATATTGTTTCAGAATATGAAAACACAAATGATAACTTGGATTATAGTGAAAACTATGAAAGAAAATTCAAGAAGTACGAAACGATAGAAAGACCTTATCCTACTTCAAGAAAAACAGAAGTAGCTATCTATCCAAAGGAAAGAATGTATTTGGTAAAGGCAGATTATATGTTGAAAAACAAAAGTGATAAAGCATTGACAGAAATATTTGTTACAGAAAGGATCCCTCTAGAAAATATTAGCTTTGAAAATGCTCATTTAGTGGAACATAATACTATTTATGGAACCTATTTATTTCAGTTTGATATGCCTTTACAACCTAACGATTCAATGGCTTTTAGTTACAATTTAAAAAGAGAATTAAAAGGATATGATGTAGATAGAGCAATTGTAAACAACGGAACTTATATTACACATCGTAATTTTGAACCAATGTTAGGATATAGCCCAGGAATTGAAATAACGAATAGGATTGAACGAGAAAAAAGGAATTTGCCAAAAAGGATTGAAGAGAAAACTTCTGCGGCACATATTGTGTTAGAAGATGTGAAATTTGAAAAAATTAGATTTGAAACTATTGTTTCTACGGATGCTGATCAGGTTGCTATAAGTTCTGGTAGTTTGATAAAAGAATGGTCAGAGAATAATAGAAACTATTATCACTATAAATCTAAAAACAAGGTAATGCCAGCAGCCGCTTATTTTTCTGCAAAGTATCAAACAAAGAAAAGTATGCACAAAGGAATTTCTATCGAACAATATTTTGATGCTGATCATCATTTTAATATTGAAGAAATTGAAAACAGTGTAAAACAAACATTAGACTATTGTCAAGAAAACTTTGGCGCTTACGCTTTTGATCATGTTCGAATAGCAGAAATCCCTGCACATTGGTCTTTTGGAGGCTTTGCACATCCAGGAGTTATAAGTATGGTAGAAGATAGATTGTACTTATCTGATGTACGAAATAAAGAGACGTTCAATTTGGTGGCAAAAAGAACTATACATGAAGTTGCTCATCAATGGTGGGGACATACATTAAATCCAAAGCCAGTTGCTGGAGGAGCTTTATTTGTAGAAGGATTTGCAAAATATACAGAAGCTGTTGTGTTAGAAAAAATGTATGGAAAAAGAGCGCTGTATGAATTGAGTGATAATACACGAAGAAGGTACTTTTCTGGTAGGTCTTTTGATGGCGATATAGAACCAGGAGTTTATATGGTTACAGGTCAATCATATATTTCTTATGGAAAAGCATTAACTGTCTTATTAGGTTTGAGAGACTTAATTGGCGAGAAACAAGTTAATAAAGTACTAAAAACAATTACAGACAGACATCGTACTATCAATAAATTGGAAACGAACACGATTGAATTATTAGAAGAGATTTATAAAGTTACTCCAACTGAACAGCACACATTAGTTGATGACTGGTTTAAGAAAGTGATTACCTATGATATCGGAATTAAAGAAAGTTCATCTAAAGAATTAAAAGATGGTACGTACGAAGTAACCGTGAAAGTAAAAACTAAACGTTTTGAAACCAAGGATAGTGGAGAAATGAAACAAATCACTATTAATGAACCAATTAAAATTGGAGTGTTTACAACACATCCATCAAATATTAAAGACGACAGTTCAATATTGTATTATAGATCAAATCAGTTCAATAAAGAAATGACGGAGATTAAGATAATTGTAAAAGAGAAACCTAGGTATATTTCAATAGATCCTTTCGGAACAAGATCTGATGAAAATTTAACGGATAATATTTCTAGATTATAGATAAAGAAAACGCCTCGTTAAATGAGGCGTTTTTTTATGAAAATAACTTGATTAAAACGGATACCTATTTACATTTTTATATTGCCATAATAGATTGACAATACTCCATTTACCATCTAGTTTTATTAGGTGTAAATATTCTACCCAATTATCAGAATACAATTTAACTGTTGCTATTCTATGATATACATCTAATATTTTAACTTGATTGCTTGGTTTTGGTGGGAATCGAGTATTTGATTTATTCCAGTTTTTTGCATTTTGAATCATGCGTTCTTTAGTAAGTGGAGCAGTAACAGCTTCTTTTCTTAATGTTCTGCTAAAACCTACTGTGACCTTATTTAAACTGTCGTTCATTACTTCTTTCATCAAATCTGGCTTTAATTGTTGTAAAGCAATTAAATAACCAACAGAGATTCTTTTAATTTCTAAACTGTCTTTTCGTGAAGCTTTTTCGCTTAATTTCACATGTTGATTGCTGGCAATATCTCTACCTCGTAAGAATTTATTGTTTTGATCATAATGCTCTTGCTTGATATAATTTCCAATGGCATCATATTCTTTAGTTCCAATAGAAAGCCCAAATTGATTCATGACTAATTTGTTATTTTCATCATGATAGGTATACTTTACATGATTCCCGTTTTCATCATAGCTATCTTGATAAGAAGCAACGCCTAGTGAATTGTTTGTTACTTTATAATCTTCATTTAAATTATAATTTGCTTTTGGAGATCCATCTTTTCGCAAGACCATTCCTGTAATTCCAAATTCGAAATAAGTAGAAATATCCTGATGCACTTTTTGCAGATTGTATCTTTTTTCGATCACCATTTTTCGTTTTGTAAACCAATGGTATTCAGAAATTTTCCAGTTAGATTCCATTGGAGTATCATTTTCGTCAAAAAACTCCAATTTCGAATAGTTTCCTTTTTTATTTAAAGTAAAAACCTCTTTATAAACCTCACGATAATTGGTCATTCTTTTACCCTTTTTATCAAAGAAGGTTCTGGTTTCTTTTTGATCATCATGAGTAATAACCACTTTATATACTCCAATAGAACCTAATGAATGTCTTCTTTCTGTGAAATAATGATTATTGGTAATCTCTACTAACTCTTTACCATCATTATATTTAAAAATATAATGAGAAGTATTTTTTGCAGTTTTCGCATCTATAGGATAAGTTCCAACCAATTTTATATATGGTGAAACATGGTTGTATCTTAAATGTCTATAATAGTTGTTTGTTGTATTGTTTTGAGCCAATGTTATACTAGATATACATAGCGCAAAAAGCAATATTGATAGTTTTTTGAAATTCATTTTTATCTATTTGTTTTTATTCTTTTCGTTTAATATTGTTTCTCTAGCTTCAATTTTTGGCAAGGCTTTTAAATACGTAGCAACATCCCAAGTAAGATTCCATCTATTTAAATTTTCTTGCATCGAGTTTAAGCCCATTTCTGCTCTTCTTTTGTCTACATTTTGGGCATCTTCTAAAGGCAATACATATGGATCCTTACTTTCTTTTGTTATTGCTAACTGCGTTCCATATACTTGTCTTTTTCCTTGTCTCAACACCAATCTATCATAAAACATAGCATATTGTCTTTTTGGTAAATTACTACTCTCTAGAGCCTTCGTAATCATTGGTAAATATTTTACCTGGGTTTTTAAATCTGCATGTTGAATGACAAAGAATAGCGTAGAAGTGCCTCTTACACCAATTATATTTTTACTTGGCCATCCTTGAGTATCTAATATCTTACTTACTTTAACTTGATTGATAGAATCATTTTTTAAAATGACTTGCCAAAAAGCTCTCATTTCTTTAGAATCTCTTCCGTATTTTTCTTCTTTTGGTCTAATTTGACTTCTAGTACTTTGATCATCAAAATAGATTTTATCTAATTGGGCAACTAGTTTTTTGTCATAATGCTTTTCAACTTCTTGTTTGTTTTTTTGCATCACAGCAATCAATTGGTTCCATCTTTTATCTTTACGGATATTGATTAAGTCTTCATCATTTTTTAGATGATTGATATCATACCATTTTAATTCATTTGCTGCTACAAATAAGTGTTTGTACGCTGCTGTAGTGTTTTTTGCTATAGAATTGATGCAAGCTGCATTGTATCTGTCATTTAATGGTGCTTTAGGATTAACTTTAAAAGCTTGCTCATAAATTTTAGCAGAACCTGTAAAGTCTTTGTCTAAACATAATTTCCATCCATCGCGAATTAATTCTGAATAGCTTTTTGTATTTGTTTGTGCACTTAAGCTTGATAAACTTAGAGCAACAAAGCAGCATATTAATAGGTAATTTTTCATTGTATCGGTTTTTAAAATCGATGCAACCTAATGAATGAAGTTGTTGTTTTGTCGTCTAATAGACCTATTGCAATCAATGGCAAATAGAGAGTTGTTTACTGAGTTTAAAACGATTGGTAGTTGCAAAATGGAAATCTAGCTTCATTTCATCCGTTTTTGTCTATAATAATCAAATAGAATGTGTTTTCTTTTTAAGTTTGAAATTGAGTTTGTTTAGTTGATAACTAGGAAGAGAACAGAATGTGTAACCGATGCATTCTGTTTCTTTTTTTTAGAACTCTTGCCCATTTTGTCTAAATTAGCATTCAATGAAAAATAGATTTAATAAAAATATTCTCCGCAGCCTTATTTTCTGGTTGATTATGTTCAGCTACCTGTTTAGTTCTTACTGGTATAGAGATAGTAACAAGTGGTATTTGTTTGAATATATAGGGTTTAAAGTAGCACTTCAGTTTTTGTTGAGTTTAATTATCTTGTATTTTTTAGTACCAAAACTATTGCATAAAAAGAAAAACACGCTATTTGTATTGTCAACATTGTTCTTTATTTATGTGATTCAAACATTGTATAGTATTGTAAGAGTACATTATTTTGAAATGCAATACCCTGAAGTTTATCAAGGTAAACCACCTTATATTTTATGGAATAGAATGACTTCTTTTATCGCATTTATAAGTAATATTACTTGGGTAGTTTTTCCATCTATAATTTTAATAGCCATAAAATACTATAGAGATCAGAAAGATATTATTGAACTGAAAGAACAAAAGAAAGCTACTGAATTAAACTTGTTAAAGAATCAATTAAACCCACACTTTTTATTCAATACACTGAATAATTTGTACGCATTGGCTTTGAAAAAGTCAGATAAAACACCAGAAGTTATTGCCAAGCTATCTGAGATTTTGGATTATATGTTATACCAATGTAAAGACAATTATGTTTCTATTACAAAAGAAATTGAATTGTTAGAAAATTATATTGCGTTGGAAAAAGTTAGATATGGCAATAGAGTAGAAGTGAGTTTTGAGAAAAACATTCAACAGAATGTACATATTGCACCATTAATTTTATTGACTTTTGTTGAAAATGCCTTTAAACACGGAGTTAGTCAGGAATTGAACAAAGCATTAATTGAACTGTCAATAGAAACAACGAATACTGAAATTACCTTTAAATTAAAGAACAGCAAACCAAAAGGATCTATTGAAAATGGAACTAGTGGTAAGAAATCAATTGGAATGCAAAACACAGAAAAACAACTAGATTTGCTGTATCCAAATGCGTACAAGTTAGAAGTTAATGATGCTATTTTAGAGTATACCTTAGAATTAAAATTACAGCTGCATGAAAAAGTATAAATGTTTAATTGTAGATGATGAAGAATTGGCAAGAGAGTTAATTGCAACGCATGTAAGCCAGTTGCCAGATTTTGAAATTGTTGCTATTTGTGCTTCTGCAATTGAAGCAAATACTGTGTTAAAAAATGAGACCATAGATTTACTGTTTTTGGATATAGAAATGCCTGTTTTAAAAGGAACAGATTTCTTAAAAAATTTGGTACATAAACCGAAAGTAATATTTACCACAGCTCACAGAGAATATGCTATTGAAAGCTATGAATTGAATGTGGTAGATTATTTACTCAAACCAATCGTTTTTAATCGTTTTTTTAAAGCGGTTGAAAAGTTTTTAGATACGCAGATTGTTGTAAAAGCAAGTACAAAAACAACTCAGTTAACGCATGTTTTTGTGCAGAGTAACAAGAAAAATATCAAAGTGAATTATGATGAAATTTTATATGTAGAAAGTATCAAAGATTATATTAAAATTCATACAACTACTTCTACACTTGTTATAAAGCATGGTATCTCAGCTTTTGAAGAAAAACTAGACAATCGTTTTTTAAGAGTACACAGGTCTTATATTGTCAATTCTCAAAAAATAACAGCATATACAAAACAAGATATTGAAATTGGTGAAATTGAAATTCCTATTGGCGATTTGTATAAAAAAAATACTTTAGAAAAATTAAAATTTTAGTACTTGCTAAAAGCTGCTTGATACAACTTTATAAAGTGAGAAAAAAGATTGTCCTTTTGAAGGCATTCGTTAAATAAATGGTAAAAAGGATACTTGATAGTTAAAAGAACACTTTTCCTTTCTACTTTTGGGGTCAGCCAAAATATCCAAAATGAATAAATTACTTTTAGCGATTTGCTTTTTAGCAATTTCAACTATACATGCACAAACTAAAGGAGCTCCAATTTCTATTGGAACCAATTACACAATTTCTTCAAAAGTTTTAAAGCAAGAAAAACAAATTCAAATCTACTTACCAAAGAGTTATTCTACTTCAAAAGAAGTGTATCCAGTGTTATATATTCTTGATGGTCAACGATTTTTTACAAATGGTGTTGCCATCCAAAAATCGTTGAGAAGCCCCATCGCACTTCCAGAAATGATAGTAGTTGGAGTTAACAGTACACGATCTACTAGACGCCCTTTATTTGGAGATGGTGATAAGTATACCTCTTTTTTAAAAGAGGATGTGATTCAGTTTGTTGATTCAAATTTTAGAACAAACAAAGAGCGTATTATATTTGGTTGGGAAGCTGCTGCTTATTATATCAGTGAAATGATATTAAAAGAAAAAGACTTGTTTACTGGAGCAATTATTACTGATGGTGGTTTGGCTTCTGAGAAGTTAGTGCAAGAATTCAATTCTGATACCGAGATCTATTTATATATGTCTAATTCTAAAAGAGATATTTATTACGTAGCTTCTTCAGATAAGTTTAATGAAAGATTAAAGAAACACAATCCAAAAAATTTAACATGGAAGTATGAACTATTTAATGATGAAGTACATCAATCAATGCCGCATTTAGCCATGTATAAGGGGCTTCAATATTACTATCATAATTACGATGCGTTGGTTTTTGAAAATATTCAGTCTTATGTTGATGCTGGTGGTACTCCTTATTTGAAATCATATATAAAAGGAAGAGAAAAACGTTTTGGAATTGATAAAAGTGTAAATGAAAGCACACAAAACTCTTTAATTTGGTTGGGATTGAATCGAGACAACTTTAAATATTTCAGCTTATTTATGGAGGAATTTAAAGATGTTTTAGAAACCAAAAGATATGCATCTGCCTATTGGCAAAACAAATTTGGGCAGTTCTATTTAAAAAACAATGATTATAAAAATGCTAAAAAATTCTTTAAAGCAGGTCTTACTAAATACCCAAATACAAATTTTGATCCTGCAATGAAAAAAGGATTGAAAGAAGCAACAAATAAATAAAACAATCAATTTCTATTTTAGAATTTTCAATAAAACCCTACAAATGAAAAAAGTAGTTATACTAATTTGTTCTTTAGTAATATCAGTTGCATCTGCACAAACTAAAGGAGCTCCAATTTCTATTGGAGACAATTATACAATCAATTCTAAAGTATTAAACCAAGATAGAGAAATACAAATCTACTTGCCTGATAGTTATGCTTCATCTAAAGAAAAGTATCCAGTGTTGTATGTTTTGGATGGACAATGGTATTTTTCTAGTGCTGTCTCAATCCAAAATGCATTACGAACTCCAGATGCTATTCCAGAAATGATTGTTGTTGGTATTAAGAGGGTCAGCAGTCGTTCACGAAGAACTTTATTTGGTAATGATAGTGCTAAGTTTACTTCTTTTTTGAAAGATGAAGTACTACCATTTATAGATTCAAAATTTAGAACAAACAAAGAACGTATCATTTTTGGATGGGAAGCTGCAGCCTATTATATCAGTGAAACAATCTTAAAAGAAAAAGACTTGTTTTCTGGAGCAATTATTACAGATGGAGGCTATGCATCTGAAGAAATTGTAAAGGGATTTAAATCAGATACCGATGTCTATTTATATATGGCAAATTCTAAAAAAGATATTTTTAATATTACGGAAACTGAGGCGTTTAATAAGGTGTTGAAAAAAAATAACCCAAAAAATTTACGTTGGAAATATGAACTATTTAATGATGAGGTCCATGAAACTTTAGGCCATTTAGCCATGTATAAAGGGATTAAATATTATTATCACAATTATGATGATTTGGTTTTTGAAAATTTACAACAATTTGAAAACCTTGGTGGTTTGAATTATTTGGCTAGTTACTTTAAAGCAAGAACAAAAAGATTTGGACCTGATGATAAAGTTGAAATGGGTACAAAAAACATATTAGTTTGGTCTGCATTGAATGAAGACAATTTTAATTATTTTAATTCTTTTGTTAAAGAGTTTGAAGGGATTTTAGAAAACAAAAGACATGCGAATGCCTATTGGAAAAACAGATTAGGGCATTTCTATTTAAAGCACAAAGATTATAAAAATGCTAAAATATTCTTTGAAACAGGACTGTCAAAATATCCAAATTCTAATTTTGAAGCTGAAATGAAAAAAGGATTAAAAGAAGCAACAAGTAAAAATAAATAGGATTCATTTAAATGAAAAAATCGCTAATACTATTAATCACTTTTTTATGTATTATCAATACTTCTTTTTCACAAGTTAAAGGAGTTGATAATACCATTGGTAAAACGTTTTTACTAAAATCACACATTTTGAATCAAGAACGAGAGATTCAAATTTATCTACCAGAAAATTATCACACAACAAAAGAGAAGTGCCCGGTAATTTATGTTTTTGATAGTCAGAAATATTTTTTAAATGCAGTTGCATATCAACAAAATCTTCGTTTTGTAGATGAAACTCCAGGGTTTATTGTTGTCGGAATAAAAACAAAAGACAGCGAAAGAAGTAAACTATACAATTCAGAATCTACTAAGTTTAGTAGCTATTTAGAAAAAGAATTATTGCCATATATTGATAAAGCGTATAGAACATTACCAACTGAACGTGTGTTTTTTGGATGGCAAAGAGCAGCTGCCTTTGGTATAGAAATGTTGGCTTCGAAACCGAATTTATTCAAAGGATACTTTATTGCAAGTCCTACTTTTTTATCAGAAAACCGAATTTTTAATGTTGGAGCAATGTTAGATAAAACAACTTCTTTAAACAATTATCTATATTTCACACTGGGTGAAGTAGAGGCTTGGTCTTTAGATAGTACAAATAGTTTGGCTGAGTTATTAGAGAAGAAAGCCAACAATATATTAAAATGGAAATATGATTTGTTTGATAATGAAAATCACTATTCAACCACAATCATCACCATGAATAAAGGTTTAAAAACATTCTTTAATGATTATGCGCCAATTCGTTATTATAGTTTTGATCAATTCAATAAAGATGGTGGAATTACAGCATTAAAGAAACGATTCAAAAATAGGGGAGAACGTTATCAAATATCTAAAGAAGTGCATAGTGATACGAAGAGATATTTATTCTTATTAGCCGTTAGAGAAAATAATTTTCCTGTTTTTATAGAACTGAATAAAGAGTTTCCTGATTTCTTGGCTTCCTTTACTAGAGATAATATGTTCGAACGATTTGGTCAGTTTTATGTGAAACATAAGGCTTATCAAAAAGCCATTCAATATTATAAAATAGGTATACAAAAATTCCCAAAATCTGTTCGGTTATCTACAAGGATAAAAGAAGTAAATACATTAATTAAAGAATAAAACTTAGCATCTATTAATAGCATTCAAATGAAAAAATCAATTATAATCATCGTTTTAGTATTCCTATCTTTTACTTCTTATTCACAAGATAAAGGAAGTCCGAATGTTGTTGGAATTAACCATACCATAAACTCCAAAGTATTAAAGGAAAACAAAAATATACAAGTATATCTTCCTAAGGATTATGCTTCTTCAACTAAAAAATATCCTGTAATCTATTTATTAGACGGACAGCGTTTCTTTTTATACGGAGCCAGTTTGCATCAAACGTTTTCAGCATATAATTTAACGCCAGATTTTATCGTTGTTGGAATAACAAATCAGCAAGCAACTAGAATGAACACTTTTAGCGCAGGAGCGAAAGATTTTGCAGAATATTTACAAAAGGAAGTCATTAGTCTTATAGATTCTAATTACAGAACTTCTAAGAAACGTTTGCTATTTGGTTGGGCGTATGGAGGTGGATTTGGAATTGAAACGTTTATATCTAAGCCAAAATTGTTTGATGGCTATATTCTTTCAAGCCCTTTTCCTGTTTCAAGTAAAATGAAACGATTTAAATCATTTATAGAAAAGAATAAAGACTTAAATACTTTTGTATTTTTTGTCTCTGATGCTAAGGAATTTGGAGTAAAAGGAGGTACAGAAGAGTTAGCTTCTTTTCTAAATATGAATACAACGAGTTTACGTTGGAAATTTAAAGTTTTGTCAGGAGAAGAGCATAGATCTACAGTATACCCAGCATTATATCATGGAATTCAAGAATATTTTGAAAACTATACAGAGGTAAGCTTTTCTGACTTAAAAGATTTTAATACAAAAGGCGGATTAAATTATATCAAGAAGTATTATGGTAAACGATATGAATTATATGGTTTATCAAAAGAATTAGCACCATTTACAAAATACGCGATTGTGAGATTAGCAATTCAAGCAAATGAATTTAATAGTTTTGAAGAATTACTATCAGCATTTGGATCTAATAAGTTGATTGCGGAATTAAGAGCAAGTTGGGCATGTAATATTGCAAATTTTTATGTTAAAAAGAATAAGAATCAGAAAGCAATAAAATTATATGAATTCATAGTAAAGACTTTTCCAACCTCTAACAGAGCTCAAAAAGGGCTAAGTGATTTATTAAAAAAATAGGGAGTTAATGAATATTCATAAAAAATTAAGTGAACACAATTTGAAACTACCAACAATTTCAAATCCTGGCGGGAATTATGTATCTGTAAATATTAGAGTAAACATAGCCTATGTGGCGATTCAATTTCCAATTATTGATGAAGTATATCATTATCAAGGAAGGTTAGGGAACCAAATACATACAGAAGAAGGTTACAAAGCGATGGAAATGTGTGCTTTGAATGTTATTGCACAAATAGAAGCAAAGGTTGGCTTTGATAATGTATTAGGTTTAAATCATATAGATGCTTATTTCCAGACTGAAGAAGATTGGGATGATTCACCGATTATTGTAAACGGCGCATCTGATCTATTTGTAAATATTTTAGGTGATAAAGGAACACATTCTAGAGCCATTTTTGGAGTAGCTAATTTACCAAGAAATTTTAGTGTTGGATTAACAGCTACGTTTACGTTAAAAGATAAATAAAAATGAAAAAAATAATCACCTTATTATTTGTCGGTATAATTGCATTATCTACAAACGCACAAGTTAAAGAAGCTGGAAACATTACTTTAGGTAAAAACTATTTGATGGTTTCTAAAGTATTAAATGAAACAAGAAACATTCAAATTTATATTCCAAACAGTTATAAGGATTCTATAAAAAAAGTATATCCAGTTTTATATGTTTTAGACGGACAAGATTATTTTAACTCAGCTGTTTCTTTTCAAAAAATGTTGATTAAAAGAAATAAGTTCCCTGAGTTTATTGTTGTTGGTTTTCAGACAGATAATCGAAAAAGAAGAGCCTTGTTTGATGGAAACTCTGAGAATTTCATCAACTTTTTAGATTCTGAGCTAATTCAGTTTATTGATAATAATTATAGAACTAGAAAAGCGCAAGAACGGATGTTTTTTGGATGGGAAATGGCTGGTGGAATCGGAATTGAGATTTTAGCCCAAAAACCGAACTTGTTTAGTGGTTATATTATTGCAAGTCCTTCCCACTTATCGAAAACTAGATTGACTTCTTTAGAAGAACACGTAAAAAAAGAAAACAATTCTGATACTCCATTTTTATTGATGACTGCAGCTCCAGGTGAAAATTGGCTGAATGATGATCAACAATTGCGTTCTTTTTTTAATAAAAAAATGCATCCTGAGTTGAATTGGAGGTATTCAATTTTAAATAGAGAAGAACATCATACAACACCATTTAAAACCTTAAATGAAGGGATTATTGATTATTTCCGTAATTATAAACCAGTTAATTTTAGAAGTCTAAAAGAATATGAAGAGTTTGGAGGCTTAGCAGCATTAACGGCATTCTATAAAAAAAGAGGGAAACGTTTTAATGTATCAACAGAAATTGATAGAAGTACAAAAATGTTTATTTTATACTATGCTGTTTTAGAAAACAATTATGAAAAGTTTGTGTACTTTGAAAATGCTTTTGAAGGGCATATAGAAAGTAATACAAGAGCTAGTTGGTTTCATAGATATGGGAGCTTTTATTTGAAAAATAAAAATTCTAAAGAAGCATTGTATGTGTATAACTACGGACTTAAAAAACTAGGAGATTCTAAGTTATTGTATAGTGGTTTAGGGTATGTTTATGCAGCAAAAGGAGAAAAAAGAAAAGCGAAGAAAGCTTATGAAAAAGCGCTTTCAATAGATCCAATATATAAAAGAGCACTAGATGGTCTAAATAAATTATAAGATGTGAAGAAAAGCATACAAGCCTAAAGGGGATTAATTAGTGGTTATTGATATTTCAATAACCTTTATAATAGTTAAGTTCAACGATATAAATGAACCAATGAACCAATAAAAATAAAAAATAGTTATAATCCTCATAATTTTAGGTATTAAACCTATTACTATGAGGATTAAAATTTACTCTTATAAGAAATATGCTTTTGTTTTTTTATTTATCTGTCAAATCTCTTTTGGACAAACAAATACAACAAATGATAATTTAGAACAAACAGTTACTACCTGTAATTTAGATATACCGGTTAATAATCATGACAATGCAGTAACAGCAAATATTACTGTAAATTCTCAAATTTCTGCAGACTATGAATTTACACCCAGTGCAACTGTATTGGATGTTTTATATGTAGAGAATCAAGGAACTGGTCAGGTTGATTTCAAAATAATGTCTGAAGTTAACATCAAGAGACTGATTGTTGTAAATACAAGTTCAGGTACGGTTAAATTTAGAGCAGGAGGAAATTTCCCTTACCCAACAATTACTTATTGTGAATTAATAGATACCTCAAATTCTGCTGTATTTGAATCTTCGGTTACTCAAACTACTGATTCTGGTATTTGTGCTGCCAATCCAGATTGTTATCCATCAGGAACAACATTGGCTGAATTGGATATTACAGCTACAGATACATTGATTTGGTATGATGCGTTGACTGGCGGGAATTTGTTGTCAAATACACAAGCCATACAAGAAGGAACTACTTATTATGCAACAAACTCAGATGGTTTGGGCTGTGAAAGTGATCGATTAGCTGTGACTATTTGTATTATAAGTGCTGATGATACTCCGTTTGATTGTGATTATTATGCCTATTTATTTCAATTTAATGATGTATATTCAATTGATTTAGCTTCTGGGACTTCATTATTAGTGGCAGAAAATATTACCGATGGAAATATCAATGCAGCCGGATATAATAATGCCGATGGTTATATTTGGGGTTCTCTTAGTTCGCCAAGTAAAAGCATTGTTAGAATAGGTAAAAACTATAATACTGATACCTACTATATTCCTGAATTACCTTCTTCAGGTAGATATATAGGTGATATTGATCCAAATGGAATGTATTATTTAAAACCAGGTGGAACTACAGTATATAAAATTGATTTAGACCCAAATTCTTCAAACTATTTACAATCAGCGGGAACGATTACATTAACAACGGATATTACCATTCATGATTGGGCCTTTAATGCCTTGGATGGAGCTTTGTATACAGTCGAAAAAAATACAAATATTTTATATAAAGTAGATATTTCTACAGGCCTTGTTACTAGTTTAGGAGAGGTACCTATTCTATCAGGGAATAGTTATACCTATGGAGCGGTATATTTTGATGCTGCTGGTAACTTTTACGTTTCAGCAAATCAAACAGGTACAATTTACATCATATATAGTGCGCAAGATTTAACAGGTTCTAATACAATCAGCTCAAATTTCTTTGCTTTTGGACCTGCAAGTTCAAGTAATGATGGCGCAAGATGTCCAACGGCTCCTGTAGCACAAGAAGATTGTTCTAATGGCATTGATGATGATGGTGATGGATTGGTAGATTGTGATGATTTGTCTTGTTCTGGTGTTGGCTCTTGTGATGTAAATACTGAAGCTTCTGGAGGGAATGATGGAGGTGTAGAAAGTAATAATAGGCTTTCACAAAAAATAAACGCAAGAAATTATTGGAGAAAGAAATCAAATTATCGTTTTATAAAAGCCAATGCTAAGAAAATTGTAAAAGAGAGCAGCTATAAAAAGAAAAAATCAGCTAGTATTAGCTTACGAGATTTTATTCCGATAGACATTTTATCAAATACCTTGGTAATAGAATCTACACCAACAGATCTTTTAGGAATTACAAATGCTACAGAAGTATTATCTGTAGATTATTTAAGAAACTCAAAAACCATAGCAGCACTATTAATTACAAAAACAACAGACGGAGTTTATGAACATACAAAATATATCTGTGATCGTTTAATGGGAGCAGAAATACTCTCAATTTCTACGATGTACTTAAATGAACAGCCTTTTATCAAGACCTATATTAAGCACCCTAATGGTGATAAGGAATTTGTGATTAGTTTCTCTATAAAAGAAACAGCTAGTGCTTTTAATGTAGATAGCCATTGGAATCTAGATAGATATGATACAAATAGCAAGTACTTTAATTTTCAAATTTGGAGTAACTCTATAGACGATGTCTATAAATTGTCAAAAGAAATATTGGACCTAGCTGAAGTGCAAAAACCAATAAGTAACTACAATACAAGTATAGCACCAAATGTATTTATACGAAAGGGGATTTATAAAAACGGGAAACTATCGTTAAAAATTGTAAATAAAAGCTTGCAGCCAACCGTTCACTTTGTTGGAGGTTTACGAAAAACAGAAACCAGTACGACCGAAACAGTAAATACATCATTGAACTTAAATGATACATATATTAATGAATTAGAATTGAATACAGGTTTTATTTTTGATGTTGGTTTGCGAATGCATGCAAAATCAACTGATACACCTGATGATATTTTTATGTCGGATGGAGCTTGGGGAGTAGATGACACCCCCAATTCTACGATTGTCACAAACTTTATGGTTTCTCCACAAACAAAATTTGCTGAAGAGAATGAATATATATTAGAGAGAGATGTAAGCTTAAAAGCAACTACATCAGAATATGTATCTGTGTATAAGTCGTTTACACCCACGTTTCAACCCATAGATTTATCTGAATATAATATGGTGAATTTTACAGCATCTGGAACAGGAACCGTAGAGGTTCGTTTTATAGAAAAAGACACCCCTAATTGGGAAGATCAATACAGTACAGAAATCAATTTAACAGAAAATAATCAAGAATTTTCCATTCCATTTAGTATGTTAACAGCCCATGGAAATCAAGATTTTTTAGCAAAAAATTTGACAACGATTGTATTTACACTGAAATCAGAGAACCAACAAAACCAAGAAAAGGAAATTAATATCTCAAGTATACATTTTAAATATGGTGAAACATTATCTATAGATGATGAATTATTTTCGGAGAATAATAAAACTAAAGTTGTGGTAGCTCCTAATCCAATGCGCCAGAGCACTAAACTTTCTTTTTTAGCTGACACAAAGGGATCTACACATATTGCTATCTACAATATCTTAGGAATGATGGTCAAAAGAACAAGCATTAATACTGTAGTTGGAATGAACGTATGGGAATTTGAAAAGGAAAATTTGAGTAGTGGTTTGTATTTTGTTAAAATTAAGTCACAACGTCTTAATTACAAAACAGCTAAGGTTTTAATTGAATAACCTTTTTACAAAGTATTATAAATATTTGATGCTTTCCACTTTAGAAAGCATCAAATATTATTTTTTGATCGTATGAGTTATTTAGTCAGGTAAACGATCTCTATCTTTTTTACTTCTATTAAAACGATAGATAAATGTTGCTGTTATTCTTCGTTGTGAATTGTTGCTGTTTACTTGTAACGCATATTTATCCCCACTGATAAAACGTCTAGTTTCTCTTGAGTTGAACAGATTATTGGCATTTAAAGTCAAAGTCATTTTATCATTTGAAAAATCTTTACTCATTCCTAAATTAAACCAAGCTACACTTTCTGTATGTGTTTGTCCACTAGTTCTTGCACCTACATAGTTTACTGTAGATTGTAAAGAGAAATCTGTAAACTTCATGGTAGAATTTAATCGAGATGTCCAAGTATTGTTATTAGAATCGTAGTTTATATTTTTATAACTTCCTTTTTGATTGAATCCATAGAAATTAACATCTGCTGATAATCGCCACCATTTGTAAGGAGAATACGTTGATACCAATTCTGCTCCATATCTATTTTCTGATCCTAAATTAACAGGAGTAGTAATAATTGTATTATTGTTATTTCTGTAGGTAATCATTTCAAAAATATTGGTAGACCTTTGGTAATATATTGATGGATTTATGGTAAAACCTCTCCATCTTTTTAAGGTTCCAATTTCAAAAGAGTTGGTATACATTGGGTTTAAGTCTGGATTTCCATAACGGACATTGTTTTTGTCTGCAATTCCTCCAAATGGATTCAATTGCCAGAAACGCGGTCTTGTTATACGTTTACTATAACTTAACTGTAAGCTATTAGAGTCAGAAAAATTATATGTTAAATGTACTGTCGGAAATAAGTCTGTATATTTTTTATGGTTGAAAAAGACATTTTTTCTATCTGTACTCTTAGTATCAGAATGTTCCATTCTCAATCCTAAAGAGTATTGAAACTTTTTCTCTCTGTTTCCATATTGTAAATACGCTCCATAGATCTTTTCATCATAATGCAATAAGTTATCTAAACTATCAACCAAAACAGCATTGTCCCAAACTTTATAATCACTGTTAATACGTCTTATCTCTCCTTTGATTCCCATTTCTAAACGAGATTTCTCGAATATTGGCAATACATAATCCGCTTGAAATAATAGATCTTTACTGCTTTCTACATCTCTGCTTTTTAGGCTATTCTCTACTGAAACGATTGGAAATGTTTGTTTTCTAGTAATGTTTTCGTTTTCATCATCATTCCAAAAATCATATTGAATATTAGCGGTAAATTTCTGTCCAGGTTTTTCAAATGTTTTCACATAATTTACCTCAATCTGATTTGCTTTTTGTGGCTCTTTATACTTGTTTGTAGATAGTATTGTGCTTTCTATTTGTTGATTACTACCCAAAAAATCATACGAATAATCTGTAATATGATTACTTACATTACTTCTAAAGTAGTAACTAAATGTTAAGGTGTTTTTGTCATTGATATAATAATCTCCACCAACATACACGTTGTTCATTTTGTAATTTCTTTCAATGCCAACATGTTGTTTTGTAGAAGATGTTATATTTTGACTGTCTGTATTTGTTTGAAAGTAATCTAAGGTTCCAGGTAGTCTCATGTTGGTATGACTCAAATTTGAGAAAATATTAAACTTCTCAGTTTTGTAGTTTACATTGTAATTTAGAGCGTTGTTTACCGGACTTCCTGTTGTTAATTGAATAGAACTACTAAAGCCACCTTTTTTGTTCCTTTTTAAGATTACATTGATAATTCCTGCGGTACCTTCAGCTCCATACTTTGATGATGGATTTGTTGATACTTCTACTTTTTCAATATTCTCAGCCGGAATTTGAGCCAATCCATTATTACTGGTCAATACAGACGGCTTTCCATTAATTAAAATTCGAACATTTCCATTTCCTCTTAAGCTTATACCACCTTCAGCATCTACATTTACTGAAGGAACATTGTTTAAAATATCATTAACAGAACCTCCTTTAGAGATTAAATCTTTACCTACATTAAATACTTTTTTATCTAACTTATATTCTACTGTAGATTTTTCTGCTGTAATTTGAATTTCATCCAATTGTGACGACTCTTCATCTAACTTGATGTTTCCTAGTTGTAGGTTTTTTGTGTAATTTTTAGTTGGCAACTCAACAGATTTATAACCAATATACTCAAGTCTTATCGTATAAGAACCTTCAGTTGCGTTTAAATTAAATTCGCCTTTTTCGTTGGTGCTAACTCCAGTAACAATGGTGTTAGACTTTAATAGAATTGCTGTTGCAAACTCCAAAGGTGCGTTTGTAGTATTATCTACAATAGTTCCTTTTATAGAAATTTTTTTTGTTGATTGAGCAACTAGATTTAAACTAATGCTCAATAGGAAAAATAGAATGATTTTTTTCATGATAATAAATATGGGTTATGATTATTGGTGTTTTTTTAATAAAGCGATCATTTTTTTGTTTTTGTTTGCTCTTGCATGAAACATTGGGTATTCGTCACTTCTTGCATACAAGTCAACATCAGCGCCATTTTCTAATAAAATTTTTGCGATTTGATAGTTATTATTTCTTACTGCAGAGATTAAAGCTGTTCCATCTCCTCGAATGATTTTGTTTACTTTAACTTTCTTTTCAATTAAATACTTAACAATGTCTAAATGTCCGTTTGCAGCAGCAGCCATTAAGGCACTTTCATCTCCATCTGCATGAAATTCTATTTTTGCATTTTCTTTTATTAAAAGCTTCACTATTTGTAATGATCCATTTCTAGATGCGGCAATTAAAGGGGTTCTTGGTTCACCAGATCTGTAAATACAATCTGCTTTTACAGTTTTTAAAATATGAGTAACTTGTCTATTATTTTTTGATTTAATAGCAGCTACTAAGTTTTTACAAGATGATCTTTGTGCTTGTGATGTAAGACTACCAAATACTACTAGGGTAATTAAGAATACTTTATTCATTTTTATGTGTTTTAAATTCTGGTACAAATGTGTAGTATTATAGAAAACGAAAAAAGAATAGTGGATAAACAGGCCTGTTTTATGGTTGTTTATAGTAAAATCAATGACAAATAATATTCATCATCAAAAACAGCATATTTATCTATTAAACAAGTTGTTTTGTCGACAGCTTTTTTAAACTTTTGATAGTTTGATACTTTTACAGTCAATTAAGTATTGAGAATTATATAAAAATCAAAATATCATGTTAACACGTAAAATTATTTTAGTTGTACTTTTTATAAGTATTGGATTCAGTTCTTTCAAAAATTTTGGACAAGAAGTTGAAAAAATTCAAATAGGAACTAAGTTTAAAATGCATTCTAAATTTTTAAATGAAGAAAGAACGTATACTGTAGGTTTGCCAAAATCGTATCATACTAGTTTAAAAGAATATCCAATCTTAGTTTTATTAGATGGAGATGAGCATTTTATAGGAGTGTCAGGAATTGTTGATCAAATGAATCAAGGAAGAAGTCATGGTCATATTCCAGAGATGATTATTGTAGGTATAGGTAATACAGATAGAACTCGAGATTTTACGCCTACAAATTCTATTACTTTTCTTGATGGATCTAATAAATATAAATACCAAAAAACAAGTGGTGGAAGTGCTGCTTTTCTAAAGTTTTTAGAGAAAGAACTTCTTGTAGCTATCGAAAAAAAATACCGAACAAATTCTTATAAAACATTAATGGGGCATTCTTATGGAGGACTGCTAGCGGGATTATCGTATTTGTCAAAAGAAAGTACTTTTGATAGTTACCTTACAATTGACCCAAGTTTTTGGTGGGATAATCAAATCATTATAAAGAAAATGGATGCTGTAAAGACCGAAGACTTAAAGGGTAAGAAAATATATATATCATCAGCATATAGTCATAAAACATGGGATAAATTTGTGTTGAATAGAAAACCCCAAGATTTATTCTTTGCAAAATTACAAAACAGAAGTATTACTTCTCCAAATTTAAAGATACAGTATTTTGAGGAAGAAGACCATTGGACAGTTCCAGCATTAAGCCTTTATCATGGTTTAAAATTTATTTATCAAGATTCTTATGCAATAGAAAAGGAGTAAAATCTATGAAATGCTAATTATTCGAATTTAGCCAATGCTTTTGATTCACTTGAAGAAGCGTATGTAACAATTGGAAACGACAATAATGCTCTTGAAAGCTATAAGAAAGCATTAATATAGAATCCGAAAAGGAAGGTCTTGAAACAAACGATTAAAGAATTAAAAAGCAAATAAATTCTGATTTAAAAAGAATTGAAATACTAACACTTAAAACTGAAAAGATAATGAAAAACACATTTTTAATAGCTCTATTAACCTTAACGTTATTGAGTTGTAGTGACGAAAGTCAGCAGAAATTACCAACTGATATAGTAAAAGAAATACAAAGTAGGATAAACACTGGATATCATTTAAACACAGTGATTGGAGTTATAGACAAGAATGGAACGCGGTTTTATAACTATGGTCAAATGTCATTAACTGATAGTTTGAAACCAAATGAAAATTCAATTTTTGAGATAGGTTCTGTTGCAAAAGTATTCACAACAGCACTTCTTGCAGATTTAGAACTTAATAAAGAAATTGAAATCAGCAATTCAATTAAACATTACATGCCAGTATTTGAACAAGTATTGGCAAACAGCAATAGAGACATAACTTTGGAAGACTTGATAAATCACACATCTGGACTTCCACGCAATCCTACCAATGTAAATAGGGATGATTCCAATCGATTAAGTGATTATTCAAAGGCAGATTTAATAGCGTTTTTGTCTAGTTACACTGTAGATAGTTCTACAAAAGAATATGTATATTCAAATCTAGCCTATGTAGCTCTTGAATATGCAGTTGAAGCAAAAATGGAAAAAAGCTATGAATCCTTAATGAACGAAAGAATTTTCGGAACCTTGGGCATGAATGACTCCTATTTTGTTGTTCCTGATGCTCAAAGAAACCGCTTGGTTACACCTTATAGAAGCGGAGAACATGTAGAGGAATTAGATGAAGGGGAGTTCCCAGCTGGTGGTGGTATAAAAACAACTGCAAAAGAAATGATTCGTTTCATTGCAGCTCAACTTGGTATCCACTCTACAACTTTAGACCCGGCTCTTAAATTAACACATAAAGAACGGTTTTCAAATATTGATGGGGAATTCGGACAGGAATATGTAGGGAAATTAGGATTGGCATGGGATATAATGGAAAGAAAAGAATCGGGTAAAACAATCCATTATCATAAGGGAGGAACCAACGGGTTTGTAAGTTTTGCAGGATTCAATCATGAAGATCAAATTGGTGTTGTAGTACTTGCAAGTGGGCATCGTTGGTATAGTGATTTAGGGCTTAAAATTTTGGACCCCACTTATCCCTTAATTATAACAGAAAAATTAAAGGGCTTCAAGAAAGCTTTTTAAATTTAGTATTTTTATTTTTAAAGACCTCAGAAGTTTCTTTACTTTTATGGTCAACTATACAATTATGAGTTATCTAAGAAATTTTACAGAATCTATTCAACAAAAAGGAGTGACTAGACATTTATTGTTTTGGATAGGAATTGTTTTACTAACCATTCCTCAAAATGTTCTGGAGAGTGAAGAACCTTTTTTAAATGCATTGGTTTATAAAATATGTATTTTAATTCCGCAGATTTCCGCATCCTACTTTTTTGCATATTTCGTAATCCCCAAATATGTGTCTAAAAAGAAATACATAGTTTCGTTAGGTCTAACAATATTAGGGACGTATTTTTTTGCAGTATTAGCCAGAGCATTAATCATTCATGTTGGTGAACCTTTAGTAAGAACACCGCCTTTTGAGAAAGAAACAATAGTAGAAATTATAACTCAGTTTAGGTTTTTATTGTTGCACTATGTTGCTCATATTTACTCTACAGTTTTTATTTTTCTTGCTGTAAAATATTTTATGAATTACAAAGCTGTCAAAGAGAAAGAGTTGCTTTTTACTAAAGAAAAAGTAGCTTCAGAATTAAAAACATTAAAGGCACAATTGAATCCGCATTTTCTATTTAACACACTAAATAATATTTACGTATTATCTCTAGAGAATTCACCTAAAACACCAAAATCAATAGAAAAATTATCTAATATATTAGACCATGTTTTATATAGATGTAATTCCAAGTATGTGTCTTTATCTTCAGAGATTGCATTGTTAGAAAATTATATAGAATTAGAGAAGTTACGATATGATGACCGTTTAGAAATTAACTTTAATAATTGCATAGAACAAGATGGAGAAATTGCTCCGTTAATATTATTATCATTGGTAGAAAATGCTTTTAAGCATGGAGCAGGAGAGGATAGTGGCTCACCCAAAATAACGATTGATTTATACAATACTCAAAACGAATTTAAGTTTGTTATTTCTAATACTGTTGCTACTCAATCAGATCGATTAGAAAGAACACCAATTGGTTTAAAAAACATAAAAAAACAATTAAATTTGATCTATCCTGGACGATTTGAATTACAAATCGATAGCAGTTCAAAATTATTTGTAGTAACAATTATATTAAAAAATAAGTAAAGTTTTATGAAAATTCGTTGTTTACTTGTTGATGATGAACCTTTGGCAATTCGTTTAATCCAAAATCATATCTCTCAAATAGATTCTTTAGAAGTTGTAGCAACTTGTAATAGTGCTCTGAAAGCCTTTGAAATATTAAATACACAAGAGATAGATCTGCTATTTTTAGACATTAAAATGCCGCATTTAACGGGAATTGATTTTTTAAAAACGCTTAAAAATCCACCAAAAACGATATTTACAACAGCCTACAGAGATTATGCGTTGGAAAGCTACGAATTAGAAACTGTTGATTATTTATTAAAACCTGTAACATTTGAGCGTTTTGTAAAAGCGATTGATAAATATTATAGACAAACTTCAAGTTCAATTACTCCTGTTCAAAAAGAAACAGTAGTAACTGACTATATTTTGGTGAAGTCAGGGATTAAACACCATAAAGTACATCTAGAAGACATTGTATATATTGAAAGTTTAAAAGATTATATTAAAATTCATTTAACCTCAAAATCTTCTATTGTTTCAAAATATAAACTAGGTGAAATGGAACACGAATTAGCTGCTTTTCAATTTTTAAGAATTCACCGTTCTTATATTATCAATACTTCAAAAATCACTGCTTTTTCTTCACACGATATCGAAGTGAATGATATTGAAGTCCCAATTGGTGCTAGTTATAAAGATGCTGTTATTGTTTTTTTAGAACAAATGAAACATTAAGGATATCTATTATTAATATGACCAAACTGGGTCAAATCCTTTACCTAATTCTCTATAGTTTGTTCCGTCTAATTGCATGGTTGCAATAAGATCATTTTTGGTGACAAAAGCAATAGATGCACTGTTTGAAGAGAAAGAGACACGAGACCATTTACTAATCGTCTTTAATTTTTTAGCATTTGTACCATCAGCATTCGCAATCATTAAATCAGCGTATTTTCTTATTACTAATGAATAAGCAATTTTATTTCCATCCTTAGAAAATGCAACGTTCCTCAATTCTTTGGGAGATGAAATCAATACGTTTCTGTTTTTGCCTTCTACATCAATCAATACAATATCAGAACCTCCTTTAGTATTATCTTCTACATAAATGATATGCTTTCCATCTGGAGACCATTTAGGTGAACCATTACTAGCTTTTGAATTGCTGATGTTAACTACAGATGAACCATTGGCATTCATTCTATAAACTTCACTATTAGTTGATCTTGTTGATACAAAAACATAGTATTTTTTATTTGGAGAAATAACAGCATTCCAAGTACTAGATTTTTTAGAATTTGGTTCTCTAGAAATTCGTTGTTTTTGAGAGCCGTTTAATTTCATTTTGTAAGTAGACATCCAACCATGTCTTACTGGATCATAAATATATGCAACGGTTCCGTCTTTGGCTATCGATGGTCTACAACTAATTGGTGTGTGTCCAGGAACTTTGTAATCTGTTAATTTTTTGATGTTTGAACCATCAATATTCATGCTATGAATTTCTCTGTTTTTAGCAAAAACGATTTTTTCTTGAGCCGATAGTGTATAATTAAACAAGAAACTAATTAGACTTAAACCAAAGATAATAGAATTTAATTTTTTCATGTGAATAGATTTTATATAGACAAAATTAAACGCAAAGTTTCATGCCTGAAACTGAAATGTGATGTACAGTTACAATTGTGATGAACTGTTAGTCTTGACTTCTTGCCAATCGAAATCCAACATAAAAAGCACGACTTGTAGGTAAGCTTCGCTGTCTGTCTGCAGCACGAGTATGTTTTATTCTACCTGTAAACTGTCCACCTCTATCAACTCTAAACTCACCCGTTTTTGGACCTTTTGGATCGATTGTCACTTTGGTATTATCATCTTGTAACCAATCAGAGCATTTTTCAAGAATATTTCCATGCATATCATAAAATCCCCAAGCATTTGGTTTTTTTAAAGCTACTGGGTGTGATACTATTCCAGAATTGCCTTTATGCCAAGTCATTTCTTCTATGTTACCAGCATAAGGAGTCGTAGTATTTGCTCTACAAGCATATTCCCATTCAGCTTCTGTTGGTAAACGAAACTTACCGTTTTTACCATTAATTTTAATTAAAAATTGTTGAATATCATTGTAAGAAACTTGTTCAACCGGAAAATTATTTCCTTTGTTTTTACTTGGGTTGTAATGAATTATTTTGGTCCATTGTTCTTGTGTAAATTCAGTTTCTGCTAACCAATATCCTTTTGTTATGGTTACTTTGTGTTGTTTTTCTTTTTCAGGTATTCTATCTACTTCAGTTAAAGGACTTCCCATGACAAAGGAACCAGGTTGTACCCAAATCATTTTTATTGATACATTGTTTGTCAACTCGAAAGTTTTATAAATTGGTTTTTCTATTTTTTGAGCATAACTATTCTGAATTCCTATGATACAATTTAGTATCAATAGGCTACTTATATATACATATTTCATGTTTTAAATGGTGTTTAGGTACTCAATAATGGCTGTTTTATACGAACGTGAAGAAGTGATTTTTTCTCCATTTTTTAAGAGAAACACATATTCGTTATTACCACTATAAGTACAGTTTTTAATATAATATTTGTTCAGAATAATAGATCTATGAACTCTTAAGAATTGCTCAATATCTAGTGTATTCTCTAAGGTATTCATAGAGATTCTATACAAATGTTTTTTTTCTGATGTGTGTATATTTACATAGTTTCCATCACTTTTAAAATAGTGTACATCATCTATAAAAACAGGAACTTCTTTTCCTCTATTTTTGATAATAATTTCTTTTAAACTAGCGTCTTGTTGATGGGTATAATCATTCAATAACTTTTTTAGTTGGCCTTCTAATAGTGTTGCTTTCTGTAACTTTCTCTGTTCAATAATCCTGTTGATTGCAATAGCTAGTCTTTCTTCATCAAAAGGCTTTAATAAATAGTCAACAGCATTAATGTCAAAGGCTTTGATAGCAAATGAATCAAAAGCTGTGGTAAAAATTACAGCAGGCTTACAGGTTAATTTAGACAATACTGTAAAGCCATCAAAATCTGGCATTTGTATGTCTAAAAAAATCAAATCTGGTTCTTTTAAGTTTATTTGTTCAATGGCTTCAGCTCCATTTCTGCATTGAGCAATGATAGAAATATCATCAAAATTCTCTACTAATTTTTCGAGCCTTTTCCGAGCTAAAAACTCATCATCAATAAGTATAGAACGTAGTTTCATAAGTTATTGATTAAAAGGAATTATAATGGTTGCGATAAATTGAGATTCATTTTCAATTTGCGTTTTAAAAACATACTGATTTGGATACACACGTTCTAACCGCTGTTGAACATTTTTCAATCCTACACCAAAGCCTT
>CAJXVT010000034.1 GCA_913062575.1 uncultured Flavobacteriaceae bacterium | reverse complement strand
GCTTTGTATTGCAATGCTTTCCAATTACCAAAATAATCAATGCTAGACCAAGATATTGCCGGCCAACAATCATTTAATTGCCAGAACAAGGTTCCCATATTATATGGTTTTGCTCTTCTATGCGCTTCAATTCCCATAGTAATTCCTTTGGCCTGTACCAACTGACTTACATAGACATAATCTTCATCGTTTGTAGGAACTCTATAGTCACGTTGCATGTATTCTTCAATCAACTGAAAACCTCTAGAATGTTTTTGATGTGATTTGATAGCATCAGTTTTTAATTCTACTGTAGTGCTTTGATTGATGTACTTAATGGTTTCTGTACCTGGAAAAGATTGGAAACCAAATTCACTCATAAAACGTGGTACTTTTTCTTCAAAATGTTCAAACGGAGTTGCATCATGCCAAACCCACCAGTCGTGAGCATCACCTTCAAATTCGTATTTAGGATTTCCTCTTCCGTATTTTGGAGAGCTTTCCCAATAATTAATTTCAGGGTTTAGATTTGCAACCGTTTTTGGTAAAATATTAGAAAATACTTCTTGGTAATCTTTCCAGATTTCAGCTTTTTCTTTTTCAGTTCTTCCATCTTGCCAACCCCAACGATTCCATCCTTCGGCATTTTCATTATTTCCACACCACAAAGCAATACTAGAATGATTTCTCAACCTAGTAATTTGATCAATAGCTTCTTGTTCTACGTTTGCTAAAAACTCAGGATCACCAGGGTACATGGCACAGGCAAACATAAAATCTTGCCAAACTAAAATTCCTTTTGCATCACACAAATCATAGAAAATATCGTTTTCATAAATTCCGCCTCCCCAAACACGCAACATATTCATGTTAGAACTTACAACATCAGACAATAATTTCTCATAATGAGTATCTGTAACCTTGTTTTGAAAACTATTTTGCGGAATGTAATTTGCACCTTTCATATATACCGGAACTCCGTTTAGCTCAAAATGAAAGGTAGCGCCTTTGTCATCTTTATCAGTAATCAACTTGATGGTTCTAATTCCTTTTTTGATTGATTTTTTGTCTTTAATAACACCATCTTCTATCAACTGAAAATCGAACTGATACAAAAATGGATCACCCAAATTATGTGTCCACCAAAGTTTAGGACTTTTAATATCAAAGGGCATTGTATAGGTATGCTTTCCTTTTTTGATTTTTATATTTTTAGCATATGTTTGTTTATTTGCAGACGCAAATATATTTACATTTTTATCTGAGTCACTTTCAATGGTAAGTTCAATTTCAAAACTAGCATTTTCTGTAGATACTTTTTGTTGTTTAATATAGATATCATCAAATTGTAGATTATTCCAGGCTTTTAAACGTACCGTTTTCCATATTCCAGAAGTATTTAATTTCGGTCCCCAATCCCAACCATATTGAAATTGTGCTTTTCTTGTGTAAATACGATTTCCTTCAGGTAATTGATATTTTGAATTTATTTTGGAAGAGTTTTCACTCTTTTTTGTTGGGTAAAAAACAATTTTTAACTCATTTTTATTGTTGATAGGAATGTCTTTTAATGGTATTGAAAATTTCCTAAATGCATTATCTGTATCTAATTGATAGTTTCCATTAATATAGATTTTAGCATAAGTGTCTAAACCATCAAAAAGCAACTCAATATTTTCCTTTTTTAAAATTTCTTCTGATAATTTAAAAGTTGTTTTATAAACCCATGTTGAATCTGAAACCCATTGTACTTTTTCTTCGTTTGTTTTTATAAACGGATCAGGAATTGCCTTGTGATCTATTAAATCAGTAAATACATTTCCAGGAACAGTGGCGGTTTTCCATTCAGAATCGCCAACAGCTTTAAATGTCCAGTTTTTATCAATAGTAATTATTTGAGGAATATCTGTTGTCATTTTTTTACAACTAAAAACACTTAAGATTCCTAAAGTAAAAAGTAGGTATTTAATTTTCATTGGAAAGAATTTCTATACAGTTTTTAATTTGTTGAATATCAGAAACAGCAATTTGAGTTTCATCAAAGTGTTTGCTACTATTCATAGATATACTTGGTTTGTTTATGGTCTGTGTTTGTTTGGTTGCCGATAAATGAATTTCTTGAAATCCGTTTTCTTGAAATAATTGTACATTATTTTTATTAATTCCGCCACCAGGCATAATAGTGATATTTGTAGACATATTCCATGCTACAAGGTTATTAATTCCTTTTTCTGAGGATGTCTCTTGTCCTGAAGTTAAAATACGAACAACTCCAATTTCTTCTAAGTTCTTGAGTGCTTCTAATGGGTTTTGAGTCCAATCAAAAGCTCTGTGAAACGTGAAATTCATTGGCTTTGAAAGTGCTACCAATTCTTTCGTTCTTTCAAAATCAATCGTATTATCAAGGTGTAAAACTCCAGACACAATTCCAGTAACACCCAATTCTTTACACAGTAAAATATTTTCTTTTATGATTTCAAACTCAACATCAGAAAAGGTGAAATCACCAGATCTAGGACGAATTAACACATGAACAGGAATTGTCAATGCATTCATTACTTTTTTTAGTAACCCATAAGAAGGTGTAATTCCGCCAATAGCCAATTCAGAACACAGTTCTATTCTGTCAGCTCCTGCTTTTTCAGCATTGATTGCAGATTGATATGAGTTGGCACAAATTTCTACTTTCATGTTTTCTGTCATTCCTGCGCAGGCAGGAATCTTATTAATTGTTACTAAATGTCTTAAAATGGATTTCTGCCTGCGCAGGAATGACAAACTTATTCTACAATAATCTCATCAATGAACAACCAAGCTTTGTTTCCTGCTCCAGCTTTTCCTTCTGGAATAACTCCAAAATTAGCGATTTTTAGTTTCACATATCTAGTAGAAATTTTTATATCTAACTTTAAGTCTACAATTTTATCACTTGAATGTTCTAACTCAATTGGAAGTATTTCATCATTTCCAGGAAAACTTACTACAACCTGAGAAGGTGCGTAAATCCAATTTCCATTACCGTTATGAAATCGTGTTGAAATGGTATTGATATTTGTTTCTACTCCTAAATCAATTGTGATTTCTACATCTTTACCATCAAAACCTAACCATTCTTTATCGCCATATCGTTTATCACTTCCTTTAATTCCATTAATTAAAGATTCATTTCCATTGCCACTATATTGTTTGCTTGGAGCTACGCTCAAGGTGATTTTTTTGCCAATTGCTTTGTGCATATCAATTGCTTGCTCAAAAACACTACTTACTTGAGAAGTTTTGCTAAAAGAAGCGGCCTTCACAACTACCTTTTTATCAATTTTTAAAGGCTCAGTATATATTGATGATTTAATTGTTGGATTAGAACCATCTAATGTATATCGAATCATTTTGTCTTTTGATGAAGAACTAAGAGCTACATAAGAAATGCCTTCTTTTAATGTTGTAATTCCTGTTATTTCATATAAATGATTGGCGTAGTTTACGTTTCTAACATCTAATCTTTTCTGATATAACTCTAATCTGGTTATAAAGTTTTTATAGTCTTTGTTTTTGTTAGCCGACCAAACAACTTCACTCAAAGCAATCATTCTTGGGAATGCCATATACTCAACTTTATCTTCAGTTTGCATGTATTCTGTCCATACATTTCCTTGTGCTCCCAATACATATTTAGCTTCTTCTGTTGTTAATTCTTCAGGAATTGGATTGAAACTATATACTTTTTCTAAAGGTAAAAATCCACCAATAGCCACAGGTTCATCTTCATTTGTAGATTGATAATGATCAAAATAACAATGAGAACCCGGAGTTAAAATTACATCATGATGTTCTTTGGCAGCTGTAACTGCTCCTCCAATTCCACGCCAAGACATTACTGTTGCATTTGGAGCCAAACCGCCTTCTAAAATCTCATCCCAACCAATAATTTGTTTCCCTTTTGAGTTGATGTACTTCTCCATTCGTTCAATAAAGTAACTCTGCAATTCGTGTTCGTCTTTCAAACCTTCACGTTTTATAACACGTTGACAGTTTTTACATGTTTTCCATCTTGTTTTTGGAGCTTCATCACCACCAATATGAATGTATTTCCCAGGAAACAAAGCCATCACTTCATCCAATACATCTTCTAAGAAATTAAAAGTTGACTCTTTGGTACAATAGATGTCATCAAAGACACCCCATTTTGTTGCTACATCAATTTGTTTACCTGTACAACCTAATTCTGGATATGCACTAAGCGCAGCTACAGAGTGTCCAGGCATTTCAATTTCTGGGATTACAGTTATTTGTCGGTTACTTGCATATTTTACAATATCTTTTACTTCTTCTTGTGTATAAAAACCACCATATTTTTTTCCATCAAATTGATGAGGTTGATCAGAATAATGACCAATTAAGGTTTCTTTTCTATAAGCAGCAACTTCATTTAATTTTGGGTATTTTTTAATTTCAATTCTCCAACCTTGGTCTTCTGTTAAATGCCAATGAAATGTATTCATTTTTAGCATGCTCATCATATCAATATACTTTTTAATAAAATCAACAGAAAAGAAATGACGACCAACATCTAAATGCATTCCTCTATATTTAAATTGCGGCGCATCTTTAATTGCTATATTCTGAATAGTAACTACTGTACTTTTATAAGTACCATTCTCAAATTCTATAGGTAATAATTGACGTAAAGATTGTACGCCATAAAAAGCACCTGTCGGCGAACTAGCAGAAATTACAATCTCATCAGAAGAAACAGTTAATTCATAGCCTTCAGTATTTGCAATATTTTCATCTTTTACAAAAGAAATTTTATGTGAAGATTCAGTTTCTGTTAATTGAATGTTACTACCATTTTCTAAGTAGCTTTTTAAGAACTCAGCTACCTGTTTAAATTCGTTTTCAAAGACAAGTTGAGTATTACTATTCAACGTAAAAGCTCCATCAAGAATATTTTGACTTAAAGGCGCGGGTATAATAGCAGGTAAAACTGCTTCCGGTTTTTTGTTGAAACATGATGTATGTAGTAAGACAATTGTCGTACATAGTAAAATTCGTGTCGTTCGTCTAAAAATACTCATATAATAGTAGGTTGATTATTGTTATCTTGCTAATTTAGACAAAAAAATAAACCAAACTCAGAATGAAAAAATATTTTTTATTTGCCCTTATTTCTAGCGTTTTTTTAATCATTTCTTGTGGTCCTAAGGAGAAGATTTCTACCGCAAAAAAAGACCAACAACTAATAAGTTATGTGAATCCATTTATTGGAACTGGTGGACACGGACATACCTATCCTGGAGCAACCATGCCTTTTGGTATGATGCAATTGAGCCCAGATACACGTTTAGATGGTTGGGACGGTTGTTCTGGATATCATTATTCAGATTCAGAAATTTTTGGATTTTCTCATACACACTTAAGTGGAACAGGAGTTTCAGATTACGGAGATATCTTGCTAATGCCAACCAATAAAGTGGTGTTTAATAATGGAGCTGATGGGAAAGAAGGCTATAAGTCTAAATTTTCTCATGAGAAAGAAACTGCAGAGCCGGGGTATTATAAAGTACACCTTGATGATACTAATATTGATGTTGAGTTAACAGTTTCTGAACGAAGTGGAATTCATAAATATAATTTTCCTTCTGCAGACAATCAAGTTGTGATTTTAGATTTATTACATCGTGATAAAGTATTAAAAGCAAAAATCGAGAAAGTTTCAGATACAGAACTTTCTGGGTATCGTTTTTCTGAAGCATGGGCAACAGATCAACGTTTATTTTTTACAATTAAAACCTCTCATAAATTTAATGACATATTGCAATCTCCTCCTAAAAAAGGAATGGCTGGTGCTCAAAAAATAGCATTGACTTTCATCAACCCAAATAACGAACCTGTTTTTATAAAAATAGGAATTTCTGCAGTTGATGTTGAAGGAGCAAAAAAGAATTTAGAACAAGAGATCGGTAATAAGTCTTTTGAAGAGGTTAAAAAAGAAGCCCAGGCTAAATGGGAAAAACAATTAGAGAAAATTGTTTTGGAAGATGAAAACACAGACAATAAAACAAATTTTTACACTTCTTTGTATCACACAATGATAGCGCCTAACTTATATCAAGATGTTGATGGACGTTACCGTGGAATGGATAAAAAAGTACATACGTCTAAAGAACATACGCATTATACGGTGTTTTCTTTGTGGGATACGTATAGAGCGGCACATCCTTTATATACTATTATTGAGCAAGAGAGAACCAACGATTTTATCAAAACGTTTATTACCAAATATGAGAATGGCGGAATTATGCCAATTTGGGATTTAGCTGGTAATTACACAGGTTGTATGATTGGTTATCATGCCGTACCAGTTATTGCAGACGCTTATTTAAAAGGAATTAGAGGCTATGATGTTGATAAGGCTTTCGAAGCTATGAAACATTCAGCTACAAGAGATAAATTAGGGTTAGATTCGTATAAAAACTACGGATTTATTCCTGTAGAGAAAGAAAGTGAGTCGGTTTCTAAAACATTAGAATATGCTTATGATGACTGGACTATTGCTCAAATGGCAAAAGCTCTAGGTAAAAAAGAAGATTATAAGACCTTTATAGAAAGAGCGCAACAATATAAAAATGTATACGATCCATCTTCTCAGTTTATGAGAGGTAGATTCAGAAATACCTGGTTTGCACCTTTTGATCCGTATGAAGTAAACTTTAATTATACAGAAGCAAATTCTTGGCAATACAGTTTTTATGTACCACAAGATGTATCTGGATTTATTAATTTATTAGGAGGGAAAGACAAGTTAGAAGGACAATTAGACAAGTTATTTGTTGCAGAAGATAAAACTTCTGGCCGTCATCAAGTAGATATTACAGGATTGATTGGTCAATATGCACACGGAAACGAACCGAGTCATCATATGGCATATTTGTACAATTTTGTAAATAAACCATATAAAACACAAGAGAAAATTCGTCAAATTTTGACAGAATTATATACCAATGAGCCAGACGGAATTTCTGGAAACGAAGATTGTGGACAAATGAGTGCTTGGTATATTTTAAGTTCTATGGGCTTCTATTCTGTAACTCCAGGGTCTAACGAATATATTATTGGAGCACCTTTGTTTAAAAAAGCATCTATTAACTTAGAAAGCGGAAAAGTATTTACGATCACTGCAAAGAGTGTTTCTGATGTAAATAAATACATCAAATCGGTAAAGCTAAATGGAAGAGAACATCCTCTTTCGTATTTAAAACACGCTGACATTGTTGCAGGAGGAAGTTTAGAATTTGAAATGACAGACAAACCATCAGATTGGGGAACGGCAGATAAAAACATTCCTGTAACAGCAATTAAAGAGCACATTATTGTGTCTGCTCCATTTATTGCTACTGGAGATATTGCATTTAAAGGAAGTACAAAAGTGTCTTTAAGTTCTGTAGATGTCGACAAGAAAATTATGTATGCGCTAGATGGTAATTTTAAAGAATATACACAGCCATTTACGATTTCAGAAAAAAGTAAATTACAAATGTATGCACAACGTGGAGACAAGAAAAGTGCAACAATTACTACTGAATTTTTTAAGATTGACCCGAATTTAACGGTTACACTTAAAAACCAATATGCAAACCAATACAATGGTGGTGGTCTAAATGCTTTAATTGACGGAATTGTAGGAGCTGAAGATTTTAGAACAGGAACTTGGCAAGGATATTCTAATGTAGATTTAGTAGCAACAGTAGATTTAGGAAAAGTAAAGAGCTTAAATTCAACCAATATTAGCTTTTTAGAAGACCAACGTTCTTGGATTTTTCTTCCAACGAATGTAAGTTGTTATATTAGTAATGATAATAAGAATTTCACGAGAGTGTCTTCTCAAAAAATAAATGCTACAAAACCAGCAGAGCATGTGAGCATGAAAAATGTGGCTTTCAATTTAAAAGGAAAAAAAGCGCGTTATGTAAAAATTGTAGCCAAAAAATTAGGTGTATTACCAACATGGCATTTAGGATACATTCACGATGGAAGGTCTTGGTTGTTTGCTGATGAAATAGAAATTAAATAAAAGAACGTCTTTACGAGGAACGAAGCAATCTGCAATTGAATAAGCAGATTTCTTCGTTCCTCGCATTGGCACAACAAACTTAATAATGCTTAAAAAATTAATTCTAGTAATCATCACAATCATTTTTGTGAGTTGTAGCAATGATTCTACATCAAAAGAAACAAGAACAGTAACTAAAGACTTTGCTCAATATGTAAATCCTATGATTGGTACCAGTAAAATGGGACATGTGTATCCTGGAGCTACAGCACCTTTCGGAATGGTACAGTTGAGTCCGCAAACCAACTTTGAGGTAATGTTCAAAGAAGGGCGTTACAATTCTAAAACTTATGAGTATTGTGCAGGGTATCAATATAGAGATTCAACGATTATTGGGTTTGCACATACCAATTTAAGCGGAACAGGACATTCTGATTTGGGAGACTTATTAGTAATGCCAACAACAGGTAAACTAGTTTTAGACCCTATTGAAACCAAAGATGGTGAAAAAGGATTCTACTCAAAATTTTCTCATGATAATGAAACTGCTAAAGCAGGTTATTATAAAGTTGATTTAGAAGATTACAAGATTAAAGCTGAGTTAACAGCAACAGAAAGAGTTGGGTTTCATCAATACACATTTCCAAAATCTTCGGATGCTCATATTCTGTTAGATCTGGTGTACAATGTCTATCATCATGACAATAAAAATGTTTGGACATTCTTGCGTGTAGAAAATGATTCAACAGTTACAGGTTATAGGCAAACCAAAGGTTGGGCACGTACAAAAAAAGTGTTTTTCGCCATCAAATTTTCAAAAGCATTTAAAAGTTACGGACATCAGAAATACGACAAGCAAACCTATAACGGTTTTTATGGACGTTTTAATGAGAAGCAAAACTTTCCGGAAATGGCAGGAAAAGATATCAGAGCTTATTTTAATTTCGATACCGAAGAAGGTGAGAAAATTAAGATGAAGTTTGCATTATCTCCAGTGAGTTCTGCAGGCGCGATGAAAAACTTAGAAGCAGAAGTGCCACATTGGGATTTTGAAAAAACCAAAGTAGAAACCCGTCAAAAATGGAATCAAGAATTGTCTAAAATAGAGGTAGAAACGATAGAAGAATCTCAAAAAGAAACATTTTACACAGCTTTGTATCATACCATGTTGAGTCCAATTATATATGAAGACGTAGATGGGAGATACAGAGGATTGGATCAAAACATTCACGAATCTAAAGGGTTTAGAAATTATACAATTTTCTCATTGTGGGATACTTACAGAGCATTGCATCCATTATTTAATGTGATTCAGCAAGAACGCAACAATGACATGATCAAATCTATGTTAGCGCATCAAGAAGAAAGTGTACATGATATGTTGCCTATTTGGTCTCATTATGCTAACGAAAACTGGTGTATGATTGGGTATCACGCAACTTCTGTAATTGCAGATGCAATCGTTAAAAACGTAGGAGATTTTGATAAAAAGCAAGCCTTAAAAGCATCCGTAGAAACAGCCAATGTTGCTTATTTTGATAATTTAGGAGATTATATAAAATACAAATATGTGCCAGATGATAAAGGACATTCTTCGGTTTCTAAAACCTTAGAATTGGCCTATGATGATTGGACTATTGCGCAAATTGCAAAAAGTGTTGGAGATAAAGGAGCTGAGAAAACATTCTTAGAAAGATCAGAATATTACAACAATGTGTTCAATCCAGTAAATGGATATATGAGTCCGAAGTTAGCAAACGGAAAGTTTAGAAAAAACTTTGATGCCTTAGATACACACGGTCAGGGATTTATTGAAGGGAATGCATGGAATTATGGATTGTATGTTCCACATCAATTGGATAAAATGGTAAAAATGATGGGAGGAAAAGAACGTTTCTCACAACATTTAGATTCGTTGTTTACCATGGAATTAGCAGATAAATACATTGCAAATCACGAAGATATTACTAGAGATGGAATTATAGGAAATTATGTACATGGAAACGAACCAGGGCATCACATTCCGTATTTATACAATTGGACAGGTAAAGAATATAAAACGCAAGCACGTGTACGTATGATTATGGATGCCATGTATGGACCAGGAGTTGAAGGGTTGTGTGGAAATGATGATGCAGGGCAAATGAGTGCTTGGTATATTTTTAGTTCTTTAGGATTTTATCCTGTGATACCGGGTTCTGATAGATATGCATTGGGAAGCCCGAATGTGAAAAATGCAATTCTAAATTTAGAAAACGGAAAATCACTTGAAATAAAAACAGTCAATCAAAGCATGAAAAACGTCTATGTAAAATCATTAAAAATCAATGGAAAATTGATTGATAGAAATTATATATTGCATAGCGAAATTATGAATGGCGGCGAGTTTATTTTCGAAATGAGTGCAACACCAATAAAATAAGGTCTTGATTGCGCTCTTCTGAAGATATGCCCCCTAATATCGAATGCTTGAGCGCTCTTGAGATTATTTTTAAAAATTAAAATATAAAGTTCCATCCAATGAAAAGAAGAAATTTTTTAAAAAACGCATCTTTAACAGGATTAGGTTTGGCGGTTGTGCCATCAATTATATCCTGTGAAACAGATAAGAAAGAACAAAAAGCAACGGCAACTGGTAAAATTGTGGTGCCTGTTGTGGTGGCAACTTGGCGTTTTCACAATGCTACAAAAGCGGCATGGGAAGTTTTGGAAAAAGGAGGTGAATCTATTGATGCTATTATAGCAGGTTGTAGAGTAGAAGAAGCAGATTTGAAAAATACAACTGTTGGTAATGGTGGATCTCCAGATAGAGATGGTAATGTTACGCTAGATGCTTGTATTATGAACAAAGAAGGGAATTACGGAGCTGTTGTGTGCATGGAAAACATTGCCCATCCAATTTCTGTGGCCCGTAAAGTAATGGAAGAAACTCCGCATGTGATATTTGCAGGGAAAGGAGCAGAGCAGTTTGCCGTAGAACAAGGGTTTAAAAGAGAAAACCTATTAACTGAGTCTTCTAAAAGAGCTTGGGAAAAATGGAAAGTAAAATCGGAATATAAACCGATTATCAATATAGAAAACCACGATACTATTGGAATGTTAGCCATTGATAAAAATGGAGATATATCTGGTGGTTGTACTACAAGCGGAATGGCTTATAAAATGGCTGGACGTGTTGGAGATTCTGCCGTAATTGGTTCAGGATTATTTATAGACAATACTGTTGGTGGTGCTACGGCAACCGGAATGGGTGAAGAGGTCTTAAAAACCGTTGGTAGTTTTTTGATTGTAGAATTAATGCGCCAAGGAAGAACACCACAAGAAGCTTGTGAAGAAGGGGTACGAAGAATTGTAGAATCGAACCCAAATCATAACAACTTTCAGGTTGGTTATGTTGCATTGAATAAAAAAGGAGAATATGGTTGTTACTGTATTCATGGTGGTTTTGGAATTAGCAAATACCAAGAAGGAGAACAAACATATGTCAAATCTGGATCTTATATTAAAAAAGCATAAAATAGAATGAATACATCAACGAACAAGTCTTACAAATCAGCATTTATTTTCTTAACTATTTTATTCTTTCTCTGGGGATTTATTACCGTATTGGTAGATTCTTTAATTCCGAGATTGAAAGATGTTTTTGAAATGTCATACGCAAAAACAGTATTGGTACAATTCGCATTTTTTGTAGCCTTCTTTGTATTTTCATTACCTGCAGGATATCTCTTGTCTAAAATTGGGTACAAAAAAGGAATCGTATTAGGATTGGTAACCATGGCTGTTGGTTGTTTGTTGTTTTATCCAGCTGCAGAACATAGACTATTCTCTGTGTTTTTAGTAGGGTATTTTACTTTGGCAGGAGGAATTACCATTTTACAAGTAGCTGCAAATCCGTTTGTGGCTTTGTTAGGTTCTGAAGATGGTGCTTCGAGTAGATTGAACTTGTCTCAGGCATTTAACTCCTTAGGAACTACCATCGCACCCGTTGTTGGCGCCTTGTTTTTACTAAGTGATTCTGTAAAGTCTTCTGAAGAAATAACAGCCTTAACTGAAGTTGAAAAAAGTGATTATTATATTGCTGAAGCAGCAACTGTACAAACACCATTTTTACTAATTGCTGGTTTTATTATGGCATTAGCACTAGTCTTCTTTTTTATAAAATTACCTAAACTAATAGAAGAAAGTCCGAAAGGCGGTTATTTCAAATTATTGAAAAATAAAATGATGTTGATGGGCGCATTGGGAATCTTTGTCTACGTTGGAGCTGAGGTTGCTGTTGGTAGTTTTTTAGTAAACTATTTTTTCGACTCTGGTTTAGCACCAATAGTTGCAGAAAACGAAACCATGATGAGTATTGCAAACGGTATTGCCAATACCTTTAACCAAACATTCTCGGGTAAAGATCCAAAATCTTTATTGGGAATATTTGTGATCTTTTATTGGGGAGGCGCAATGATTGGCCGTTTTGTAGGTGCCTATTTAACCAAAATATTAGCTCCGGGTAAAGTCTTAAGTATTTTTGCATTGCTTGCAATTAGTATGATTCTAATCTCTATAAATACCACAGGTTTAATTTCTATGTGGTCTATTTTAGCGGTTGGATTGTTTAACTCTATTATGTTCCCAACAATTTTCACCTTGAGTTTAGAAGGATTGGGAGATTTAAAAGCACAGGCTTCTGGTTTGTTATGTATGGCAATAGTTGGTGGAGCGGTAATTCCGTTTTTCTTTGGTTCTTTAATAGACAGTGTTGGGTTTAAATCTGCATTTATCTTAACCATTTTATGTTATGGATATATTCTGTTTTATGGGAGGTTTAAAGCGAAGAGCGTTGCTTAAAACTAAATTAAAACAAAAAAATATAGCTATGCAAAAGAAAAAAAAGATGAATTTTGTTTCATTTTTATTAGTGTTTTTTACCTCAATTGTAGTTTTTTCTCAACAAATTAAAGAAGGAACTTATTGTGTTGAAAGTGGACAGTTAAAACTTTATTACACATGTTACACCTTTTATAAAAATGGAACTTTTAATTTTAAAAGTGGTAAAGGCGCTGAAGAATACTCTAGAGGTAAAGGAACTTACCAAATAAAAGGCTCAGAATTAATTGTAGAATTTAAGAAGTCAAAGCCAAAGAAAAAAGGATATAGTAAAATTCAATTTTGGCGACAAGGTGGTGATTCAATTTCTGTAGAAGTAGAAGTTAAAGACTTAGATAACTCTTTAGTGAGTGAAGGGAGTTTAATTAAATTTAGTGACAGCTCTAGTGTTAAGTTAGATGAAGTTGGTAAAGGGGTATTAAAGATTAAACGGGCAAACGCAAAATCAATAATTAAAGTAGTCTCAGAAGGATATGCTGAACAAGAATTTAATATAAAGAATTATTATAATTACAAGGTAGATGTTTTTTTGAGTAAACAGAGTGGTGTTCCAATTTTTAAATGGAATATAACCTATAAATTAGACCATATAACAGATTCGTATTATGTAACTATAGGTTCAAATGGTAATAAAATTCTTTGGGAGAAGAGATATTGAATATAAAATTTATATTGAGGTTTCGGAAGTTTTGATTTTTGTTACTTTTATTCAAGGAAAAGTTAGCGCTGAGATATATTATTTATGAGATTCTGAAACAAGTTCAGAACGACGAGGTGTTTTGAAAACATTGTTAGTTGTCATTTCGAGCGCAGTTGAGAAATCTTACTTGTAAATTATTGTCGGTTAAGTAAAGACCTTTCGGCAAATTTCGTTCTCTACTTTCAATCAAAATGAATTTAGATTTCAGTAATACTCAAAATAAATTTGAGAAATCTAGGCTTAAATGATAAGATCCCTCTATCGTTCTTTATTTCGGAATGAAGATTAAAAAAATAAGAAACCCAAAGTTAAGGCTTTGGGTTTCTTATTTTGATAGTAAACATATTTTACTACACCGTATAAATACCATTTTTTTAAATAGGTGATTTTTACGCTAAAAAAATCCTTTCATTTCACTTTACTTTGAGTTATTCAATTGGTTCTATGAATACTCAATAGTATTACAAGTCTAACAACTTTGGAAATGAGTTTCATAGGTGTTGAACAATGTAAACCCCCGATACATGTGCTTAACTTTTGTTTGTTAAGTTTTTTTGTAATGCGAAGTTTTGCAATTGTTCAAAACTGATTTGGATTACAAGAAATAATAATCTTTAAAAACAAAGAGAAATGAGTACACAAACCGCAACAGTAACCGTGCAAAACCAAGCCCAATACCCAATAGTTGAATTGGCAGTAATCCATTGGCAAGAAGATGGTACGTTTGAAGATGTGCCAGCAACACCAAATTTATTTAAAATGAAGGATGACGTTTTACCTCCCTTAACGTTTACTGTTGATTATGATGATAAGCATGAAAATTATTGGGCAGTTGCTTGGCGTAACATGCATGATCCTGCAATGTATTATTTAGTTACAGATCCCTCTTTTTGGCAAAAATTTGGAAGGGATGTTATGAAAACTTTAGATGACGCTATTGGAGATGCTATTGATGTATGTACAGAAAGCCCTGTTGGTACTGCTTTGGCTACTACAGCTAATGTTGCTGTACAAGCAATTTATGATACAGCAGGTGGCGACGCAAGAATTAAAAACAATATTCATACAAGCCTAAATAGCTTAGATATCTATTTAAAATGTGATCGTACTTCTTATGAATTAAAATCAGACCACCATACAACAGGATGTTCTGCAAAGATTTATTATAAAGGAGATCTGTGTGATGATAACTAGTAATTAGTTAGGTTTACTCAACAAGTTTTACCAAAGAATTTATGCAGGTTAATCGATTTTGATGCTGCAACATAAGTCCTTTATTAGTTTAATGGCGTGCTATAGGTACTATTTGTAATCCATAGCATACACCTCAAATAATAGATATATGCGTACAGATTTTTCAATTAAAGCAAAAAGCAAGAAATAATTATGACGTCTTTGTGATAGGATGAACCACGGAGACCGATATCGCGGATTTGTATTCCGTGATTATAGTACAATTTTGAGTTGCTAGGTTTTTCATTAAGGAAAAGTTAGCGCTGAGATATATTGTTTATGAGATTCTGAAACGAGTTCAGAATGATGAATTAATAAAAAACAAAAACCCCGAAGCAGAAGCTTCGGGGTTTTTAAGTATGTAAATAACGCTTAGCGTTTATTTTTAGCCTTTTTTTGTTGTGCTTGTTGCTCTTGCGCTTGTTTCATAGCGTTGTCCATACGCTCTCTGAATTTACTTTTCTTCTTCTCTGGACGTTTTTTGTTTTCTTCAATCTGTGCATGAATCTTTTTCTCGTCAATTACATAATGCTTAATTACTAGCATAATAACAATCGTTAACAAGTTAGATACAAAGTAGTATAAACTTAAACTACTTGCATAATTGTTAAAGAAGAACAACATCATAATAGGAGAGAAGTAAATCATCATCTTCATCATCTTTTGCATGTCTGGCATTCCTTCTTGGGGTGGTGCTTGCATGTTTGCTTGTTGGCTTTGGTTCATTTTCATATAAAAGAAAATGGCAACAGATGCTAAGATTGGAAATAAACTTACGTGATCTCCATAAAATGGAATGCTAAATGGCAATTGGAATACTTGGTCATAAGATGATAAATCATCTGCCCATAAGAATCCTTTTTGTCTTAACTCTATATTAGAAGGGAAGAAACGGAATAAAGCAAAGAAAATTGGCATTTGTAATAATGCTGGTATACAACCAGACATCATGCTTACACCGGCTTTTCGCTGTACGGCCATGGTTTCTTGCTGACGCTTCATAGCGTTTGGCTTTCCAGGATACTTCTCGTTAATAGCTTGTAGCTCTGGACGAATTACTTTCATCTTCGCACTAGATAAATACGATTTGTATACTAGTGGAGACATGATGATTCTTACTACAATTGTCATTAAAATAATGATCAATCCGTAGTTAGACATCCATCCGCTTAATAAATCGAAAATAGGAATGAAGATTGTTCTGTTGATGGCTCCGAAGATTCCCCAACCTAAATCTACTACTTCACCTAATTCTTTTCCTTTATAGCTTGTTAAAATTTTATAATCTGCTGGTCCGTAGTACCAGTTCATGTTGTAATTTAATTCGCCATTGTTTAAAGCTAACGGTGCACTTAACTCATATCCTTTGGTAAAAACAGTGTCAATTGCATCGTCTTTAACTAAGTTTTTAGAAATTAAAGAAGCTTTATTAAAAGGAGTATCTGTTGTTAAGATAGAAGCAAAAAAGTGTTGTTTATAAGCAACCCATTTTACATCGTCTGCAATTTCATTATCGTCGCCACCAGCAGAAAGATAGTCATCTTCATCATCTGTATAGAATTTTAATTCAGTATACATATTCTCAGTAGATAAACTTTTTTCATTTCTGAAAGCATCTAACTTCCATTCTAAATTAACAGCGCTAGAAGAATTGATTACAGTTCCTAATCCTTGAGACCTTACAGCAAAACCAACCATATAATCGTCTGGTTTCATTTCGTATCTGTATTCTAAATATTGTGTTTCAGAAACTTTCAATTTCATTGAAAGCACATCATTCTCACCATTTTTAGAAAGTGTAGGAACAAATAATAAATCTTTTGTATTTAAAGTTCTATTATCTGTAGTTCCGAAATTGATATTAAAAGAAGCGTTATTCTCTTTGATTAAATACAAAGGTAAAGAATCATGAGTTCTATGATTCTTCAATAATGCTTTAATAATTTGTCCACCTTTATTATCAATGGTTAACTTTAATACTTCATTTTCTATAACGGTTGTACCTTGTGTAGCAGTTTGGGCTCCATAAGCAAAAGCACCTAATTGACTTTGTAGGGCTGCATTGTTAATAGAGTCGTTTGTAACTGTATTTGCAGTAGTTGTAATAGTAGGTATTGTTGTTTTTGTTGCGTCTACAACTTGTTCGGTAGTGTTTTCGGTTGGTACAACTTCTTCTTGGCTCGAGTACATATACCAAAGCATGATTGCTCCTAATAAAAGGATACCGATAAACGAATTTGCGTCAAATTTTTTTTTCTCCATTGATTGTTATTAAATGTCAACTTGTCATTGTGTCTTCATGAAATTGAAGATTAGCGCGACAAATGTAGCAAAACTGTACTGTTTTTAGTTGGTTTTGCGATGTTATTTTTGAGACTACTTGTAGTTCAAATGCTGTTCCAAATTTTGCTGAACATTGTGTTTAGTTTGATTTAGCACTCACCTGTTTAAAAAGAAGTCGATTGTTAGACTCTGCGCTTTAGAATTTGTTACAAGCTATTTTATAATTTTAAACGCGATCTATGTGTATAGACCGCGTTTAAAAATGTAGTATTATTTTTTTGAATGTTGTAAAGCAGCTTTGATGAACCCTACAAATAAAGGATGAGGATTTAACACGGTACTTTTATATTCTGGATGATATTGTACTCCAACAAACCAAGGATGTGAAGGAATTTCTACAATCTCTACCAATCCTGTTTTTGTATTAACTCCAGTAGCTTTCATTCCAGCAGCTTCTATTTGTTTTAAGTACTCGTTGTTAAACTCATATCTATGTCTGTGGCGCTCGCTAATTAATTCTGACTTATAAGCGTCAAATACTTTAGAATCTTTTTCGATTGTACAATCCCAAGCTCCTAAACGCATCGTTCCTCCTTTATCTGTAATGTTTTTTTGTTCTTCCATTAAGTTGATAACAGGGTGTGCTGTTTTTTCTGACATTTCTGTAGAATTCGCACCTGCTAAATTCAAGATGTTTCTAGAGTATTCAATGACTGCCATTTGCATTCCTAAACAAATTCCGAAAAATGGAATGTTGTTTTCTCTTGCAACTTGTACAGCAGCTATCTTACCTTCAATTCCTCTTTCTCCAAATCCTGGAGCAACTAAAACACCATTTAATCCTTCTAATTTTGAAGCAGCATTTTCTGGAGTTAATTCTTCAGAATGGATCCAACGTACTTTTACTTTTACTTCGTTTGTTGCACCTGCATGAATAAATGCTTCTGTAATAGATTTGTAAGAATCGCGTAATTCAACATATTTACCAATCAATCCAACTTCTATAGTAGATTTCGGGTTTTTATGTTTGTTTACAAAGTCGTTCCAATCAATTAATTTTGGTTGTTTTTCTGAAGATAATTCTAATTTCTCTAAAACTACTTTATCTAGACCTTCATCAAACATCATGTTAGGAACATCATAAATAGTTTCAGCATCTAAAGACTGAATTACATCTTGCTTTTTAACATTACAAAACAAGGCTAATTTACGTCTAATGCTATCATTGATTTCATGCTCTGTTCTACACACCAAAATATTTGGGTTGATTCCGCTTTGCATCAACATTTTAACCGAGTGCTGTGTTGGTTTTGTTTTTAATTCACCAGCAGCAGCTAAATATGGGACTAATGTTAAATGAATAACAATTGCATTTTCTTGACCTAATTCCCATTGCAATTGTCTTACTGATTCTACATAAGGTAGCGATTCTATATCACCAACCGTTCCACCAATCTCTGTAATAACGATATCATATTTACCAGTTTTACCTAAAATCTGAATTCTATGTTTAATCTCATCTGTTATATGAGGAATAACCTGAACCGTTTTTCCTAGAAATTCTCCTCTACGTTCTTTATTAATTACAGATTGATAGATTCTACCCGTAGTAACATTGTTTGCTTGTGATGTTGGAATGTTTAAAAAACGCTCGTAATGACCAAGATCTAAATCTGTTTCTGCGCCATCATCAGTTACATAACACTCACCATGTTCGTATGGGTTTAATGTTCCTGGATCAATATTAATGTATGGATCTAATTTTTGGATAGTTACAGAATATCCTCTTTCTTGTAAGAGTTTCGCTAAAGAAGCAGCGATAATTCCTTTTCCTAGTGATGATGTTACGCCCCCGGTTACAAAAACGTATTTGGTATTCTTCATGGTTATTAGGTTTGGGCAAAAGTACTAACTCTAGAAGTTTTTACAAATAAAAAAGCAATAAATTCCACAATAAAATTTGTAGTTTTGCTACTCGAAAAAATAAATTTATTTTTTTTAATAATGCCCTTGCCCAAAACAAAACTAGTTGTATATTTGCGCACGCTTTTAGCAGCCGATATTTCGGAAAAAGCAAAACCTATTAAAGAAGATTTTTAAAAACATAAGTAATGCCGAAAAGAACTTACCAACCATCAAATAGAAAGAGAAGAAACAAACATGGTTTCAGAGATAGAATGGCTTCTGCAAACGGTCGTAAAGTACTAGCTAGAAGAAGAGCAAAAGGAAGAAAGAAATTATCTGTTTCATCAGAAACAAGACATAAGAAATAATGATTAACAATTGTTAATAATTAGGGTGTTACTATTTTTAGTAACACCTTTTTTTATACCCAAGCAATTTTTACTTTTACAACAACAACACAACACACACTAAAATGCCTAAAACACAAGACCTTAAATCAATTTTAATTATCGGTTCTGGACCTATTGTTATTGGACAAGCCTGTGAATTTGACTATTCTGGTTCACAATCTTTACGATCTTTAACAGAAGATGGAATAGAAACTGTTTTGATTAATTCGAATCCAGCAACTATTATGACTGATCCTTCAATGGCAGATCATATCTATTTGTTGCCGCTTACCACAAAATCTATCATTCAAATTTTAAAAGAACATCCACAAATTGATGCTGTTTTACCAACTATGGGAGGACAAACTGCATTAAACTTGTGTATTGAAGCAGATGATAAAGGAATTTGGGAAGATTACGGAGTTAAATTAATTGGAGTTGATATTGACGCAATTAATGTTACTGAAGATAGAGAGCAGTTTAGAGAATTGATGTTAAAGATTGATGTTCCTATGGCGCCACAAGCTACAGCTACCTCATTTTTAAAAGGAAAAGAAATAGCTCAAGAGTTTGGTTTTCCGTTGGTAATTAGATCTTCGTATACTTTAGGTGGAGCTGGAGCTTCAATAGTATATGACCCAGAAGATTTTGACAACTTATTAAGTGTAGGTTTAGAAGCATCACCAATTCATGAGGTGATGATTGATAAAGCCATGATGGGGTGGAAAGAATACGAATTAGAATTATTACGTGATAAAAATGATAATGTTGTAATTATCTGTTCTATCGAAAATATGGATCCAATGGGAATTCATACTGGAGATTCTATCACAGTTGCGCCAGCAATGACACTTTCTGATAAGACATTTCAGAAAATGCGCGACATGTCAATAAAAATGATGCGTTCTATTGGAGATTTTGAAGGAGGATGTAATGTGCAGTTTGCCGTTTCTCCGGATGAAAACGAAGATATTATTGCTATTGAAATTAATCCACGTGTATCACGTTCATCAGCATTGGCATCTAAAGCAACTGGATATCCAATTGCAAAGATTGCTACAAAATTAGCGATCGGTTATACATTAGATGAATTAGATAATCAAATCACAAAATCTACCTCGGCTTTATTTGAGCCAACGTTAGATTATGTAATTGTGAAAATACCACGTTGGAATTTTGATAAATTCGAAGGTTCTGATAGAACTTTAGGATTACAAATGAAATCTGTTGGAGAAGTAATGGGGATTGGACGTTCGTTTCAAGAAGCTTTACATAAAGCAACCCAATCTTTAGAGATTAAACGAAATGGTTTAGGAGCAGATGGTAAAGGATATAAAGATTACAATCAGATTATAGATAAATTAACCAATGCCAGTTGGGATCGTGTTTTTGCGATTTACGATGCTATTGCAATGGGAATTCCATTGAGTCAAATCCACGAGATTACGAAGATTGACATGTGGTACTTAAAGCAATATGAAGAGCTATTCTTATTAGAAAAAGAGATTTCTACTTTTAAGATTGATACAATTCAACGTGATTTATTATTGGAAGCTAAGCAAAAAGGATATGGCGATAGACAAATTGCTCATATGTTAGAATGTTTAGAAAGTGAGGTATATAATAAAAGAGAAGAATTAAATATCAATAGAGTATTTAAATTAGTTGATACTTGTGCGGCAGAGTTTAAAGCAATGACGCCTTATTACTACTCAACTTTTGAAAATGATATAGAAACTGCAGACGGAAAACGATATGCAGATAATGAAAGTGTAGTTTCTGACAAGAAAAAAATAATCGTATTAGGCTCTGGACCCAATAGAATTGGACAAGGAATTGAGTTTGATTACTGTTGTGTACATGGTGTTTTAGCGGCTGCAGAATGTGGTTATGAAACCATTATGATTAACTGTAATCCAGAAACGGTTTCTACAGATTTTGATACTGCGGATAAATTGTACTTCGAGCCAGTTTTCTGGGAACATATTTATGACATTATCAAACATGAAAAACCAGAAGGAGTAATTGTTCAACTAGGTGGGCAAACGGCATTAAAGTTAGCAGAGAAATTAACGAAATACGGAATCAAAATTATAGGAACAAGTTTTGAAGCCTTAGATTTAGCAGAAGATAGAGGGAGTTTCTCTAGACTGTTACAAGATAATAATATTCCATATCCAGAATTTGGAATCGCAGAATCTGCAGATGAAGCATTGGTTTTAGCAGAAGAGTTAGATTTTCCAATCTTGGTAAGACCTTCCTATGTATTAGGTGGTCAAGGAATGAAAATTGTCATCAACAAAGAAGAGTTGATAGAGCATGTAGTTGGTTTGTTGAGAAGAATGCCAGGAAATAAATTATTATTAGATCATTATTTAGATGGTGCAATAGAAGCAGAAGCAGATGCCATTTGTGATGCTGACGGAAATGTATATATTATCGGAATCATGGAGCATATAGAACCTTGTGGTGTGCATTCTGGAGATTCTAACGCATTGCTACCTGCATTTAATTTAGGAGATTTGGTGATGCAACAAATTAAAGACCATACCTATACTATCGCAAGAGAGTTAAAAACAGTAGGTTTGATAAATGTTCAGTTTGCAATTAAGGATGAGGTTGTTTATATCATTGAAGCAAACCCAAGAGCCTCTAGAACAGTTCCTTTTATAGCAAAAGCATATGGAGAGCCGTATGTGAATTATGCTACAAAAGTAATGTTAGGAGAAAAGAAAGTAACTGATTTTAATTTCAATCCGAAATTAGAAGGATATGCAATTAAGCAACCGGTATTCTCTTTTAATAAGTTTCCGAATGTAAATAAAAACTTAGGTCCTGAAATGAAATCTACAGGAGAAAGTATCTTATTTATAGATAGTTTAAAAGACGATGCTTTTTACGAGTTATACTCTAGACGTAAAATGTACTTAAGTAAATAAAAAACGATTTTATACTTTAAAAAAAAGCCGAAGCATTGCTTCGGCTTTTTTATTTTTTCTTCAATATGAAGCTTAAAGAGACATCTACTTCTTGTGCTATTTTGTTTCTAACAATCTTCGGAATTTTAATGCCAAAATCTTCAGGCTTGGTTGTGAATTTTGAGTGTAAAGAGATTACACCATCAATTATTTTAATGAAGCACTTAGTACTTATTTTTGTTGTAATGCCTTTGATGCTTAATTTACCGTTGAGTAGAAATTCTTTTTCATCAGAACTTAAACTCTGCATAGAAAAGCCATTGATTTTTCCAGAAAAAGTTGCTTTTGGAAATTTACTAGACTCAATATAGTTTTCATTAAAATGCTCTTCCATTAAAGCAATCTTAAAGCGAAATGCTTTTATCAAAGCAAGAGCGGCAATAGTTCCATCATCTTTTAAAATAGCGGTTACTTTGGTGTTTGTTGCTTTTACTTCTTCAAAAGAAGGGACAGAAGATTCAAACTGTATGGTACCAGATTTTGTGTAGAATTTCTCTTGCGCAGTAAGCTGAAAAGAAACTAAGATAAAAAGTAAAATAATTTTAGTCTTCATAATGTCGGTTTTATTCAATATATCCTTGCTCCATCCAGTCTTTAATAACCTGAATAGAAGTTGTTGGTAAATTACCAGTAGGAGGCATTGGATTTGAAGTGCTTTCCATTCTTCCCAAAGCATTTCTATTTAAAAACGCATTTCTAACCTGTGCAAAATCCTCTAAAATTAAATTACCGCTATTACCGGCTGCATTATGGCATCCACTTGTGGCGCAACTCTGATCAATAATTGATTTCACATTTGCTGTATAAGTAATAATTGAAGGTGCAGGAATGGTTAAATCCTCTGTGCTAACTGAAGTACAATTAGAAAAAAATAAAGCTAAAGAAAATAAAGGAAAGAATTTTTTCATAGTAAATTAGGTCTTAAGAAGAATGTTAAATAGTTGATAATTAAAAATTTAATAGTTAAAAGTAACAAAAACTCATTATATTAGCTCTATGAGTAAGCGAAAGTTTTTATATTTAATTAGTAGCTTAATTGTTCTGTCGGTTTATGTTGGGTATAATTACATGTATAAAAGTCATAGAGATATTTCTAAAGAGAAAGCATTATTTACTATGAATTCTATTGAGTTGATAAAAGAATATACAGCTAATTTAGAAACAGCAACTGCTACCTATTTAGACAAGACAATTCAATTAAAAGGAGTTGTTACAGAAGTAGATGAGGAAAGTTTCACTCTAAATGAAGTGATTGTCTGTTATACAGACAGTATTACTTTATTAAATATAAAGAATGACTCACCAATAATTGTGAAAGGAAGAAACATTGGATACGACGAATTATTAGAAAATATTAAACTAGATCAAGTAACTATTATTAACAATTAAAAGAATCAGGCATGAAAAAAAACTACTTTTTTAAATTTATTTTATTTCTAATTCCATTTTCGGCACTTGTATTAATGTCGAGTTCTGGAGGAAGAGATGATGGACGTACTGGTTCTCCTGGAGATAGTGGTGCTACTTGCGCTACTTGCCATACAGGTGGAACTTCAGGGACTTCAGTAGCAATAACAACCAACATTCCTGCTGGTGGTTATGCAACAAGTACTGAATACGATATAACTGTAACAACGAGCTCTTCTGAATCAAAGCATGGATTTCAATTAACTGCAGAGAAAACAAGTGATAATGGTAAAATTGGAAGTTTTACAGCTGGAACAGGTTCTAGAGTTATTAGTTCTAGAGTTACACATTCAAACCCTGACCAAAGCACATGGTCTTTTAAGTGGACATCTCCAGCTACAGATGTTGGTAATGTTAAGTTTTATGCAGCTTCTGTTGCAGCAAATGGGAATAATACAAATGATTCTGGAGATAAAGTTGTTACAACAAGTACAAGTGATTTCTCTGTTTTAGGGCTTTCTAAAGAAGTGCAATTAGATTTTGCAATGTATCCAAACCCTTCTACAGATTATGTAACTGTACAATTACCTTCTGGTAGTTTAAAAGCAGATGTTTCTGTTTTTGATTTAGCAGGTAGATTGATGAAGACTTCAAGTATTACATCAAGTTCAAACAAAATAGATGTACAAGATTTAAGTACTGGGATGTATATTTTAAAAATTGAGTCTGAAGGAAAAGTAGGCTCAAAACAATTTTTAAAGAATTAATAAAAAAAAATAATCTTACTAAAGTCAATCATTTATTTGGTTGACTTTTTTTAATACGTACTCATATGAAAAGAATAGGTCTCTTATTAATACTACTTTTATTAAACGTTTCTCTTTTTGCTCAAGATGATTTATTAAATGAATTAGACAGTGATGTGAAAACAGATACTAAAACCGTATCAGTTTTTAAAGGATTGAAAATCATTAATATGGAGTCTACAAAGTTAGCTGCCAAAAAAGATTTCTACTTTGTAATCTCACATAGGTTTGGATCGGTACAATCAGGGATTAAAGATCTTTTTGGATTGGATAATTCTAATATTAGATTCAGTTTTGTATACGGATTTAATGACTGGTTTAATGCAGGGGTTTCTAGAAGCTCATCAAATAAAACATACGATGCTCATATAAAATACCGATTGTTACGTCAAGAAAAAGGAAAGTCTCCGGTAACTATTGTTGGGTTTAACAGTATAGAATACAATACTGGTTTAGATGAGGTTAACTATCCTCTATTAGAGTCTAAACACCGCTATACTTATGCTCATGAAATCTTAATTTCAAGAAAATTTAATGAAAATCTATCTTTAGAAGTTACGCCAATTTATCTACATCAAAACTTTGTTGAAAATGATTTTCAAAACAATTCTCAATATATTTTAGGCCTTGGAGGACGCTACAAAATTAGTAAAAGAGTAACAGTTAATGCAGAGTATCATGCTCATATGAATAGGGTTGCAAATAGTAAATACAGTAACCCATTGTCTTTAGGAGTAGATATTGAAACTGGAGGTCATGTTTTTCAACTACATATAACTAGTGCTCAATTAATGAATGAGTCTGGATACTTAACACGTGCTTTGGGTGATTGGGGCTCTGGAGATATTTACTTTGGGTTTAATATTTGGAGAGTATTTTAACTAGTGATTAATGCGGGTTTTATAAAAATTGTTACCGTTAGTAGAAGATTTATTGTTGTTGGTGCTTAATTTTGAACAATTAACATGTTTGTTTTTTGTCAAAATTTAACTTCATTACTATATATTTGCACAAAGCTTATTTAAGAGATGAACTATATTTTATTTGATAGTGATGTAAGAAAAGCCTTGCTTCCATTTACATACACAAGACCAGTTGCAGATATAAGAATCGGAATTTTAACCATTCGAGAGAAATGGGAAAAACAACTTGGATTAACTACCACAACTATTACCGAAGAATATTTAGAAGAGAAGTATCCAATGGTAGAAATGGAGCAGAATATTCTACTAAATGCTTCTTTTATACCTACCAAAAACTTAGTAGATAAAGTTAAAGACTTATCAGAAAATCAAGCTATTTTTCAAGGTGAAGATGTTGTCGCTTTCTTTTCAAAAGAGAACCAAGAAGAAGTAGATTTTGATAGCTATGTTCAAATTGAATTAGAAGAAGAATTGCTACAAGTAAAAAATACTTGGGATATTTTTTCTTTAAATGGTGAAGCAATACAATTGGATTTTGAGTTGTTAACTGAAGGAAGAACATCACAACCAATTCCTGAAGATGTGCATTCAATTAATAAAGAACAAATTTTTATAGAAGAAGGTGCATCAGTAATCTATTCATCATTAAATGCATCAACAGGACCAATTTATATTGGGAAAGATGCAACAGTTTTAGAAGGAAGTTTAATTCGTGGACCATTTGCAATGTGCGAAAATGCAGTTGTAAAAATGGGCGCAAAAATTTATGGAGCTACCACTTTAGGCCCATTTTGTAAAGTAGCAGGAGAAATAAATAATGCTGTTTTATTTGGGTACTCTAGTAAAGGACATGAAGGGTATTTAGGAAATGCAGTGTTGGGAGAATGGTGTAATATTGGCGCAGATTCTAATAATTCGAATTTGAAAAATAATTATGCAGAAGTGAAAATTTGGAGCTATGAAACGGATCGTTTTGCAAAGACAGGATTACAGTTTTGTGGATTAATGATGGGAGATCATTCTAAATGCGGAATTAACACCATGTTTAATACGGGGACCGTAGTTGGGGTAAGTGCAAATATTTTTGGAAGTGGATTTCCAAGAAATTTTATTCCTTCTTATAGTTGGGGTGGAGCCTCAGGGTTTACACAATATCAAACAAAAAAAGTTTTTGAAGTTGCAGAAGTGGTCATGAAACGTAAAGACATTGTTTTTGAAGAAAAAGACAAACGTATTTTAGAACATGTTTTTGAAGTATCATCAAAATATAGAAATTATTAAATAAAAAAGCCTCGAATTATCGAGGCTTTTTTATTGTGATCTGTTGAAGGAAACTTAGTTTCTACTAACAACACTTCCAGAACCTGCAGATTTACTATCAATTTTATCTGGACTCCCTTTGTAGTAAATTGAACCAGAGCCTGAAACTCTTGATTTAATACTTTTACTAACGGTCGTTTTTACACTTCCAGAACCTGAAACACTTACGTTTGTAGATTCAGTTTTTAAGGCATAAGCATTTATGTCTCCAGAACCAGCAATAGAACAATTTAATTCAGTTGACTTTCCACTTAAATTAATATTTCCAGAACCAGCAATATTTGTTTTTATAGTGTTTGCATTGACATTTAAATTGATGTCTCCAGAACCTGCTATAGAAACTTTAAAACCTTTTGCCTTAATGATTCCTGAGTTTGAAATATCTCCAGAACCAGCTAAAGCAACTCTATTGATGCTTTTGTAAGGTACAGTAACTGTAAACTTTTTAGTCATTCTAAGGTTTACATTCTTTTTTACTTTAACAGTTAATTTTCCGTTTTTAACTTCAGTAATAATATATTTCATAAGGTTTTCCTCACCACGTAAACTGATTCTTCCTTCTTTTCCTTCTACTAATTTAATATCAAAACTCCCTGCTAAACTTACAGATTCATAATCTGATGTAGATCTTTTTTCTGTTGTGACATTTCCGTTTCCACGAACTTTTTTGCTATTCCACCAACTTTGTGCATTTACACTAAAACTTAAGGTTAAAATGATACTTGTAATAATTAATTTTTTCATGATTTGATTGATTTTTTTTGTTTAACTAATTACTCATTAATTTTTACACCACCATATTGTGATTTGAT
>CAJXVT010000033.1 GCA_913062575.1 uncultured Flavobacteriaceae bacterium | reverse complement strand
GAGATGTTAAGTCAGAAAATGCAAGATGCCGGAGTAAATGTTTGGTTGGTTAATACTGGTTGGTCAGGTGGTCAATACGGGGTTGGAAGAAGAATGCCATTAAAATATACCCGTGCTATGATTACAGCTGTGTTAAATGGTGATTTAGGTGATTATACTTATGAAGATTACCATATCCATTCTGTATTTGGAGTAGCGCAACCTAGAACTTGTCCAGGTGTTCCTGCAGAGTTATTAAGTCCAAGAGCTACTTGGAATAATGATGAAGAATACTATAAGACAGCTTTTAAGTTATCTAATGCTTTTAGAAATAACTTCAAACAATTTGAGGAGTCTGCAAGTGAAGAGGTTCGTAGAGGAGGCCCTCAACGATATGCTTATTAATTCAACGTTTTACAAATAAAAAATGCCCTTCAATTGAAGGGCATTTTTTGTGTCTAATGTTTGAATACTAATCGTTATGATTTTCTTCTTTATGAAGTTCTTTCTTGATGATCTTTTTCATTTTAGAATGTTCTCCAAGATTTTCGCCATACTTTTCTTCAATCTGTTTTTTTACTTCTTCTCTTGTGCCTTCAAATCTTTCGTTTTCAATAGTTTCTACACCATTTTTTGTCGATTTTACAGTAACTTTCCCGATGTAAATAGCTCCGGCTTCCATAATTTCAACCTTAACTTCTTTAGCAATATGTTTTTTATGATTGCTATCTTTGTCAATTGTGATGTTTACATCAAAGTTCTCACCATGTTTTGCATCAGCAGAGTGCCCTCCTAAAATCGGAGCGATAACCAGTCCAATTAAACAAGTTAATTTAATTAATATATTCATAGATGGTCCAGAAGTATCTTTAAAAGGATCTCCAACAGTATCTCCAGTTACAGCAGCCTTGTGAGCTTCAGAACCTTTGTAAGTCATTTCGCCATTGATTTCAACTCCAGCTTCAAAAGATTTCTTTGCATTATCCCAAGCACCACCAGCATTGTTTTGAAAAATAGCCCAAAGCACACCACTAACGGTAACTCCTGCCATATAACCACCTAGCATTTCAGCAATGGCTAAATTATCCATTCCAAAAGCCATTGGTAAAAAAGCAATTACTAAAGGAAAACCAATAGTTAATAAGCCAGGTAGCATCATTTCTTTTAAAGATGCCTTTGTTGAGATGTCAACACATTTATCATATTCTGGTTTCCCAGTACCTTCCATAATTCCTGGAATTTCTCTAAACTGACGTCTTACTTCTTCTACCATTTCCATAGCAGCTTTTCCAACAGCATTCATTGCCAATGCAGAAAATACTACAGGTACCATTCCTCCAACAAATAACATCGCTAAAACAGGTGCTTTAAAAATGTTAATTCCGTCTATTCCTGTAAATGTAACATAGGCAGCAAATAAAGCCAACGATGTTAAGGCAGCAGAAGCGATTGCAAAACCTTTTCCTGTTGCTGCGGTTGTGTTACCAACTGCATCTAATATATCTGTACGTTCTCTAACGATTGGATCTTGTTCACTCATTTCAGCAATTCCACCAGCGTTATCTGCAATTGGTCCAAAAGCATCAATAGCTAACTGCATAGCAGTTGTTGCCATCATTGCTGAAGCTGCTAAAGCAACTCCGTAAAAACCTGCAAAAGCATAAGAAGACCAAATTGCACCAGCAAATAATAATACAGAAGGGAATGTAGAAATCATTCCAGTAGCTAAACCAGCAATAATGTTTGTTCCTGCTCCGGTACTTGATTGTTGTACAATTTTCGTGATTGGTCCTTTGCCTAATCCTGTATAATATTCAGTAACAGCAGAAATTGCTCCACCAACTAATAAACCTATAAGTGTTGCGTAAAATACACGCATTGCAGAAATTTCTACTAAACCTTCTCCAAAGAAATGCATTTGCATAGTTTCTGGTAGCATCCAAGTAACCAAGCCGTAACAAGCTATAGCTACTAAAGCTATTGAAACAAAATTCCCTTTATTTAAAGCGGCCATTACTTGAGATTCTTTTGCATCGTTAGATTTAATGCTTACTAACATGGTACCGATCAAAGAAATGATAATTCCTGCTCCAGCAATTGCCATTGGTAATAGAATTGGTCCAATACCTCCAAATGCATCAGAAATACTTCCTCCCATATCCTTAATAATATAGTTTCCTAACACCATAGCAGCTAATACAGTTGCTACATAAGACCCAAATAAATCGGCTCCCATTCCAGCAACATCACCAACATTGTCTCCAACGTTATCTGCAATTGTAGCAGGGTTACGAGGGTCATCTTCTGGAATTCCAGCTTCTACTTTACCCACTAAATCAGCTCCAACATCTGCTGCTTTTGTGTAGATTCCACCGCCAACTCTGGCAAATAAAGCAATTGATTCGGCTCCAAGAGAAAAACCTGCTAGTGTTTCTAAAACGATCGTCATTTTATCAACTGAAAAAGCACCTGATGCTCCTCCCATAAAATAATTATAGAAAAAGATAAAAAATAGAGTCAGTCCTAAAACTGCTAAACCTGCAACACCAAGTCCCATTACTGTACCTCCACCAAAAGACACTTTTAATGCATTTGGTAAACTTGTTTTTGCTGCTTGTGTAGTTCTAATATTTGTTTTAGTTGCAATTCGCATTCCTATATTACCTGCAAAAGCAGAGAATATTGCTCCACAAATAAAAGCGATAGCAATTAACCAATGAGTAGTTTCTACAACTTGTGATACTATTACAAGTAAAACACTTACAACAGCTACAAAAATTGCTAGCAATTTATATTCAGCATTTAAAAACGCCAATGCACCTTCGTAAATGTGATCTGCGATTTCTTTCATTTTTCCATCTCCTGCATCTTGTTTCATTACCCAAGATCTCTTTACTAACATGTAAAGTAGCCCAATTACAGCAGCTGCAATTGGCATATAAATCATCATTGATTCCATATTTTATTGTTTAGATTAGTTTTTAAAGTTCGTAAATATAACAAAATCAGCGAGAAAGAAAAAGCCTTACAATTTTCATTGTAAGGCTTTTAAATATTTAGTGGTTTTTTTACGAATTAAATTGTAAAATCTCCTTTAGCTTTATGTTCGCTTTTTTCGTAACGTTCGATACATTTATCAACAATTTCGTATGCTTCATTTGCGTCTCCCCAACCACCAACATCAACTCTTTTCTTTTCTAAATCTTTATATACTTGAAAGAAGTGAGTAATCTCTTTTACTTGATGAGGATTCATATCACTTAAATCATTTAACTGATTCCAGATTGGATCTGAAATTGGAACACAGATAATTTTTTCATCTGGTCCTTTTTCATCTGCCATATGAAAAACTCCAATAGGTTTTACTTCCATAACACACATTGGAAATGTTGGTTCTGTTCCTAATACTAATACATCTAAAGGATCTGCATCTAATGCCAACGTTTCAGGAATAAATCCGTAATCTGCTGGGTACATCATTGAAGAGAATAACATTCTATCAAAACGAATTTTGTGTAAATCAAAATCGTATTCATATTTATTTCTACTTCCTTTAGGTATTTCTATCAATACATCAAATGTTCTTCTTTCTTTTGCGCTCATTCTATACGGTTTCTACGTTCTTTTTTCGGTGGACAAAAGTACGGATATTTTATACTTTTAGCACTATTTCATAATTGTTATTTTTATGTAAAATAAAAGACCGCTTTAGTATGCTAAAGCGGTCTTTTAAAAATATGATTATAAGTCTTAAATATATAAAACTTCTTTTACTGCTTTTATAACATCTTTATGGTTTGGAATCCAGGCTTCTAACAAAACAGGAGAATAAGGTGCAGGTGTGTCTGCAGTGGTAATTCTCTTAATTGGTGCGTCTAAATGATCAAATGCTTCATCTTGAACTCTAAATGTAATTTCTGAAGCAACACTTGCAAATGGCCATGCTTCTTCTAAAACTACCAATCTGTTCGTTTTTCTTACAGATTCTAAAATAGTATTATGATCCATTGGGCGAACAGTTCTTAAGTCAATAATTTCACAAGAAATATTTTCTTTGGCTAATTCATCTGCTGCTTTATAAGCTTCTTTGATAATTTTACCAAAAGAAACAATAGTTACATCAGTTCCTGCTCTCTTAATATCTGCAACACCAATAGGAATTATATAATCTCCTTCTGGAATTTCCATTTTGTCACCATACATTTGTTCAGACTCCATAAAAATTACTGGATCGTCATCTCTAATGGCTGCTTTTAATAATCCTTTTGCATCGTATGGGTTAGAAGGAACAATAACTTTTAAGCCAGGTGTGTTTGCAAACCAGTTTTCAAAAGCTTGTGAATGTGTAGCTCCTAATTGACCTGCTGAAGCAGTAGGTCCACGAAAAACAATAGGACAGTTAAATTGTCCACCAGACATTTGTCTGATTTTTGCAGCATTATTTATGATTTGATCAATTCCAACTAAAGAGAAATTAAAAGTCATATATTCTACAATTGGTCTATTTCCGTTCATTGCAGAACCAATAGCGATTCCTGCAAAACCTAATTCGGCAATAGGAGCATCAATAACTCTTTTCTCACCAAACTCATCTAACATCCCTTTTGATGCTTTATATGCACCATTATATTCTGCGACTTCTTCACCAATTAAATAAATGCTTTCGTCTCTACGCATTTCTTCGCTCATGGCTTCGCAAATAGCTTCTCTAAATTGAACAGTTTTCATTCTTTAATTTCGTCTTAAATTAAGTGAAGCAAAAATATAAAAATTAAAATCATTTTATAACATAGAAACGCTAAACATCATTTTTTTTATTGAATTTTGCATAGAATGGACAATTGGGTTATAATTAGATAAAAATATTTACTATGCACGCATAATAAATTGAAAAAAAAGCCCTAAATTCGTAGCCATAAATAATAAAGTACTTATCAAAAAATAATTACATGAAAATATTAGTTTGTATTAGCCATGTGCCTGATACCACTTCAAAAATTAATTTTACAGAAAATGATACAAAGTTTGATACAAACGGAGTACAATTTGTAATCAATCCATATGATGAATTTAGTTTAACTCGTGCCATGTGGTTTAAAGAAAAGCAAGGAGCAACAGTTACAGTTGTAAGTGTTGGAAATGCAACTACAGAGCCAACAATGCGTAAAGCATTGGCAATTGGTGCTGATGATGCAGTAAGAGTAAATGCAGATGCATCTGATGGCTTTTTTGTAGCAAAACAATTAGCAGAAGTTGTAAAAAACGGAAACTATGATTTAGTCTTGGCAGGAAGAGAGTCTATTGATTATAACGGTGGAATGGTTCCAGGAATGTTAGCAGGAATTTTAGATTTCAATTTTGTAAATGGATGTATCGGATTAGAAATTGAAGGTGATGCAGCAACGGCAATAAGAGAGATTGATGGAGGAAGCGAGACTCTTTCTACAGATTTGCCATTAGTAATTGCGGGTCAGAAAGGTTTGGTTGAGGAAAAAGATTTGCGAATTCCGAATATGAGAGGAATTATGATGGCAAGAAAGAAACCATTAAACGTGGTTGAGCCAGTTGCAATTGATGCACAAACATCATCATCATCATTTGAAAAGCCAGCGCCAAGAGGAGCAGTGAAATTAGTAGATGCAGATAATGTTGATGAATTAATCAACTTATTACATAACGAAGCTAAAGTAATTTAATTAAAAATCTAAGAATTTAGAATTGCAACATGGTAATTCATAAATTCATAATTCAAAATAATATATGTCAGTTTTAGTTTTTGCCGATTCATCGGAAGGAAAATTTAAAAAATCTGCTTTTGAAGTTGTTTCATACGGAAAAAAAGTAGCTGAACAGTTAGGTTCAAATGTAGTAGCTGTAACAATTAATGCAGCAGATGCATCAGCATTATATGAATATGGAGCAGAGAGAGTTGTTACCATATCAAATAATATAGAAAGTTTTAATGCTAAAGGATACGCATCAATAATTTCGCAAGTAGCAACAAAAGAAAGTGCAACTGTAGTAATTGTAGATTCAAGTGTTGACGGCTTGTACTTAGCGCCTGTTTTAGCAGTAAAATTAAATGCAGGGTATGCTTCAAATGTTGTAGCATTACCAAGTTCTATAAGCCCTTTTACTGTAAAAAGGAAAGCGTTTTCGAACAAAGCATTTAATAATACTGTAGTACATACAGATGTAAAAGTTATTGGATTGGCGAAGAACTCATTTGGAGTTCATGAAAATGCAGTGAGTGGTAGTTCAGAAAGTTTTGATGCACAAGTTTCAGATTCAGACTTAGGAGTTAGCTCTGTAAGTGTAGATAAAGCAACTGGAAAAACGACTATTGCTGATGCAGATATAGTTGTTTCTGCGGGTAGAGGATTAAAAGGTCCAGAGAATTGGGGAATGATTGAAGAATTAGCTGAAGTTCTTGGAGCTGCAACAGCTTGTTCAAAGCCAGTTTCTGATTTGGGTTGGAGGCCACATTCTGAGCATGTTGGGCAAACAGGGAAGCCTGTAGCAGCAAATTTATATATTGCAATTGGAATTTCTGGAGCAATTCAGCATTTAGCAGGAATCAATGCTTCTAAAGTAAAAGTTGTAATTAATACAGATGCAGAAGCGCCATTTTTTAAAGCAGCAGATTACGGTATTGTTGGAGACGCATTTGAAGTGGTTCCAAAATTAATTGAAAAGTTAAAAGCGTTTAAGCAATCGTAATTGAATAAAGCGACACTATAAATAATTTACAAATTGTTAACTAGTTGAGATTTCTTTTTTAGATATTTTAAAAATCAACTCATATTTTTTAGTAAATTGTGCCCGTAAGAGGGCTGTCTATTGATTAGGTAAATGCCAAATGTAGACAGCCCTTTTTTTTGATTTTATGATGATAGACATATAATGAGTTTAATAGAACTAACAATTAAAGGAATTTCTTACAGTCAAACCCAAAGCGGAGCTTACGCTTTGGTATTGAGTGAAATTGAAGGAAAAAGAACTTTACCAATAATTATTGGGGCTTTTGAAGCACAATCAATTGCCATAGCTTTAGAAAAAGAGATTAGACCTCCCAGACCATTAACACACGACTTATTTAAAACATTTGCTGACAGGTATTTTATAAATGTCAAACAGATAATTATTCATAAACTGGTTGATGGAGTTTTCTTTTCAAGTTTAGTTTCTGAAAAAGATGGAGTGGAAGAAATTATCGATACAAGAACTTCTGATGCAATTGCGTTAGCAGTACGTTTTAATGCGCCGATTTTTACCTATGAGAATATTTTAGATAAAGCCGGAGTTTATTTAAAAATTGAAGAAGAAATTTCTTTGGAAGATTCTGATTTAGAGGGAGATGAGTTAGTTGCAGGGGGTGTTTCTGAAACTTCTGAAGAAAGTCAAAGCCATAAATCTTTGAAAGAATTATACAAAGAGCTTAATGCTGCAGTAGCTGATGAAAACTATGAGTTAGCTGCGAAAATTAGAGACGAAATTAGCAAACGCTCTTAAATTAATATCCTTTTTAATATGAAAAAAATACTAGTACTCGTTCTATGTTTTGTTGCGTTTTTTGCAAATGCAGAAAATTTAGAAAAGAATTTTAATGTGAATTCTGATGAGAAAATTGAAGTTGTTTCTTTAGAAAAGTACAACTTGTTTCAGCAAGATACAATTAAAAACGAAAGCACTACAGTTAAAAAAGTTGCGGATCAAACAAAAAAAGATGCTGTAAAATCTGATGTTTCAGGTATTATTCCTAGCAAAGGGTTTTCATTTACGAACTTATGGAGGGGGCTTCTTGGAATGGCTTCTTTAATTCTACTTGCATTTTTATTTTCAAACAATAAAAAAGCGATTGATTGGAAAACCGTTGGAATTGGTTTAGGAGCACAGTTATTAATTGCTATAGGAGTATTAAAGATTCCGTTTATTCAGAGAATTTTTGAGTGGATTGGAGGCTTGTTTGTAAGTGTATTAGATTTTACCCGAGCAGGAAGTAAGTTCTTATTTGAAGGTTTGGTGGTAGATATGGATAAGTTTGGTTTCATCTTTGCTTTTCAAGTTTTACCAACAATTATCTTTTTCTCGGCATTAACATCATTATTGTTTTACTTAGGATTGATACAAAAAGTGGTGAAAATACTTGCTTGGTCTTTAAGTAAGTTATTAAAAATTTCTGGAGCAGAAAGTTTATCTGTGGCTGGGAATATCTTCTTAGGACAAACTGAAGCGCCTTTATTGATTAAGGCCTATTTGGAGAAAATGAATAAGTCAGAAATGCTATTGGTGATGATTGGTGGTATGGCAACAGTTGCTGGAGCTGTATTAGCAGCGTATATTGGATTTTTAGGAGGAAATGATCCGGTGTTAAGATTGCAATTTGCAAAGCATTTATTAGCAGCCTCAGTGATGGCTGCACCAGGAGCAATTGTGGTTTCTAAAATATTATATCCACAGACAGAAAAAGTAAATACAGATGTTGAAGTATCACAAGAAAAAATAGGGTCTAATGTTTTAGATGCAATCGCAAAAGGAACAACTGAAGGATTGCAATTAGCAATGAATGTTGGAGCCATGTTGTTGGTATTTGTAGCTTTTATAGCGATGATTAACGGAATCTTAGGATGGGTTGGTGATGTTACAAGTTTAAATGATTGGATGGTTGTAAATACAGCATACAAAAGCCTTTCGTTAGAGTTTATTCTAGGATATGCTTTTGCGCCACTAATGTGGTTGATAGGAGTAGCAACTCAAGATATGGCAATGATGGGGCAGTTGCTAGGAATCAAATTAGCAGCCAGTGAATTTATTGGTTATATACAATTGGCAGAGTTGAAAGATGTTGCAAATGCAGTCCATTTAAATTATAATAAATCTATTATTATGGCAACGTATATGTTGTGTGGATTTGCAAACTTTGCATCTATTGGAATCCAAATTGGAGGAATTGGATCTTTGGCTCCAGGGCAACGAAAAGTGCTGTCAGAATTTGGAATGAAAGCGTTAATTGGAGGAACAATAGCTTCTTTAATGTCTGCAACAATTGCAGGAATGATTATAGGATAGTGGCGAGTTGCCACGGACAAATAAAAGTTAATAACTTTTAAATATTTTTTAAAAAGCTTCAACAAATTCTGTTGAAGCTTTTTCTATTTTTACAAAAGGTAAACAAATAAACATTTCAACGATTAAACGCTGAAGAATGAAGCAATATTTAGATTTAGTACAACACGTTTTAGATAATGGAAACGAAAAAGGAGATAGAACAGGAACAGGGACAAAAAGTGTTTTTGGGCATCAGATGCGTTTTGATTTAAGTGAAGGTTTTCCGATGGTAACTACTAAGAAGTTGCATCTAAAATCTATTATTTATGAATTGTTATGGTTTATAAATGGCGATACGAATATCAATTATTTACAAGAAAATGGTGTTAAAATCTGGAATTCTTGGGCAGATGAAAATGGAGATTTAGGGCCAGTTTACGGGCATCAATGGCGTAATTGGAATAGTGATGATATAGATCAGTTACAAGAAGTAATAAAGACTTTAAAGAACAACCCTAATAGTAGAAGAATGTTAGTTTCTGCGTGGAACCCGAGTGTGTTGCCAGATACTTCAATTTCTTTTTCAGAGAATGTAGCAAATGGAAAAGCGGCTTTACCTCCTTGTCATGCGTTTTTTCAGTTTTATGTTGCAGACGGAAAATTGTCTTGCCAATTATATCAACGTAGTGCAGATATCTTCTTAGGAGTGCCATTTAACATTGCCTCGTATGCATTGTTTACAATGATGATGGCTCAAGTTTGTGGTTATGAAGCAGGAGAGTTTATTCATACATTTGGAGATGCACATATTTATAATAATCACCAAGAACAATTAGAGTTGCAATTGTCTAGAGAGGTTAGAGCATTACCAACAATGAAAATCAACCCAGAAATAACATCAATATTCGATTTTAAATTTGAAGATTTCGAATTGGTAGATTACAATCCTCATCCACATATTAAAGGAAAAGTAGCCGTGTAATTTCATATTTATGAAAAAGATATTTTTTCTTCTTTGCTTACTTACTCGTTTTGTTTCTTTAGGACAGGAAAATGAGATGTTTAGTTTGAGTAATATTGAAGAGTATCCAGAGATTAATTACAAAAAAACAAAAAAAGAGAAAAATATTTCAGAAAAAGAATTTCTTTTTAGAAAATTAAGATTGCACTTAATAAGCGGATTAAGTAAAGAGAGTTTAACTGAATTTATACAAAAAGGGAAAGTTTTTGTTGAGTTTGTAATTAGCGATAAAGCAAAAACAAAGATTGTTAAGACGAATTTAAAGAGTAAATTAATTATTACGGAATTGAATGGGGTCTTTGTTGATTTTGAAGTATTAAAACCAGCAATAAAAAACAAGAGACCTGTTAATGTTAGTTTTGTGCTGCTTATAAAATTTAATAGAAAGAAACCTATATACAAGAAAAGGCCAAGAAGGTATTATTAATATGAGTATAATTACAATTATAGCAGCAATTGCAAACAACAATGCCTTAGGCAAAGACAACGATTTAATTTGGCATTTACCTGCGGATTTAAAACGATTTAAAAAAGTAACTACAGGACATCATATTTTGATGGGAAGAAACACTTACGAGTCAATTGGAAAGCCGTTGCCAAATAGAACTACTGTTATCATCACTAGAAATAAAGAGTATAAAGCTGATGGGTGTATCGTTGTAAATAGTATTGAGAAAGCGATAGAAGTAGCCAAATCTGACGAACATATTTATATTATTGGTGGCGCGCAGATTTATAAGCAAGCAATGGTGACTAATTTAGTAGATCAACTAGATATTACACAAGTCCACGAAAGTTTTGAAGCGGATGTTTTTTTTCCAGAAATAGATTTAGATACTTGGAAGGAAAGCGCAAAAGAAGGCTTTAAAGCAGATGAAAAAAACAAGCATGATTATAGTTTTATTAGCTATACAAAAAGATAAACTTAATTAATAACTAAGCTTCATTTTATATTTCTGTTCTGCAAACTTAAAATACCAATACAATTTATAGTTTACTTCTAAACCGTAATTAATATTGTTTTCGTAGTCAACTATGTTTTCGTAAATGTTAGAATTATATCTCTGTGGATTTCTAACTCTACTATTCCAAACAGCTACATATTGTCTGTTCTTATTTTTTAAATAAGAATCAGAATGATAATTTTTTGGTTTTGCCACAGTGTTTAAATAAGAAGTAAACCCTATGTCGATAATAATAACCTCGTATCCTAATGTTTCATTAGAAATAACAACGGGATCTTCTTTTACAGTGGCGTTATTTTTTGTTGGATACGAACCGCAACTAATAAAAAATATAGCAAAAGCTAAAAAAGATAAAATAGTTTTTAGTTGTTTCATAATCAGTAATTTGTTTAGTGAAGGTCGAAAAAATAATTCAAAAAGCATTGATTTATTCGAGTTTTAACATTAATTTCAACATCAAACTTTCTTACTATGCGTAAAATTATTTACTTCCTAATTATTTTCTGTGTTTTTATAACGTGCAAGCCACAAGAATATAACCAGTCAACATACACTATTTTAGACGAAAAAGACAGAGCTATATTACGAGATGAAATCTTAGAAGACCGATTCGATAATTTATTGCCAAAGTTGATGGATGAGACCGATATTGATATGTGGGTTATTATTTCTCGTGAATATAATGAAGATCCTGTTATCAAAACAATGTTGCCATCAGTTTGGTTAAATGCGAGGCGAAGAACCATATTGGTTTTTTCTAGAAATAAAGAAAAAAACACCATAGAGAAATTAGCAGTTGCAAGATATGATGTTGGTGAGAATATAAAGTCGGCTTGGGATAAAGAAAAAGAACCAAATCAATGGAAAGCCTTAAGTAGAATTATAGAGGAACGTAATCCATCAAAAATTGGAGTAAATGTATCTAAACATTTTGCATTAGCAGATGGCTTGGTTAAAACAGATTACGATGAATTTCATGAGAGTTTAAGCACGACAAATAAAAATAAAATAGTTTCGGCAGAAAAACTAGCCATTGCCTGGATAGAAACTAGAACAGAAAAAGAGATGAAACTCTATAAGAATCTGGTAAAAATCACGCATGATATTATTGACGAAGCATTTTCTAGTAATGTGATAATTCCAGGAACTACTACCACTGATGACGTAGTTTGGTGGATGCGTCAAAAAGTGACTGACTTGGGATTAGATACGTGGTTTCATCCAACGATAGATGTTCAACGAAGTAAAGAACCGTTAAAATCTCATATTTATTCATTTTCAAAAGCAAAGAGCAGCAAGGTAATTATGCCTCAAGATTTATTGCATTGCGATTTTGGAATCACTTATGTAGGATTGAATACAGATTGCCAGCAACATGCATATGTGTTAGGAAAGGAAGAAACTAAAGTTCCAGCATATTTAGCTGATGCGTTTGCAAAAGGAAATCGTTTACAAGATATTTTAACAACAACCATGCAAACCGAAAAGACAGGAAATGAAATATTAGTAGCATCTTTGAATCAAGCAAAAAAAGAAGGATTAAAACCATCCATATATACACATCCTTTAGGTAGTTTTGGGCATAGTGCTGGAACGACTATTGGAATGTGGGATTCTCAAGCGGGCGTTCCTGTGAATGGAGATTACCCGTTACATAAAAACACTGTTTATGCGATAGAATTAAATGTTACAGTTGCAATTAAAGAATGGCAAAAAGACATTCGAATTATGTTAGAAGAGCCAGGTTATTTTGGTGATGGAAAACACGAGTATATTAATGAAAGGCAAGAAGCTATCAAGCCAATAAAAATTACATATTAAATGAAGAATAGATGTTTTTGGGTTAATAAAGATCAACTATATATTGACTATCATGATAATGAATGGGGGAAACCTGTGTATGATGATGAAACATTATTTGAGTTTTTAGTATTAGAAACATTTCAAGCGGGTTTAAGTTGGATTACCATTTTAAAAAAGCGAGAAAATTTTAGAGAAGCCTTTGATAATTTCGATTATAAAAAGATTGCAGAATATGATATAGTAAAGTTTGAAGAATTAATTCAAAATGCAGGAATTATTAGAAACAAGCTTAAAGTAAAATCGGCAATTTCCAATGCGCAATTGTTCATGGAAATTCAAAAAGAATACGGGTCATTCTCTAATTATATATGGAGTTTTGTTGATGGAAAACCGATCATAAATACATTTACTAGTAGAGGTGAAGTGCCAGCAACTACAGCACTATCAGACACTATATCTAAAGCATTAAAAAAGAAAGGATTTAAATTTGTAGGGTCAACCATTATCTATGCATTTATGCAAGCAACAGGAATGGTAAATGATCATACAACAGATTGCTTTTGTTATAAAAATTAATATATGGCTAACAAGATAAAAGATCCAGGGTTTGGCTATAAAGCTACTCAAAATGCAAAAAACATTATCAACAAAGATGGCTCATCTAATGTTGTACACGTAAATAAAAAAAGAAATTTAGACGATTTATATTCCTTTTTTATAGATATTTCTTGGTTCAAGTTTTTCTTTTTAATTCTGTTATCTTACACGTTATTGAATGTTCTTTTTGGATTGGTTTACACACTCATCGGAATTGAAGAGATTACCAAAAGTACAGGTAATGTGTTTTCTGATTTTTTAAACGGATTTTTTTTTAGTGCTCAAACTTTAACAACAGTAGGTTATGGTGGAATTGCTCCTCACGGAGTTACATCCAACCTCATTGCAGCTTTTGAAGCGATGATCGGTTTGTTGAGTTTTTCATTTATTACAGGATTGTTGTACGGACGGTTCTCAAAACCAAAATCAGCAATAAAATTTAGTGACCATATTATTCTAAGAGATTTTAAAGATAAACGAGCAATTATGTTCCGTTTAATGAATAGTAGAAAAACAGTAATGATAGCACCTAAAATATCGGTAACACTTTCGATTTCAGATAAAGAAACCTCAGAAAAAAAATACTACGATTTAGGATTGGAACGAGCCTCCATTATGTATTTACCAACCGTTTGGACCATAGTACACGAAATTGACGAGAAAAGCCCATTATACAATTTTACAAACAAAGAAATAGCAGCGTTAAATGCTGAGTTGTTTATGTTGTTGCAATATCACGAAGAGTCTTTTGCGCAAAACGTGTATCAAATCTATTCCTACAGTTTTAATGATTTAGAAGTAGATGTAAAGTTTACATCATCCTATAAGTTTGATGAAGAAGGGTATACCGTTTTAGATCATGATAGGTTAAGTGAAGTTGAACGAATGTAATTAGCTTTTGCTGTAAATTCTAATAGCACTCCAAATAACAATTGCGAGAATCATCCAAAATCCAACTTTGAAACCTGCATTTTTATAATGCATTTTATGACTTTTTATATCTTTTCTATAGCTCCAAACCATTAAAATGATAAAAGCGACAACAAAAAAAGCTGCAAAAATTAATTGACCTTTGGTAAACATAAAATTGTATTTTTATGCAAATTTACGAATTAAAAGAAGAATTTTATTATATAAACAACAGAAGAACTAAGCTTGTTTATCGAGCTTTAAAATAACTATTTAGATATGAAAAAACGAATCGCCGCAGTACATGAATTTCACACTGCATTTAAATTAGGGATGAACAATACACCAGTTGCGCATATTGGTGAAGATAGAAATATGTTGCGTTTTAATTTGATGAAAGAGGAAAATGAAGAATATTTAGAAGCTGCACAAAATAGTGATTTGGTTGAGGTTGCAGATGCTCTTGGTGATATGCTATACATTTTATGTGGTACGATTATAGAGCACGGGATGCAAGATAAAATTGAAGAAGTCTTTAATGAAATACAACGTAGTAATATGAGTAAGTTAGGGAAAGATGGAAAACCAATTTACCGTGAAGACGGAAAAGTGTTAAAAGGACCCAATTATTTTAAACCAAATATTGCTGAGATTTTAGAGGAGTAAGTATAGGAAATATAATTACTGAAATATTTTTCAACCCGACTTATCTGTCCGATTGAAATTCTCATTGAGAAAAGAAACATTTTTAAAAAAACAGGTATTTATACCTGGGTGCAAATACCTGTTTTTTACATAGATTTGTGTAACATTTTAAAGGTTTTTACTACTTATAAGTATACAGTCTAAATAAAATGTACAGATGGGAAAATTGAAAGAGATAAAAGAGAGATTTAAAAAGTTCTATACCTGTGAAGTTAGAACTTTTAAAATGATTTTAGGAATAAAATAAAGAATTACAACTCGTAATTCTGTCCTTCAAAAGCAAATCGAAAACCTAGGTTTTCGATTTGCTTTCTTTCTTTGCTATCCTTTTGTAGTGCTGGGTTTGTGTGATTAAAATGAATAAATATGACTTTATTTTTTGTTGCTATAGATTCGTTTTTAAACAAGTTTATTGTTTCTTGAATAAATGGATGCGGAACTTCGGTCATCGCTCTTTTTACTTCGTTCTGATTAAAAAAAGTAGCATCTAAAAATGCATAATCAACTTTTTTTACTTCTTCAATAATACTTTTTTTCCAAGTATTCCATTTGTCAATATCTGGGATAAATAAGGCAGTTTTTTTAGAGCCTTCAATTTTATAACCTACTGTTTCAGAAAATTCATCTCTATGTGGCACTAAAAAGGGTGTAACTTTTAGTCTGTTGTTTAATACAATTGTAGCGTCGTTTTGTAAATTCTGTATTTCAATATTTTGTAAAGTAATCAGCTGACTCCAAGGGCCATTGGTTTCTAAAAATGATCTCATTTTAGGCATCGCGTATACTTTTGTACCTTTTTTTCCTAATGCTTCTCTACCAAAATACATCAAGCCTGTATAGTGCCCGATATGTGCATGTGTTAAAAACACACCATCAATAATCGAAGATGTCTTTAAATGGTTCTGCTCTAAATCTGCCAATTGTGTAGATATATCTGGAGTAGCATCAAAAATCCATTTTTGTTTATTTTGTTGATCTACCAAGCCTAATGAGACTATTCTTTTCTTAGAGAGAGTTCCGTTGTAATAATTAGAACAACATTCTTTTTGACAACCTATATGTGGGAAGCCGCCATCTTGAGCAGTTCCTAAAACAGTGATGTATTGTTGCGGTTTTTTTGCTTCAATTATTCCTGTTGATTTGTTTTCAGTTTTACAACTGATGCAAATAATTAGTAAAAGTAGAAGTAGTGATTTGAATTTCATTGATTGGTTTTTAGAATTTAAAACTACAAAAAAGCATTTATAAAACTGTTGGAATTTTTTTCCTATTTTAGTAAAAGCTAAATAGTATGAGATATAAAGAGTATAATACCAATAACGTTTTAGAAAAATGCATTCCCATATTCTGGGAAAAAGGATTTAGAGGGACTTCTATTCAAGAAATAGTTAAGGTTACTGGCGTAAATAGATTTTCGTTGTATCATGAATTTCAAAATAAAGAAGGGATTTTATACAACGCTTTAAAAATATATCAAGAAAGATATGGAGATGTGAAGTTTGAAATTTTAAGTAAAGAGGGTGAATTACCAGCTATTTTACAAGAATTTTATTTGTCGTTTTTACAAAGTAAAGAAAAACACAAAGGCTGTTTTTATATTCATATAGGAACAGAATTGGCAGATGATGATCCAAAGATTAAAAGCTTAATTAAAGACTATTTATCAAGATTAGAGTCAGTCCTAATTAAACGATTATCAATTGAAGAAAAAACAAAAAACAATCCAGCATTTTATGCAAGACATTTAGTTGCGTTGTTTTGTACATCCATGAGTTTTTGTTTGATTCATTCAGAAAAACAAAAACAACATCATATTGCAAACGGAATTGAAGTAATCCTTACTAAAAAAATCAATTATGCCACAGGTACTTAATCAATCTTACGATCAATTGGTAGAAAAAGCCCAAGAGCTCTTTTGGACTCAAGGTTACAAAGGAGTAACTGCGAAAGAGCTGGCTGCTTATTTAGACGTGAGTACATCGGTTATTTATAACAAGTTTACAAAAGACATGTTGTTTATGGATTCATTAGGGTATTATACGTCAAACTATTCCGACCCATTTTTAAAACAACTGAGAGAAACTACAGAAGGATTAGATTCGTTAAGAGATTTTTTTTATGCATTGATTGATGCGCTGTTAGATAAAACATTTCCTAAAAGTTGTTTGATGGTAAATACTGTGGTTGAAATGCGAAATGCGAACCAAGAAATTACTGATGTATACCAGCGTTATTTCGAGACGCTCACCAATAGTTATAAAGTTGTTTTGGATAAAGCCATTGGATTGGGGCAAATTAAATACCCAGAAAAGAAAAACGAATATGCTGAATTCTTATTAGGAGTCATTTTTTCTATGAGTATTTTATATAAAATTCAACCGAAAGAACAACTTATAGAGTTTATAGATGAACAGCTTTCGTTTATAGAATAACTTATTTCAGAACGCTATTTTTTATTCCTGTTTCAACTATATATAAATTTGGGTTATCAATAACTTAAAAATTAAAATCATGTCAGAAGTAGTCGTAAACAAAACAATCAATGTATCAGCAAAAGAAGCGTGGAGTAAATTATCGTCTTTTAGAGGAATAGAAGAATTTTCTCCAATTGCTAAATCAGAAACAACTGGAGAAGGTGCAGGAGCCACACGTGTCTGTTATATGCCAGATGGAGCCGCTATTTATGAAACGTTAAATAGCGTAGATGAAAATAATATGGAGTTTGAATATGAAATCAATAAAGGTCCTTTTCCTATTACACGTTATATAAGTACAGTAAAAGTTGAAGCAATTGATGCTGCAAGTACAAAAATTACTTGGGGTTGTGAGTTTGATTCTGCCCCTGAGGCAGAAGCAGAAATGACGCAGGTTTTTGAAGGATTTTACAATGTAATTATTGATAGTTTAGAAGGAGTGCTACAAAACTAAAAACCGAAATAAAAATAAAAAGCATCAACTATTTGTTGATGCTTTTTTATATAATTATTTAAAGAATAATTATAGGGTTACTCTCCATCCATAAGGATCTTCTACTTTATTTGTTTGAATATCTGTAATGTACTTTTTCAATTGAGAAGCAAAAGTATTCTCAAATTCTGGTAAATCAAAATCTTCATTTTTAAAACCAAAACCAGCAATTGGAGAAATAACAGCTGCTGTTCCAGCACCGAACATTTCTTTTAAACTTCCGTCTTTAGCAGCAGTAACAACTTCTGTTACTGTAATCTTACGCACTTCAACGTTTATGTTTTTATCTCTTGCTAATTGTAAGATACTTTTACGTGTAATTCCGTCTAAGATTCTGTCAGAAGTTGGACTTGTAATTAATGTGTCGTTGATGCGAACAAAAATATTCATTGCGCCAGCTTCTTCAATATACTCATGTGTATTGTCGTCTGTCCAAATTACTTGATTATACCCTTTTTCTACAGCTAATTGTGTTGGGTAAAACTGAGCAGCATAATTACCACCAGCTTTAGCAAAACCAACGCCTCCATTTGCAGCACGTGCATATTTTTCTTCAATCAATACTTTTACTTTTCCAGAGAAATAAGCTCCAGAAGGTGCCGTACAAATAATTAATTTATATTCGTCTGCTGGTGATGCATGAAAGCCATTTCCTGAAGCAAACATAAACGGTCTAATATATAAAGAGCTTCCATCTTGAGTAGGAATCCAAGCATTATCAATTTCTAATAATTTCTTTAATCCATCCATAAAGATATCTTCAGGAACTTGAGGGATTACTAGCCTTTCTGCAGATTTATTTAAACGTTTGTGGTTGTCTAAAGGCCTAAATAATAACGTGTTATTGTTTGTGTCTTTGTAGGCTTTCATTCCTTCAAAAATAGATTGTCCATAATGGAAAATCTTAGCAGAAGGGTCTAATTGAATTGGAGCATATGGTTGAATCGTTGAATTCTGCCATTTCCCATCTTTATAATCACATACAAACATGTGATCAGAAAGAATACTTCCAAATGGTAAATTATTAAAATCTACTGTATCAATTTTAGAATTCTTAGTTAATTCTATTTTTATATTTGAACTCATAATAATGCTGCTTTAGAAGGTTCAAAGGTAACCATTTATAGTGCGATTAACATATGTTAAGCAGTGTTTTGTTGTTTAAATTGCTACATTTGTATTAAATTTGTTAAAAAAATAAAAGATGAAAAATGTATTAAAAGTTTGCTTGATTTTCTCATTAGTATTTACTGCTTGTAAGGAGAATAAATCAATTGAAAAAGAAGTAATTAAAGATGATGATGCTACGAGTTATGCTTCTTTTGGAGAGAAAATCACTTCAGAGAAGACAATTGATGCTCAAACAATGCTTAAAAAGTTTAAAGGTTTAAAGAAAGGAGATACACTTACTATAAAGTTTACTTCTAAAATAAACGAAGTGTGTTCAAAAAAAGGCTGTTGGATGAAGTTAGATTTAACTAACGGAACAGAAACTATGGTTCGTTTTAAAGACTACGGATTTTTTATGCCGTTGGATGCTAATAACAAAGAAGTAATTGTAAATGGTAAAGCATTTGTTACAGAAACATCTGTAAAAGATTTGCAACATTATGCTGAAGATGCAGGTAAAACTAAAGAAGAGATCGCTATGATTACAGAACCTAAAGTTGAGTTTGCTTTTGTTGCAGATGGTGTTTTGATGAAGAAGTCTAAATAATAGGTTTTATCCATTTAAAGATAATGAAAAGAGAAATACGCATAACTTCTGATGGATCTTCAACGATACATTTACCAGATTGGAATGAAAATTATCATTCTACACATGGAGCTATACAAGAAGCAAAACATGTATTTCTAAAACATGGATTCAAGCCTGTTTTATTACCAACTATTTCTATTCTTGAAATAGGTTTTGGAACAGGGTTAAATTGTTTTTTAACGCTGTTAGAAGCAGAGAAAAATAATATTTATATAGATTATGTAGGGGTAGAAGCGTATCCGGTTACAGAAGAAGAGGCAAGACAATTAAATTATGTTTCTGAATTGAAAGAGGAAGAAAATCAAACAGTTTTTGAGATGCTTCATAGTGTTTCTTGGGAAGATAGTCATCTGATTTCCAAAGGGTTTTCTTTGGAGAAAAGACAGCAATTTTTTAAAGATATAGAAGATGAAAATTGTTTTGACTTGGTGTATTTTGATGCTTTTGGTGCAGAACACCAACCAGAATTATGGACAGTTACTATTTTTAGAAAAATGTTTAAGGCTATGAGAATTGATGGAATTTTAGTAACTTATTCCGCAAAAGGAAGTGTGCGAAGAGCCATGCAAGAAGTTGGCTTTAAAGTTGAAAGACTAGAAGGACCACCTGGGAAAAGAGAAATGTTGAGAGCAACTAAAATTGATAGTAGTATTTAGTTTTCTAAATGCTTTTTGTAAACAAAATTAATAGAAAGGAAAATGAAATTTAGAAGGATTAAAGAACGTAAAAAAGCAAAACCACAAAAAGGGATTTTCTTGGTTATCTTGCTAATTATAATAATTTACTTATTTATGAATGCAGAAGGGTTTGTAACTAAGTTGCTAAGCTAATTACTTTTTAAAAGTTCTTCCTTTCCATTTGTAGTTGCTGAAAAGTGATTTCAGAACGATTAACAATGTAAAGTAAGGATATATAAAGCTACTAAATAAATAGCTAGAAAAGGTGAGTTTTTGTTTGTAGAAACTAGAGATTCTTTCAAGAAGTAAAAAGTCAAAAAATAATTTCATTAAAAAGTAACTTATTGCAGATGTAGCTGTTATAATTTCATAATAGACCAGCAATGGAGAAAATGCAATAATACAGTTTCCGACTAAAATAAGTATACCAATTAGTTTGCCGAAAATAAGATTATAGTTAGACGTTTTTGAAGCCCAACGTACACGTTGATTTATTAATTCATTAAACGTGTTTACAGGAAATGTTTTTACAATAGCTTCATTAGATTTTAAGTAGCTTACTTTGGATTTATCAAATTGCAAGAATTTTTCTAGTAAGAAGATATCGTCTCCACTTGCAATTGAATTGTTGTTCTTAAATCCATTTACTTTTTTGAATACACCTTTTTTGTATGCTAAATTAGCACCATTACATAGAAATGGGTTTCGCAATCCAAATCCACTTATAGTTGATGCCTGTAGACTTAAAAAATCTAAGACTTGAAATTGATGAAGAAATGAACTATTCGAAATATAAGTTACAGGAGCAACAATCATATTGCACTCATTTTGTTGAATGTAGCTGTCGATTGTTTTTAACCAGTTTTCAGATAAAATACAATCGGCATCAGTTGTGATAATCCATTCGTTCCTTGCAGTTTTTAAAGCGGTTGTAATAGCATCTTTTTTTGGTGAATTAGAATTTCTTGAGTTTTTTATAATTGAAATGCTTGGTCCAGCCTTTAGACTATGCTCTAAGTGGTAATTAATAACCTCAATCGAATTGTCTGTAGAATCATCATCCACAAAAATAAATTCGAAAAGGTGTTTTGGGTAATTGATGTTTTCTATAGAGTTTAAAAGAGCAGGTAAACTACCAGCTTCATTTCTAAACGGAATTACAATTGAAAATTCAGTCTTAGCATCCGTTTCTGTTGAGGTAAATTTTTTCACTTTCTCAAAACCATGAGCAAAAATTGCAATGGTAATCAGATAAATGAAGAAGAGAATACTAATAACAATCATTTTTAAGATTCAAAGAGTTTATCGGACTTAAATGTAAGTACAAAATAACTCCCAACAATACTAGGAAGAACAAAATTGAAAACCCACATTATAAGTACTATAGATAAAATAACAATTTCATTGCAATTGAAAAAAGAAAATACCCAAATTGCAATAGAGCCTTTAATGACAACATCAAAAAGTGACAGCATCGGAATGATAGATGCTAGTAAATACATTGTAAAAATGGAAAGTATTGCTTCAGAATATAAAATATCTACATTAAAAAGAACTACTAAAAAATAGAACTGATGTGAAAATATTAAATATCTCATGATAGAACACAAACCAACTTTAGCTGTTACAGAATTTGGAATTTTAGAAATAAAATTCATCAATGATTTTAAAGAATACCCTTTAATAGAAACCTCTTTTTTATAAAAAAAACAACATAGAATAACAAGTGCAATTGATGTTAGTCCAATTGTTAAAAATATAGATTTGTTGGGGATTGTAATATTAAAATTAAATATGAAAAACGAAATACCAACTACTCCAAAAATCATTGTGGTACCCAATTGAAAAAGGTTTCCAACTAAATTTAAAATCAGCACTTGCTTTCTTAATGGTTTTTTAAAGTAGATGGCTTTAGCTCCATATTCTCCAATTCGGTTTGGCGTAATTAAAGAAACAGTTAACGAGGCTAAACTTTGAATAATCGCATTTGGAAAAGAAGTTTTTCGCGAGTGATTGGCTAATAAGTACCACTTATTGGATTCGAAAAGCCAATTTAAAACACTAAAAATGAATAAAAAAACAATATTTTTTGTTGAAAAAAGGCTTGCTTGGATTGATTTTGAGTAAAAATCAGAAAATGACAGTTGGTTGTTCTGAGTCAGTTTTGTATACATAAAATACCCACAGCCAATAACTATAAAAAGTTTTATACTGAGCGCTAATAATTGCTTAGTTTTGTGAGTAGGCGATTTTTGCATTGATGCAAAGAAAACAAATTTAAATGAATTGTCTTTTCAAAGGAATGTGAGAAATCTAAAAATAAGATTTCTCAATCCTTCCTAATTTCGGAATGACATATCAACTTTAAGTAAGTGAAAGTAGAAAAAATTATATTAGGTATTGATCCAGGAACAACCATTATGGGTTTTGGATTGATAAAAGTTGTAGGAAAAAAAATGGAATTCATTCAAATGAATGAATTGATGCTAAAAAAATACGACGATCACTACCTAAAACTAAAGCTGATTTTTGAAAGAACCATCGAATTGATAGATACATATCATCCAGATGAAATTGCAATTGAAGCACCTTTCTTTGGGAAAAACGTGCAATCAATGTTAAAACTAGGAAGAGCTCAAGGAGTTGCCATGGCTGCGGGCTTATCTCGTGAAATTCCGATTACAGAATACTTACCAAAGAAAATTAAAATGGCAATTACGGGTAATGGAAATGCAAGTAAAGAGCAAGTAGCTTTGATGTTGAAATCTTTATTAGATTTAAAAACCTTGCCAAAAAACTTAGATGCAACTGATGGATTGGCAGCAGCGGTTTGTCATTTTTACAATTCAGGAAAAGTAATTGGAGGAAAAAATTATACTGGTTGGGCAAGTTTCGTGAAACAAAATGAGAAACGGGTTAAAAAATAACTGCCAACTGAAACTTTAAACTGGAGACTAAAAATGGCCGGAATCTACATTCATATACCTTTTTGTAAGCAAGCATGTTTTTATTGCGATTTTCACTTCTCAACTTCCTTAAAAAAGAAAGATGAGTTGATTTCTTGTTTGATAAAAGAAATTGAAATTAGAAAAGAAGAATTGCAAAATGAGACTATTGAAACCATTTATTTTGGTGGTGGAACTCCAAGTTTATTAACTATTGATGAAATTCAATCCATAATAGACACAGTTTATGCGAATTACAAGGTAACTGGAGAACCAGAAATTACATTAGAAGCAAACCCAGATGACTTGTCTAGTGATCAAATAATCCAGTTATCTAAAAGCCCAATCAATAGATTAAGTATTGGGGTGCAATCTTTTTTTGAAGAAGATTTGAAAAGTATGAATCGCGCGCATAACACAAACGAAGCAAAGAATTGTTTATCTATGGCGACACGCCATTTTGATAATATTACTGTAGATTTAATTTATGGAATTCCGAATATGACAAATGCTCGTTGGAAAGAAAACTTGCAGATTCTTTTCGATTTCGGAATTAGTCATATCTCGAGTTATGCCTTGACTGTAGAACCAAACACGGCATTGGACAGCTTTATTGCTAAAGGAAAATACCCGCCATTAGATGAGGAGTTGGCAAAGCAGCATTTTGAAATTCTGGTAGAAGAAACTCAAAAACAAGGATTTATTCATTATGAGATTTCTAATTTCGGAAAGCCGGACTATTTTTCTAAGCACAATACAAGTTATTGGCAAGGGAAGAAATATATTGGAGTTGGCCCTTCTGCACACTCATTCAATAGAACACATAGAAGCTGGAATGTTGCCAATAACGCTAAGTATATAAAATCATTGCAAGAAAATAAATTGCCAAACGAAATTGAAAAATTGTCAATTAACGATCAATTCAATGAATACATCATGACAGGTTTACGCACAATTTGGGGTGTTTCATTATCTAAGATTGAAAGTGAATTCGGAATCGATTTTAAAAGTCAGCTATTAAATGGTGCAGAAAAATTTATTCAAGAAGGGTTATTGGTTGTGACTTTGAGCGATTTTGATGAAAATCAAAACGGTATTGAGAAGTTAAAAACTACTAAAAAAGGTAAGTTTTTAGCAGATGGTTTAGCAAGTGAATTGTTTAGAATTTAGTTATATTTGAACTTATAGTATTTCAATGAAGAGATACTGAAACACGTTCAGTATAAATGCTAGCAGCAATAAAATACAATACAAAGAATTACAAAATAGATTTTACAAAACCAATCGATATTTCTATTGCAATAGATGTCTCTAAGCAAAATGTGAACGCTTGGTATGTTGATGGCCCTAAGATTTTTCCTGAAGATTTTGAAGGACAAAAAATCAAGGTTTCTGAAGGTGCAGCAGTGAATTTTAATAATATAGAATTCAATCCACACTCACATATTACACATACAGAATGTGCAGGACACATCACAGAAGAGGTGCATTCTGTAAATCAGAATTTAAATCAATATTTCTTTTTAAGTGAAGTAGTAACCATTGCACCAACTCAAATTGAGGATGATTTTGTAATTACAAAAAAGCAATTGCAATTTGTGTTAGGGAATAAAAAAAGAGATGCAATTGTAATAAGAACGCTTCCTAATTTAGCTGATAAAAAGTCAGCACAATATTCAAATACCAACCCACCATATATATTAGAAGAAGCGGTAATTTATTTAAGAGAGAAAGGAATCAAACATTTATTAATCGACTTGCCTTCTGTAGACAGAGAAAGTGATGAAGGGAAACTACTTTCTCACAATGCATTTTGGAATACCGCAGGAAAATTGCGTTTAGATGCTACGATTACCGAATTCATTTTTGTGCCAAATACTGTAGAAGATGGAACATATTTTCTGAATTTAATGATTGCCCCATTTGAGAATGACGCGAGTCCGAGTAAACCAATTTTATATGCATTAGAGTAAAAATGAAAAGAATATTAAAAATTGAAGAGTTAGCAATATTAGGATTTTCTATCTTTCTATTTAATCAGTTGTCGTTTGATTGGTGGTGGTATTTAGTGCTTTTTTTCTTGCCAGATTTAGGTTTTATAGGGTATGCAATAAATACTAAAGTAGGTGCTTTTTTATATAATATTTTGCATCATAAAGGAGTTGCGATAAGTGTGTATTTTATAGGAGTGTATTTAAATGATGAGTATTTTAAATTGATAGGAATTGTGTTTTTTGGGCATGCCGCTTTTGATAGGGCTTTAGGTTATGGGCTAAAATACACGGATAGTTTTAGCAATACGCACTTAGGTAAAATAGGTAAAAAATGATCACCATTTCAAAAGATAAATCAAAGTTACAAGTAGCAGTAATTCACCAATATTTAACAAATAGTTATTGGGCGAAAGGAAGAACGCTAGCACAAGTTCAAACCACTATTGACAATTGTTTGTGTTTTGGTTTGTATAAAGATGATACACAAATAGGCTTTGGACGTATCGCAACAGATTATGCTGTTTTTGCCTATTTAATGGATCTTTTTATCTTACCAGAATATCAAGGAAAAGGCTATTCTAAGCAATTAATGGAGGCGATTGTAAATGCCAAAGAATTGAAAGATTGCAGAACCTGGATGTTGAAAACCTTTGATGCTCATGGTCTATATAAACAGTTTGGGTTTACGGAATTGAAAAATTCTGATATCGTTATGGAGCGGATTTTATAATTATTTGCACTAACCACTAACCACTAACCACTAACCAATGCACATAGAACAATTAAGAGAATATTGTATTTCTAAAAAAGGAGTAACAGAGCATTTTCCGTTTGATGAGGTAACTTTGGTGTTTAAAGTGATGGGTAAAATGTTTGCCTTAGTTGGGTTGAATAATTGGGAGAAAGGTGAAACAAAAATCAATTTAAAATGTGATCCAGAATGGGCAGAAGAACTGCGAGGAGAATATGAAAGTATAGAAGCAGGTTGGCATATGAGTAAAAAACATTGGAATACCGTTACTTTAAATAATGATGTTCCCGATGCTTTTGCGTTTGAGTTGATAACACATTCCTATGAGTTGGTAATACAAGGATTGACCAAGAAATTAAAAGTCGAATTAGAAGATTTATAGGGCGGTGTTTTTGGCAATTTAATCCTGTCTGCATCAGCAATCTAATTCAAAATTCGATACTTAGAAGGTGTAGTTCCTTTATTATCTTTAAACTTTCTGTTAAAGTTCGAAATGTTTTTAAACCCAGATTTCTCAGAAACTTCGGCAATCAAAGCATCATGGTTTTTTAATAAACGACATGCGTTTTCAATCCGAACTTCAATCAAAAACTGAAAATAGGTTTTGTTTGTTCGCTGTTTAAAATACCTGCAAAAAGCATTCGGAGTCATATTAGAGATTCCCGCAATGGTGTCTAAATCAATTTCTTTGTTAAAGTTGTTCATGGTAAATTCCATGATGTTACTCATGCGTTTTCCTTCATTGTCAGAATACTTTTTTTGATATATGAATTTTGACAACGGATTGATTTCTGCATTCAATAATTCATTTACGATTTTCAAGAAAATAATAAACCGCTCAAAGTTTGATGCTTTTTTTAAAGACGAGAACAGTGCTGAAATTTCAGTTTTATTACTCGTTACAATTCCACCAGATTCACTGATCTTAAATAGCTTTTGCATTTCTGCAAAATCACCTAACTCAAAGAACTCTTCCCCAAAAGATGTTTTGGTAAAGAACAAGGTTTTCATAAGTGAAGTTTCAAAGTTGGAAGTATCGCTTTTAAATACATGTGGTAAATTACTTCCAATAATTAAAATATCCCCGATTTTATATTCATTAATAGAGTCTCCAATAACCAAACTTCCTTCACCTTTTACAATTGCACATAACTGAATCTCTTCATGTTGATGTAGTTTATCATAAAAAATTTCACCTTCATCTTCTTGATAAATTAAGGCAACATCTTTAGATTTTGGTATCTTAAAAGGTAAAACTTTCATTCTCTAATTGTTAGTAATTGCGCAAATGTATGCTAAAATTCACTATAAAGTAAATTTAATTTGTAAATTAGAGTTAAAAAAGTATCAGTAGTCGTTAAAATTGAGTAATTCTATAACTAAGAATTGCCCTAGCTTTGTAAAAAAATATATATCACAATGAGTATACAATGGAATGGCGTAATGCCAGCCGTCTTTACATGGTTGAAAGAGTCAAAATCAGGTTCTCTTGAAATTGACCTTGAAGCAACACAAAAACAGGCTGCAGGTATTTTAAAAGCTAAAGGAAAGGGAGGAAGCAGAATGAGCGGACTTGTCGGTTCTGGAACTCTGGGTGAGAATAGCTACCTGAGCACCAAGCAGCGTCTTTCCTTACTTAAATCCCTTTCTGAGGT
>CAJXVT010000032.1 GCA_913062575.1 uncultured Flavobacteriaceae bacterium | reverse complement strand
GGAAACTTTTTTAATCATAAACCAAAAAGTGAACGTCGTTTGTTATTAAACAAACGCGAATTAAAAAAATTAGAAAAGGCAGTAAAAAATTCTGGACTAACGATTGTTCCCTTACGGTTGTTTATGACAGATAAAGGTTGGGCTAAATTAGATATTGCCCTTGCAAAAGGTAAAAAATTACATGACAAACGCGAAACAATGAAAGACCGCGATAGTAAACGTGATTTGGCTAGAATTAAAAAAGATTTTTAAAAAATGATTTCTTTCTTAAAATTAGTGCGTTATAAAAACCTTTTGATGGTTTTACTAACCCTATTTTTAACTAAATATGCGCTGATTCATTCATTTATTTCTACGAGTAACTTTTCTAATTTTCATTTTACTCTTCTTTCACTTAGTATTCTTTGCATTACGGCAGGCGGCTATATTATCAATGATATTTTTGATATTAAGGCTGATAAAATAAATAAACCAACAAAGGTATTTATTGGTGAAACCATCACAAAAATAAATGCTCAGATTTCTTATTATATTGTAACTAGCATTGGGTTAGGACTGGGGATTTATTTGTCCTTAGAAGTTAACATTCCAACTATTTCGCTTGTCTTTGTAGGTACTGTAATTGGACTTTATTTATATTCTAAGCTTTTTAAACGGTTGTTATTAATTGGTAACCTTATCACCTCTTTCTTTATTGGTCTAACAATAATTACACTCTATATTTTTGAGTCAAATCATTCTAATGCATCCATTGGTTTACATGAGGCATTACAAGAATTTTTTAATTCCTTCTCCTTAACCGTGCATATTTTCTTTTATACTTTTTTTGCTTTTATAATTACATTAATTCGTGAAATCATCAAAGATATTGAAGACATTAAAGGAGATTATGCTGCTAAGATGAAGACTTTACCAATATTGATTGGTTCTAAAAGAGCAAAATCAATAGTATTTATTATTTCTAGTCTTACTTTTTGTTTCTTAATCATCACACTTAAAGAAATCTATGCGTATAAACTGCTTTTTGGTTATGCACTTCTTTTTGTGGTTTTACCATTTGGTTGGTTTCTTTATAAATTGAGGATCACTCAAAACACAAAACAATATCACAAATTAAGTAGTCTCTTAAAAATCATAATGGTTTTTGGGATACTCTCTATGCTCTTATTTAAACTTTAATAAATGTTACAAGAAAAACTAGCAAATTATAACATCATTCTAGCTTCTGGATCACCAAGAAGACAACAGTTTTTAAAAGACTTAGACATTCCGTTTACAATACAGTTAAAGGAAGTTGAAGAAGTCTATCCATCAGAATTAAAAGGTTCGGAAATTACCGATTTTTTAGCTGATTTAAAATCAAAACCTTTTACGAATTCCTTAAAAGAAAATGATATTCTTATTACTTCTGATACCATTGTTTGGTTAGAAAACAAGGCATTAGGAAAACCAAAAGATGCTACTGATGCATTTCAAATATTACAGCAATTATCTGGTAAAAAGCACCAAGTAATAACATCGGTAAGTATCAAAGGGAAAAACTTTCAAAAAATATTTCACGATACTACAGAAGTATACTTCAAAGAAGTATCAACAGAAGAGATAAATTATTATATAAAAAAACACCAACCATTTGACAAAGCTGGGAGTTACGGGATTCAAGAATGGATTGGTTTAACTGCTATTGAACGTATAGAAGGTAGTTATTTTAATGTGATGGGCTTACCCGTTCATAAGTTATATAAAGAATTGATAAAATTGTAGTTAAATCCTACAATAATAGTATTATTTTTGCCACAAACACAACACTTATACTTTGATGAAAAAATACACATTTACAGAAAAAAAAGACACTAGATCTGGATTTGGTGACGGTTTAACTGAATTAGGAAAAACAAATCCTAATGTAGTTGCATTATGTGCTGATTTAATTGGTTCTTTAAAAATGAATGCATTTGCAGAAAACCACCCAGAAAGATTCTTTCAAATCGGAATTGCAGAAGCAAACATGATGGGAATTGCTGCAGGTTTAACAATTGGAGGTAAGATTCCTTTTACTGGAACATTTGCAAACTTTTCTACTGGTAGAGTGTACGATCAAATTCGTCAATCTATTGCGTATTCAGATAAGAATGTAAAAATTTGTGCTTCTCACGCTGGTTTAACCTTAGGTGAAGATGGAGCTACGCATCAAATTTTAGAAGATATTGGTTTGATGAAAATGTTACCTGGAATGACAGTGATCAATCCTTGTGACTACAATCAAACAAAAGCAGCAACTATTGCAATTGCAGCACATGAAGGACCTGTTTATTTACGTTTCGGTCGTCCGTCAGTGCCAATTTTTATGCCAGATCATAAAGAAGAAGAATTTGTAATTGGTAAAGGAATTCAATTAACTGAAGGTACTGATGTTACTATTGTAGCAACTGGGCATTTAGTTTGGGAATCTTTACAAGCAGCGGAGCAATTAGAGGCAAAAGGAATAAGTGTAGAAGTGATTAACATTCACACAATTAAACCTTTAGACGAAGAAATTATTTTAAAATCGGTTGCTAAAACTGGTTGTATTGTTACTGCTGAAGAGCACAACAAATTTGGTGGTTTAGGAGAAAGTGTTGCTAGATGTTTAGCAACTAACAATCCTACTCCTCAAGAATTTATAGCTGTAAATGATAGTTTTGGTGAATCTGGAACTCCGGCTCAATTAATGGAGAAATATGGTTTAAATGACATCTCTATTGTTGCTGCTGTAGAAAAAGTTATTGCTAGAAAGTAACCATTTACCATTTTAACGCGTCTTTATAATAGACACTAAACAATTTAACGAACCTTCAATAATAAATCTTTTTATTGGAGGTTATATTTTACTAATAAACCCTAAAATATATTTTATGAAAAAAGTACTATTAATTTTATGTTTGACTTTAGGAATAAGTCAAATTTCATCAGCTCAAATTCAATTTGGAGTAAAAGGAGGAATCAATTATAATTCCGACTCATTTAACAATGTAAAAGACGATGTATTCTCTGGAGCAGAAGGAAACACTGGTTTTCATGCCGGAATTTGGTTTAGCGGTAAGCTACCAATTATTGGTATTTATATTAGACCAGAAATTGTATATACTCAACTTAAAAATGAAGTTACTTATTTGCCTAAAGGATTGTTCACAAATAGTGTTAATACAACGTATAGCTTTCAAAAAATTGATGTGCCTATTTTGGTTGGTAAAAAATTCTTAGGATTTGCAAATGCTTTTGTTGGACCTTCATTTCAGTACATTTTAGGTTCTGATTTTGGTCTTTCAACTTTAGAAAAAGTAGAAATTAGTAGTTTCTCTATGGGATTGCAATTTGGTGCAGGAGTTGAATTTGGTAAATTAGGAATCGATGTACGTTGGGAACGTTCTTTATCTGATGCTGAAACAGAATTTGTAGATAATCAGAATGGTGGTAGTCAAATCAATTTTGATACTAGATCTAATCAAATTATTATAGGTGTGTCTTACAGATTGTAACTTTTAAATATTACACATAAAAAAAGCTCCAGAAATTCTGGAGCTTTTTTTATGTATCATTTCAATTATTTTGTATCAGGATCTAAATAATCTGGAATTCCATTTCCGTTTGCATCATCATTTCTTGGATCTCCATCATTATTTGCATCTTCATCAATTGTTAGTTTCCCATCATTGTCATCATCTGCATCTTTATAATTAAGAAAACTATCACCATCTGTATTTACTCTTTTAGGATCTGATTCTACACTTGCATCTTCAATCTCAAGAATTGAAGCTAAACCATCATTATCGTGGTCAGTATCTTCAACAAGATCTAATAACTCAATTCTAAAAACCAAACAAGCATTTGCTTCAACAGCACCACTCATAAAATTTCTATATCCTAACCCAGAAGGCATAAATATATATCCTTTACCTGAATTTATATATGTAATTGGTCCATTATTGGTAACATTTTCTCCACCTCTAAAATGAGTAAAACCTTCAGACCATCCTCTTATTACTGCGTCTAATGTAAACCAGTTTGGACTTAATCTAAATTCAAAAACTTTAGCAGTATTATTTTCTATTTGTGAGCCTTGATATTTTGTCAACACAGAATCCATTACCGTTGGAAATCCTTTTATAGGGTTTGGTGTTCCTTCTCTAACTACATAATAGTACAATTTATAATCAATCTCATTTTCTACTACATCTTGAACTTTTAAATTAACATCATCAATCAAAGCTGTCTTTCCGTCTACTAGAGGCTTAATAGAATCAATAGTTACATCATAATAAAAACTAGATAAGTATTTTACCAAAGTATCTTGATCTTTGGATGCTTGAGCAGCATGATCAAAGTCATCTACCAAAGGGTTATCGTCACTACACGCATATATTAGTATTGATGCAATGGCTACAATTAAAATATTTTTAAACTTTATCATCTATTTAATTAAATTTTGAGGGTGCAATTTACGATTTTCATACCTTTGTAAAAAGGGAAACTTGAAATTTTAACTTTTTATATGAGAATAGACAAATATTTATGGTGTATTAGACTTTTTAAAACAAGAAGTATCGCTACTGATGCCTGTAAAAAAGGGCATGTGAAGCTAGAAAGCACAAATTGTAAACCTTCTAAAGAAGTGTATGGTAATGAGTTAATTTCTGTAAGAAAAAACCAAATTAACTATAAAATTAAAGTGATTGATGTACCTTCTAGCAGAGTTGGTGCTAAATTGGTAGATTTATATCGTAAAGATATCACTCCAAAAGAAGAATTTGAAAAAACAGAATTGCTAAAATACTCTAAAGATTATTATCGAAAAAAAGGAGCTGGAAGACCTACAAAAAAGGACAGAAGAGATATTGATGATTATTACGATACTACTGCTCCAACTGAAAGTTAATTTTAATATATTTGTTTTCTAATTTTATTGTAATGACAGCCGAAAAGAATATCATACTTACTTCTCAACAAATTGAGCATAAAACAAAAAGAATTGCTTATCAAATACTTGAAAGCAATAGTTCTGAAACTGAAATTGTGTTGGCTGGAATTAAAACGAATGGATATATTTTTGCAGAAGAAATTGGAAAACACTTACGTGAGATTTCTGATGTACATGTAATTATGTGCGAAGTTAAAATCAATAAAAAGAACCCTTTGAGTACAATTGAGACATCGATTCCTTCTAATGAATATAAAAATAAATCATTGGTTTTGGTAGATGATGTTTTAAATTCTGGAGCGACTTTAATTTATGGAATTAAACATTTTTTAGAAGTTCCTTTAAAACGATTTAAGACAGCCGTTTTAATTAATAGAAATCATAAAAAATACCCCGTAAAAGCCGATTTTAAAGGAATCTCTTTATCTACTACTTTACAAGAACATGTTACTATAGAATTTTCTTCAAAAGGTAAAGGAATAGCTTACTTAATGTAATTGTGTAGTTATCTCACTACAAATCTCTTTAGTGGTTTTGTTATCTATAGAAATCTTAAATTTTGATTGCTCATAAAATGGTGCCCTTTCAAATAAATGTTTTCCAATATACTCTACCATTTGATGCTCTTCTAAATCTGCTATTAAAGGTCTAGACTCTTTTTCTTTTTCTAATCTTTTTATTAAAGTTGGTATGGTCGCTTTTAAATAGAAGCTCTCAATATTAGACTCAATAATCGTTTTTATATTATTAGCATAACAAGGAGTTCCTCCTCCTAAGGATAAAACATAATCAGATTTTGATTCTAGAATTTCTTTTAAATACGCAGCTTCTTGCAATCTAAAATAGATTTCTCCTTTGGCAGAAAAAATTTCTTTAATAGATAGGCCTTCTTTTTCTTCAATATACTTATCTAGATCAATAAATTCTAAATTTATTTCCTTAGAGATATAATTTCCAACTGTAGATTTTCCACTACCCATATAGCCAATTAAAAGTATTTCCATGTTCAATTTTATTACAAAACAAATATCGTTAAATTATTTAATGTTTTCTTTTATTTTTAAAACAATTGGTAGTATATTTGCACTCGCTTTTGAAGAAAAGCATGACCTGGTAGCTCAGTTGGTAGAGCATCTCCCTTTTAAGGAGAGGGTCCTGGGTTCGAGCCCCAGCCCGGTCACTAAAAAAAGTTAAGCTTCTGCTTAACTTTTTTAGTTTAATATCTTAGCACGTATGGCGGAATTGGTAGACGCGCAGGCTTGAGGGGCTTGTATTCTTACGGATGTGCAGGTTCAACTCCTGTTACGTGCACAAAATTAACAAATTACGAACCCGAACAATTACAGGCTTAGTAATTATTATTCATGGAATATGAAAAACTTTTTTATATCCTCAACTATTAATTATTGCCTCCATTTAACTTTAATAACACGCTTTTCAACATTATAAACCCGCATTTCAACATCTTGCCTCGAGCAACTGATTCTTAATAGCTTATTTTTAGTCACTAGATTCATTTAAATATTTTGTTATGGTCATTAGTGAAAAATACATAGAGCTTTTATATTACGTGCTTTTTCTTAGTTTATCAATTGGTGCATTTATATCAATAATTGCAATTGTAAAATACCTTAACAACATCTTGGCTAACTATTGGTTAAATGGTTTTTCACTATAAAAAACTTCTCTTATATAATAGATTTCAAAGTTATTTCTAAGCCTATTAACGTTTATTTGTATTAACCCAAATTACAATAAGAAGGCTATTTTCCTTTTAAATTTAAAATAAAAAAACGCACAGTTAACAAAAATTAAATGTGCGTTTTTTTATCTCCTCTACTACTTAACATCAAAATTTTCACACTCTAACATTAATTCTTATCGGATACCATAAAAATGACTCAGTAGCATAATACTTAATAAAATAAGAACTGTGTAATATGTATTACATCAATTATTTTAAGAATATACTATTACTTAAGCACACATTTACAGTGTTAATCTCTTTTGCAAAGGTTATTTTTAATTAATTTTAGTAAATGTTTCTTTTTAGAGACCTCGCTATTATATGATAAGGCTTACTTTATGTTTCATTTACTTGTTCAAAAATAATATGAAGTATTAATAAAAAAGGAGAGAATCAGTTAAAAAGAAGTTTCATGTAGACCAAATGAATATTTCAGTTCTTTCAAATGCAATACTATTAAGTTGAAAATGATAGTGATATCTATTTAGAATTCGGTATTAATTTAATGCTAACTTCATCATTACATCTGTTTGCTCATCCATCCCCAATATAAACTTGTGACTACCAAAAACAACAAACCCATTTTTTTTGTAAAACTTAATAGCTTTTGGGTTTTCTTCCCAAACCCCTAACCAAATATGTTTAGCACATTGTTCTTTAGCTAATTCTAATGCTTTATCAAAAAGTAATCTTCCAACTTTTTTTCCTTGATAATTTGAAATTACATAAATTCGTTCAATTTCAAAAAAATCATGAGCCATGTTTTCAGATTGAGCAGCTCCAATATTAACTTTCAAATACCCAATAACAGTATTGTTAAATTCTGCAAAGTAAAATCTAGATTCAGGGTTTTTTAATTCTGAATTTAGTTGATTGATATTAAAACTTGAATTTAAATATACATCCATATCTGATTTTAAGTTATCAGATCCAAAAGTTTCCAAAAATGTTTCTTTTCCTATTTTCTGTAATTCGAAAATATCTTTACTATGTACCTTTCTTAGATTAAACATAAGAATTGTTTTTAAATGATTACAAAACCACAAAAACAGGGGGATTATAAATACCTGTTATTCTTAAATATAGTAAAGATCTCAAGAAAAGGACGTTTTTATTTATTTTATTTTCATAAAACAACTAAAACACAAGTGTTTACACCTGCAGTATTATCATGAATACTGAAATATAATTACATCATTTTCTCACAAGTACTCTCTCAGAAACTTCATAGATCACAATACGTAGTATACAATTATCCTTTTCAATAAAATATTACTTCCTAGAAAAACTAGGTTATTAAGGATTTAAAACAAGAATAAACTTGTGAGCCTTGTATACACAACTCATATTAGGCACACCATTTTCTAAATTAATTTCACAGAAAATTAACTACTCCACATACTTTAATTAGTATTTTTGTTGAATGCAGAAATATATACTAAGTATCTTATTGGTTGGAATTTCATTTATTGGATTTTCACAAACTACAAAGACAAAATTAAAAGGACAAATTGTAAACGCAAAAAGCCAAAAAGCGCTAAGTGCTGCTCATATTTTAAATTTAAACTCTGTTACAGGTACAATTACAAATGAGAAAGGTTTTTTTGAGATTACTACCATTGCAAATGATACCATTTTAGTTTCTTACTTAGGTTTTCAATCTATAAAATTAAAAGTCACAAACGATTTACTAAAAGGAAATGAATTGGTGATTTCATTGCATGAAAAAGCCAATGACATAAAAGAAGTTGTTATTAAATCTACCAAGCTAATTGGTGTATTAGAAATAGATGTTAAACAAGTGCCTAAAGATCGATTTACTAGAATACATATAAATGGATTACCACAAACCTATGAAGTTGGTAAACCAGCTGCGCAAAATCTAACTTCGCCTGTTGCAGCTTTATTTAAACCTATAGATTTTCTATATAATCTATTTGGTAAAAGGCCAAAACAACTTAGAAAACTTCAAAAACTAAAAAAAGAAGACGATTTACGTAAAATGTTAAGTGGTAAGTTTGATCGTGAAGTAATGATGGAGTATTTACAAATGGATAAACAAGAGCTTAATAAACTATTAATAGACTGTAATTACTCTGATTATTTTATACAAAAAGCAAGTGATTTACAAATGATTGAAGCCGTTTTAGATTGCTACGAAAACTACAAAGCCATTAAAAAAGGTAAAATTGAACGAAACGTTTTACCTACCAGAAAGAACTAACATTCAAAAAGGGTTACAATTTAAAATTGTAACCCTTTTATCAACTATTAAAAACTAACTAATCTCTTTAACTAAAATACAGATGTTACGTATCTATAGTTATGTTTTCTTTTACTGTTCCAAGTAGCTCTCTTAGAATTAATAGTTCCTACTTGTGTGTTTTTTTTCTCTACTTTTAATGTTTGGTTTACTGTTGTCATAATATATGTTTTAATATTTTTTTTCAAATTTATTTACACTTATAAGACGACAGTTTTTTCGAATCGTTACAGCAACCATTCGTATTTAACAGATATTTAAGAAATAAAAAAAACCAGCCTAAAAGACTGGTTTTTAACTTTGTATTGTTTTATTCACTTTACTATTACTTTCGCAATTCTTAAGCTTCAGTAGTAATAATTTACTATCTATTTATTGATTTCCTAGAATAATTGGCAATCCATCTTTTCCAGATCCAATAACAATAACTTTACTGTTTGGAGACTCAGCTAACTTAATTGTTGCTTCAATTCCCTTGTCTTGTAAAATTTTATCTGTTAAAGAAGCACTTAAAATTTTATTTGCATCAGCTTTACCTTGCGCTTCAATAATTTGCTTTTCAGCTTCTTTTTTAGCCGTCACTAATCTAAACTCATATTCTAACGATTCTTGCTCTTGCTTTAACTTACGCTCAATTGCTTCTTTAATTGTAGGAGGTAATGTTACATCTCTAACCAAAACAGAATTTAATTGAATATATTGAGGCTCCAAAATTTTCTTAGTCTCTTCAAAAATTTCTGTTTGAATAGCATCACGTTTCGAAGAGTACAACTGCTCTGGTGTATATCTACCAACAACACTTCTAGTTGCAGAACGAATAGCAGGTATAATTACACTTTGTAAATAATCTTCTCCTCTTGTTTGGTGCAACAAAGCAACGCTTGCTGTTGTAGCTTGATACAATACAGAAGCATCTAATTGAATCTCTAATCCATTAGAAGACAGTACAGCCATTTTTTTCTCAAATAGCTCTTGTTGTCTTACATTGTATTTAAATACTTTATTCCAAGGCATAACTAAGTTAAACCCTTCATCTAATGGTGCTTCATCTGTTACAACTCCTCCAAACATTTTATACAAAACTCCTCTTTCTCCAGACCCAATAGTTACTGCAGATTTAGAAACTAAGATAATTGCTAAAACCGCAATTATAATAAAGACAATTCCTCCTTTTGGGAATTTAATATCTAATTGTTGATTACTCATTTTTCTGTTTTTTTAAAATTCATTCAAATTTACAATAATAAAGTTTGTTAATTACAATTTATATAGGCACAATCTTCTGAAATAGATTCTAACTCTAATGTGATATGCTCTAACTGAAATTGATCATATAACAACTTTTTAACTTTCACTTTTATTTCTTTCGATTTTTGCCAGTTAAAATCCTCATCTTTAATAATTAAATGGATTGTTGCAATATGGAATTCACCATCCATTGTCCACACATGACAATCATGAATTGCCGTTACTTCATCCAAATCGGTTACAAATTTTTTAATCTCATTAGCCGATATTTTTGCTGGAGTTCCCTGTAAAATTATTTGAAACGACTCTTTTATATTCTTAAACACATTAAATAATACATAGCCTGCAATTAATAAAGATAAAATTGGATCAAGTACAGGTACATCCCAAAACTGCATAATAATACTAGCAATGAATACAGCAACCCAACCTAAAACGTCTTCTAATAAATGTAATGAAACTACTTTTTCATTTATTGACGAGCCTTTTTTTAACTTTAAAACTGCTGCACCGTTTACAATAATTCCTAAAATTGCTAACCACATCATTCCTTTTGCATCAGAAACTTCTGGAGATATAATTCTGGGAATTGCTTCAGAAATGATAAAAATAGAACCAATAATTAATACAATGGAATTAATAATTGCTCCAAGCAAAGAGAACCGTCCATAACCATAAGAGAAATTCTTAGTTGCTTTTTTATTTGAAAGGTTTTGAAAATACCAAGACAACCCCAAACTTAAACTATCACCTAAATCATGTACAGCATCAGACATTATTGCTAAACTGTTGGTTAAAAAACCACCAATAATCTCAATAATAGTAAATGCTAAATTTAAAAAGAATGCTACTTTAATATTTCCTGTAGCATGGTGATGTCCATGATTGTGGTGATGCCCCATAGTCTTATAAATTTAGAATTATAATTTCAACAATATCCCTGCATTTAATACAAACCCATCTGTTGGTCCCCAAATATCAGTTAAAGATGGATTGGTATTTGGCGGCGTTACCATTGATTGATAATTTGACTGTCTTGTATTTGTGAAATTTTCAAAATTTGCATACAAACTAACTTTGTCAAACGTTTTCATTGCCATTATTCCCATGATCCAGAAATTGGGAGTCTCAGTTAAATCATTTCTAATTTGTGAGCTTTTATAGTAGGCCTCATACCCTATTCTCCAATTATCATGAACTTCATACATCAAAACGCCTCCAAAATTATGTTTTGGGGTCAATACTTTTTGATTTTCTCCAATCTTAACATTATTAAATGCATAATTTGTAAACAACACAAAGTGCTTATATTTAAATTTTAAATTGGTTTCAAAACCATAACTATTCAATGCATTTGAAGAATTACGAAAAATATACTCTGCTCCTTGTTGTTCTAACACCAAAGAATTTTTTAATTGGGTATAAAAGAACAACTGGTTAAATGAAACAGAAACTGCATCATTTAAAATAGATGTTTTGTAGTTGATATCTGCATTAATTCCTACAGATGTTTCTGCTCTAAAATTAGAAGGGTTGATTTTCAATACATTTTGATACGAACGGGTTTCTGCATCTTCTGAGAAAATAGATGGAATTTTATATCCTAATCCGCCTCCAATCCTTGATGAAACAGATTCACTATATTGATAAAACAATGAAACTCTTGGTAAAACAAACAAACCATAATTAGTATTATAATCTGTTCTCAGTCCAGTTTCTAAAGTTAGATTTTCTTTAATCCTCCAATTATTCTGAGCAAAACCTCCAAGGGTAACTTGGTTGTAACTTCTGTCTAAACTGGTTGTTGGGTCTTCATTAAAGTTTTCAGTAATTAAATTTGCTCCATATACCCAATCTAACGTATCACTATAGGTATTGATAGTTGCTTCAGTAAATGTTGCAAACTGTTTTCCATTAAATTGGTAATCTGGTAACGATAAATTTCGACTAAAACGACTTAAACTGCTCTTAAAATTAAACGACTTATTTTCAGATATCTCTTTCTTATAAGAAAGTTTCACAGCAAATCTAGTGGTTTCATTTTCTTCAAAAAAGTTAAGAAGTGCATCACTTTTATCTTTAATATAATCTATATCTCCACCAATTCTGTTTTCTAGAGAAGCATTTAAACTTAATTTCCATTCCTCGGTATCACTTGGGTAATAGTAAAATGAAGGATTAAAACTAAAACTTTGTACTTTAGGAATATCAGAAAAACTATCTTCATTTACATCAGATGCTTGTTGTAAGTTTCCAGAAGCATATAAAACATATCCGTAAGTATCATCTCGTTGGCTAAAATACCCATTTAATGTAGTTCCATATCTAGATGTTTTATCAAACATCACATTTATTTCTTGTTTGTGTTTTGGCTGCTTGGTAATCAAATTGATCAATCCAGCAATAGCACCACCACCATATAATGTTGATGAACTTCCTTTAATAATCTCTACTTGTTTTAAATCTAAAGGCGGAATTTGCATAATACTTAATCCACTAGAAAAGCCTCCAAACAAAGGAAAACCATCTTTTAATAACTGGGTAAAACGGCCATCCAATCCTTGAATTCTAATACTTTGATTTGCAGAATTTGCTGATGTTTGCTGCATCTGTATTCCGCTACTCTCTCTAAGTAACATTGAGATGTTTGAAGAGTTCATTATTGCCTTCTCTCCTAATTCTTCTCCTCCTAAAACTTCAACTCTTGTCGGAATTTGAGCAATACTCCTTCTACTTCTAGTAGATGCAATAACAACTGTTTCTAAGGTTTCTTCATCATGATGTAGCTCTACAGTAATACTCTTAGAAGTGGTTGGGAAGGATATTGTTTTTTCAACAGTTTCAAAACCTATATAAGAAATGACTATCGTTTGTGCTCCATTTTGAATTCCTTTTAAGAGGGCTATTCCTTCTAAATTGGTGGTTACTCCAATACTTGTGTTTTTAATATACACAGAAGCACCAACAATAGCTTCTTGGTGGTCTTTTTCAATTACTTTAACGGTAAGGGAGTTTTGAGCAATTAATCCGTTTACTGTTAGCCCAAATAAAAAGGCAAATACAATTTTCTTAATCATGTTTTGTTTAATTAGTGCTATTAGTTAGTATAGATGACATCATTATTCGTTAAAAGATGCAAATAAACTAAAAATAATAAAAATTTCCTTTATAAAAAGAGGAACTTCTAGTGAAATAAACTTAGTTGTTTAACCTGTTTTTAACATACTCAATTTTTGTTTTCCCATGCTTTAAAGGAGTACCGTTTTCATCTAAAGAAACCATTACAATTTTATCAATTTCAATGATGGTTTTATGAGTTAATTTATTTCTAACAGTACATTTTAATGTTATTGAAGAGTTTCCAAAAGCGATTGCTTCCATTCCTATTTCTATTATATCACCTTGTTTAGCAGAACTTACAAAATCTATTTCCGACATAAATTTAGTAACCGTTCTAGGGATTTCTAATTGTATGATGGCATAAATACCTAACTCTTCATCTATCCATTGTAAAAGCCTACCTCCAAATAAGGTTCCGTTTGGATTTAAATCTTCTGGTTTTACCCATTTTCTTGTATGAAATCTCATATTTTATCTTTTTAAATTCTGTACAAATTTCGTCTTACGAGGTAGATAAAACTAGCTTTTGTAATTGCTATTTTAAATTTCACAATAGGTAAATACAATACTATTGCTCAATATTTATTGCTTCAAATCCAATCAACACTTCAGATTTAAAATTTGGAGTAACCTGAATTGGGTTACAACATACTTCACAATCTTCTACATAGGTTTGATTTGTTACACTAGCATCTAACAACATTGTAATTTCTTCCCAACAATATGGACATTGAAAAAAGTGTTCTATCATAATAAATCAATTATCCCAGTGTAAGCATACCAAATATTTAAAAAAAATCTTTATCAGTTGACATTAACATCGGAGAATTATACCCACTGGTGAGTTATACTTTACCAATATATTTTCTAATAAACCATTCTATTGCTAAAAATAGAATTGCCAGCCATAAAACAAATTTCCAATCTATCAATTGTTGGTTAATTGTCTTACTTTTCTGCAGAATTGTATACCGATTATCAGAAACTAAATCACTTAAAAGTTGTAAACTGGTAGAAGAATAATATACTCTCCCGTTTGTATTTGCAGCCAATAACTCTAACTCTTTTTGGTTTGCTTTGGTAAACTGTTCTTCAATTTGATAGGAAGTAATTTTAAACTGACCTAATTTACCTATGGTTTGATTTTCTATAGTTACTATAAACTGATAATCTCCTGGAGGCAGCTCTTCCACTACGGCTTCAAACGAGTTATTTTGCAATGAAAAAGGAATATTCTGACTTCTATTTGTAGTACTATTTGTTACCTTTAAATTCAAATTTGCTCTTGCATCAAATTGATAGTTTTTGTCTACATAAAAAGCCGAAATTGTTATCGGAATATTTGCAGAGAATAACTTTTCGTAACTTAAAGACAATCGTTCTCTCTTTTTTGTTGATGCTAAATATTGAACCAGATTTGATATAAATCCATCGAAATCTTCAAACGAACTTGAATTTATAAAACTTGTAGCTCTCCATTTCCAAATCCCTTCTCCTAATAGCACAGCGCTTTTTTGATTGGTATTCTCAAAGGTTGCTAGCAAGGGAGTTTCCGTTCTAATTCCTGCAATATTTTGAAATAATAATACATCGAATTTCGAATTTAATGTTAGGCGACCAAAGGCATCTTTTAATGGCGAAAACGACTCAAAACTAATATCTTCTTGTCCAAATGTTAAGAACCCATTATTAAATATTGCACCGTATTCTTCTGACTGATTGATGCTATTCTTATAATAATTGGATTGCATCTCACTCAAGAAATTCCAATTGGTTTGTGTACCAGTAATTACAAAATAATTGCTGTTATTTTTGTGAATTTCATCAAATACCTTTTTAAAGTCTATGGTAGGTTGATATAAAATCACTAACTGGTAGTCATTAATATTTCCTTTGAAATTATTAATCTGTTGTACCGTAACCGAACGTTGTTTGTTGGTTTCTATAGACTTTTTTAGCGCTCCAATATCTGGGTGTAAAACTGATGTTAATAGTAAAATAGTTGTCTGTTCATTTAATACTTCTACAGAAAATGATTTTGTGTTATTCTCTATATTCTGTTCTCCTTCTATGTTGGTTAATGAAGCTTTATAGTACTGAATTCCTTCTTGAGTAGATTCAATGTTTGTTGTAATTGTCTGAACATTATTATCTGCAGAAAACAACAGGTTTTTTTTATAAATAGTTTTTCCTTTGTAGGCTATTGATAATTGCGTTGTACTATTTTTAGTTCCTTCATACAATGCTCTTATTTCTACTGGAAATTTATTTTTTAAATAGCTGTATTTATTTACGTTTAGTTGGGCTATTCTTACATCGCTTTGCGCAATCGTATCACCAACAACAATAGGAAACGTATTTTTATTTGTTTCTATAAACGGATACATATTTCCGTTAGTTTGATTACCATCAGAAATTAATACTATCGGAGCAATTACATTTTTCTGCAATGCTTCTACTCCATTTATTGCCTTATAAATATTGGTTTGATTCTCTTTAAAGTTCAAAGAATCTAATATTTTTAACTGTTCTCCAAATTGAAAATATTGAACATCAAACTTGGCTTGCAAACTGTTGTCAGTTCTAATTTGGTTTAACAATTCACCTACTTCTGTTTCTTTTTGAAAATGTTGTATTGATAACGAGTTATCGACTAAAACAGAAAGTATTGGTTTCTCATTAGTGATTTCTTTTCTTTCTATGGATGGATTTATCAATAGTAATAACAACAAGAAAATGCTGATTGCTCTTAGTCCAAAAAGTAAATAATCAATTTTACGTTGCTCTTTTTGCTTGTAAAAATATAAAAACCACGAAATAGCACTACTTGCAAGTAATGCGATGATGATGTATATAATGGTTGTTGTTTGCAATGCTCTTTTTTAGATTCGTAAATCTAATAATTATCCTTTTAAAACTATTGTTAAAAAAAGAAAACCTGTAACTAAGTGTTACAGGTTAAAAAAATCGTTTGAGTATCTCCTACCAATATTCAAAAATTTTGGAAATCTTTCCATTCTTAAATTCGAATAATGTCATTTTAGAATCTCCTGTTCCTTTTTCCTTTGTTATATATTTTCTTGCCACTACAACGCTATTCAACCCTACAATTTTATTGACAATTTTAATATCAGTTATATTACTATCATAACGTCCATTTTTTTGATTTCTTAAATAGCCTTTTAATAAAACGGCTCTTGTATACACTCCACCATATTTTGGATGTACATACGTAAAATCATCCGTAAATATTTTGAAAATATTGGCAACATCTACTGGTTTCGAATCCGCTTGAAATACTTTTACGTTTAAGTCGTAATACGTTTTGATAATTGCATTTAACGAATCTTTATGTGCCTTGCTTTGTGCGTTAACACTTGTTGCTAAAAATGCTATCGTTAGCAGTAAAAATATTTTTGTTTTCATTGGTTTTTATTTTTAGCGAATGTACTATAATCAGCGTTTTACAATAGTTATAGCTTTGTTAATTCTTTCCATTTTCACCATGCCATTTTGCCCAGGTTTTCATACTTCCAAACAATACATTTCTTCCGTTAGAACCGTTAGTTAAAATAATAAATCCAGACTTTGATTTTAAATCCAACATAAATCCAGAATGCCATCCTTCATTAGAGCCACCGTGACCAGTTAAGGTAAAGTCTCCAAAACGATTCATAATCATATAACCAAAGCCATAGTTACCTCTAGAAACTTTTGTTGCTTTTGTCATGATTTCGATACTTCTAGCACTCAATACTTTGTTATTGTTAATAGTTGCTTGAGCAAATAAAATTAGATCTTCTAAAGTGGTATGTAATCCTGCTGCTGCTTTAGCGGCAAATAATCGTAACGGAATTAGCTTCGCTTCTTCATCATAAGCTTTTGCTGTGTTTTTGATGATTTTCTTATCAATAGTAAAACTTGTATGCTTCATTTTTAAAGGTTTAAAAATGTTTCTTTTCATAAATTTTTCGAAAGACATTCCGCTAACATCTTCTATTAATAATTGCAACATTGAATATCCTCCTCCAGAATATTTCCATTTTGTGTTTGGCGCTGCAAATAAAGTTACTTTCTCATCTGCATTTTTTGTTCCATTTAATGAGTTAATCAAAGTTGGCACTTCTTTCTTGCTGTTATAACCATTATAACCGTGTACTGTTAACCCAGCTGAATGATTTAATACATTTCTAATAGTTATTTTAGATGTATCAAATGATGAAGATGGCAACTTCCAACTTTTTAAATAGGTAGAAATTGGTGCATCTAAACTCACTTTTCCAGTTTCTACTAATTTCATAATTCCCCAAGCAGTAAACATTTTAGAGATTGATCCAATATTAAATCCGTCTTTTGTAGTTACCTTTTTTTGAGCTGCTACATTAGAAAATCCATATCCTTTTTTTAGTATTACTTTTCCGTTCTTTATAATAGCAATTGCCAAACCAGGTACTTTATGCTTTTGCATAGAAACTGGAGTTTCTTTGTCAATTGTTGCTATTAAATTGTTTTCATTTGTTGTTTGAGCTTGAAATGTTAGTATTGATAATAGTAAAGCTCCGATAGTAATTAAGTGTTTCATAATTGTAATTAAATGTTTCATTAGTAGTGTATTTATATAATTCTTGTGCAAACCTACAGCCGAAGTTTAGATGGATAAAGAATATTTGATATGTGACAACATATACATGGCAACTGGTTTGTTTTATCATGTGAGTGAATCTCATCAGTAAAACTGGTCGTTTTAAATAATAAAACGATGCCGTTATCAAATAAAGGTGTGAACTAGCGAGAAACCCAATAGTTTCGTACTTTTAAACCAATAAATAATTATGATGACATCAAAAAAAGTCTTTAAAACAAGTGGATTCTTATCAGTAGGAATAATAATACTAATGGTAATCTTAAAAGATGTAAAAAGCGAGCTTCCTACTTTCTTATCACTCTCTTTGGGAGGTGTAATATTCTTTTCAATTCTCTATTTCCTTTTTGAACAAGAGAAAAATACCAAATCGAAAATACCCGTTTTATATAAATACCTGTTTTACGGAATAAGTCTTCCTTTATTGCTATTTACAGTTAATTATACTAGAGATATTGGAGAAGGTTTTATTTTTCAAAGTTCAAGAGTACTGTTAGCTATGGAAATTTTTTACCTGCTTTTCTCTTCAGTTTATAATCATTTAAAAAAAATAAAGGATTTAAAGAGTGAAAAAACTACAGCAGAATTAATTTTACTGAAAGAACAGATCAATCCTCATTTCTTTTTCAACTCGTTAAACAGCTTGTATTCTTTGATAAAAAAGGATCCAGATAAAGCGCAAGAATACGTGTTAAAATTATCTGACATGATTCGTTTTACGGTGTATGAAGGAAAAAAAGACACTGTTTCTTTAAAAGATGAAATCACCTATTTAAAAAACTACATAGATTTAAATGTATCGAGATATCATAAAAATATTGACATCCAATTTAACGATCATATAGAAAATGATTGCACACAAATTGCTCCTTTATTGTATATCATTCTCTTAGAAAATGCATTTAAGCACGGTGTAGAAATACTAACAGACAATGCTTTTGTACATATTGATTTTTCGCAAAGTGAAAACGAAATCTATTTCGAAATTAAAAACAATTTTGATGAGCAAGCTACAGAAAGTACTCCAGGAATAGGAATCGAAAACCTAAAAAACAGACTAGAATTACTTTATAAAAACAAGTACGACTTTCAAACTTCAACCAATAAAAATGTATATTGTACTTCTCTAAAAATTAATTTAGCATGATAAAATACATCATCGTTGATGACGAGGTCGCAGCACATAATAACATTGAGGACTATGCTAATAATTTGTCAAATTTAAAACTTGTAAAAAACTGTTACAATGCCTTTGAAGCGATCAGTTTTTTAAATACAAACGCCGTAGATTTAATTTTTCTAGACATTAACATGCCTAAGTTAACTGGTTTTGACTTTTTAAGAACACTTGCAAATCCACCTCATATAATTGTATGTTCTGCGTATTCTGAATTTGCTATTGATGGCTATGCTTTTAATATTACAGATTACCTATTAAAACCCTTTAGTTTCGAAAGATTTCTGTCTGCAGTTAATAAGGTAAATCCACCAGAACAAAAACCACCTGAAATACACATAAATCAAAATAACGATTCAAAAAATGAACGCATCTTTTTAAAGGATTCTAAAAAGCATTACCAAGTAAAGCTCAATGAGATTCTCTATGTAGAAGCTTTTGGTAATTATGTGAAAGTTTTTTTAGATGATAAAACAATTATAACGCACCAAACCTTAAGTCATTTTAATACGGTATTATCAAAAAATGAGTTTGTACAAGTACACAAATCATTTATAGTAGCGATACAGCATATCAACTTAATTGAAGGAAATATTGTTCATATTAGCAATCACAAAATACCAATCAGTAAAACCTACAAATTGAATGTAAATCAGTTGTTAAAAGGATAAAAATAAAAAAACCAGAGAAAATAATTTCTCTGGTTTAATTTTTAAAAACTGTTATCTTATTTTGAATGAATCAAATATAGGTTTTCAGTTAGTTCCTTACAGCTTGTCTTTTAAAGAATTGTTATAGGTATGTTACTTGTGTTTTAAAACAGTATTCACTACTGCTTCCACTCCTCAAGAATCTCTTTAGCATAGCTATTGCATTGAGAAAATGTTTCTTCAATATGCTCAAAAGTAGTTCTTGGGTTGATTAAACACATTCTCAATACAACTTGATTTTGCAATACTGTAGTTACCAATAGCGCTTCTTTTGAAGCGACTACTCTTGCAGAAATTTCTTGATTTAACTTGTCTAATTCTTTTTCTGAAAGGTTTAAACCTAATGGGTTGTATCTATAGTTTATTACTGCTAAGGTTGCCGGAGAAACGACTTCCCAGTTTCTACTTTTACGTAATAAATCTTCTGTTTGCTCAGCCAAATCTATATTATAAGTAATGGCTTTTCTAAAGGCATCCAATCCGAAGGTTTTAATAGACATATAGAATTTTAAAGCTCTAAAACGTCTTGTCAATTGAATTCCGTAATCATAAAAATTAATTTCAGATTCATTTCCTTCAATATCTCTTAAATACTCAGGTTTTTCTGAAAATGTATTGCTTAACCAAGAAGAATCTTTTACTAATAAACAACCAATTTCATAGGGTTGAAAAAACCATTTATGAGGGTCTACGGTTAACGAATCTGCTCTTTCAATTCCTCTTAATACTTTTGCTCCTTTTTGGGATAAAATTGCTGCACCACCATAAGCACCATCTACATGCATCCAAAGATTTTCTTTTTCGCAAATGTCTGCAATTTGATCTAAAGGATCAACAGTTCCTGTATTTGTAGTACCTGCAGAAGCGATAATACAAAAAGGTTGTTTCCCTTCTAATCTATCTTTTGCAATGGCATTCTTTAATTTATTAAAACTGATTTTAAACTCTAAATCTGTTGGGATAATTCTGATTTGTTCTTTCTTAAAGCCCAACACACGAATCGCTTTAATATTTGATGAATGTGCTTGGTCTGATAAGTAAATTATTGCTTTCGAAAAATCATCGCCACATTTAATTCTTCTTGCTGTTACTAAGGCTGTTAAATTAGCCATAGAACCACCACTTGTAAAAATACCACCACCTTTTTGCACAGGAAAATCGAACATTTTAAGCAACCAATTCATAGTTACAATCTCTAATTCTGCGGCAGCAGGAGACACAATCCATCCACCAGAAAAAATATTGAATCCGGTTGCCAATGTATCTGCTAATGTGCTAATATAATTACTAGGCCCAGGTACAAAAGAAAATGATTTTGGATGTGTTGTAAAGTTACTATGCGGAATTACGTTTTCCATCACAAAATCCAACACATCATCTGCAGGCATTGCTTCATTTGGCGCTTCTTGTAAAAAAAGGCTATCCATTTGTTCTCTAGATCCAGAGGTAACAGCATCTTTAGAATCAACAGTATCATAATGTTCTACAAGGATATCAATAATTTTATATCCGTAGGCTTTCATTTCTTCTTTTGATAAATCAAATGGTGCTTTCATCGTTTTGTGATTTTTTGCAAAATTACGGCATCTTCGCTTATTATTCATGATAATTGTCATGAATTTAATCATAAAATCACAAGAAATTTGCATCAGAATTTAAACACATTTAGCATGGAGAATTTAGATATAAAAACTGTTGCTGAGGCAGTTACAGAAAACATAAAAACAGCGCATATTTTTAAAAAGCATGGTATTGACTTTTGTTGTGGTGGTGGAATTTCTATCAGCAAAGCTTGTAAAAAAAATGGTGTAGACTACAACACGATCATTGAAGAATTAAAAGCAATAGATAGAGATGCTTCTTTTATGAATAATTTTGATGATTGGGAGTTAGATTTCTTGATTGATTATATTGTAAATACACATCATAAATATGTAGAAGAAAACATTGTTTTACTAAAACAATATGGTGCTAGAGTTGCCAAGGTTCATGGACATCATTATACAGAATTATTAGAAATTGAAAAAATCATCTATGCAATTAGCGATGAATTAACAGTACATATGAAAAAAGAAGAATTGATTCTTTTTCCGTTTGTAAAAAAATTGGTTGCTGCTAAGAAAAACAATACTTCTGTAGCAATTCCTCATTTTGGTACTGTAGATAACCCAATTAAAATGATGGAAGTTGAACATGATGATGCTGGTGAAGCACTTAGAACCATTTCTAAATTAACAAATACATATCAAACGCCAGATGGTGCTTGTAATACTTTTAAAGCTTTGTATTCTAAGTTAGAAGAGTTTGAAGATAATTTACATCAACATGTACATTTAGAAAACAATATTTTGTTTCCAAAAGCTAGAAAGTTAGAAACTGAATTGAACTCAATTTAAATTTCACTTTTCTTTAATAGGATACCATCATCTTTTCACTATTTTTGTTGAAAATCTTGTAACACTTTGAAAAAAGTTATTCTATTTATTTTAGTACTCGTATCTGTTTCTGTTTTTTCTCAAGAAGCGAAACAGATACGAATTATTCGTAGCCCATATACCGCCTTTGACGATGAAAAACATCCAGGAGCAACCATATTTACTAGAGATAAGGATAGTTTGGTAACACTCTATCATGATGGCGCTTTTTTAACAGCAGATAGAGTTGTTCTCTTTAAGGGACGTAATTTTGTTAGGGCATTTGGTACGGTTACTATTCATCAAGGAGATACCCTAACACAAACAAGTGATTATGTAGATTATAATGGAAATACAAAACAAGCATTATCTTGGGGTAATGTAAAATTGGTAGATTCTAAAATGACATTAACAACGGATACCTTGAATTTTGATAGACAGAAGCAATTGGTATTTTACAAACATCATGCTACTATTAAAGATGAAACCAATACGTTAAAGAGTAAGGTTGGTCATTATTATTTAAATGAAAAGAGATTTACTGCTACTACAAAGGTTGTGGTTACAAATCCAGAGCATGTATTAGAGTCTAATCATTTAGATTATTATACAGATACATCTATTGCCTATTTGTATGGTCCATCAACTATAAAAAGCAAAGACAATACAGTATATACAGAAAGAGGAATTTACGATACCAAAGCAGAAATTTCTAATTTTGTAAAAAACTCTACCATCTATTTTAAAGATAAAATTATTGAAGGAGATAGTTTATACCACAATAAATACATGGGTTTTGCTTCTGCCACAGATAATATAAAAGTAACAGACACGTTGCAAAACTTAGTTATAAAAGGAAATTATGCCGAGTTTTTTGAAAAGAAAGATTCTGTTTTTGTGGTAAATAGAGCTGTTGCTATTACGCTAGTAGAAAAAGATTCTTTATACATACATGGAGATACGTTGTTAGTTACTGGAAAACCAGAAAACAGAATTGTGCGTATTTTTAATGATGCAAAAATCTATAAATCTGATTTACAAGGAAAAAGTGATTCTATCCATATCAACCAATCAACTGGATTAACAAGAATGTTTAAAAACCCTGTTTTATGGTCTGGTAAAAATCAAATTACTGGAGATCATATTCAGTTATTAAACAATACAGAAACTGATAAATTAGATTCTTTAAAGATTTTAAACAATGCATTAATAGTTCAATTAGATACTATTATTGATGGTGTTGCTACTTACAATCAAATTAAAGGTAGAAATATGTTTGGGAAGTTTGTTGATGGTAAACTGAAACGGTTTTTAGTAATAGGAAACGCAGAAGTATTGTATTTTAACAGAAGTGAAACTGGTGTCTTAGAAACGATCACCAAATTAGAATGTAGTTCTATAGAAATTACATTGGATGCAAACAATGATATAGATACTATACAATATATTAAAAAACCAGAAGGGACTTCATATCCTCCAAAAGACATATCTCTAAATGACCGGAAATTAAAAGGTTTTATTTGGAGAGAAAATGAGCAGCCAAAAAAGATGGAAGACATTTTTATTGTTGGAGATATTATTAATAAAATTAAGGTAAAAGATCAAGAATTGAACGTAAAACAATAGCATGAAATCTGATTTTTTAACATACCAAGCACAAACATCTCCTCACCCACTTTCTTTAGAAATTTCGCATGCAAAAGGGAGTTATGTGTACGATACAAATAACAACGCATATCTAGATTTTATTGCCGGGGTTTCTGCAAATACCTTAGGACACAATCATCCAAAAATATCTGAAGCAATAAAAAACCAGGTAGATTCTTATACACATGTAATGGTGTATGGCGAATTTATTCAGAAACCACAAGTTGAATTGTGTAAGGCCATAGCAGAAAGCTTACCTGCCAATTTATCTTCTGTGTATTTGACCAATTCTGGTACAGAAGCTACAGAAGGTGCTTTAAAATTAGCGAAACGATTTACAGGCAGAACAGAAATTATTGCTGCAAAAAATGGCTATCATGGCAATACACAAGGTGCCATGAGTGTTTGTGGTGCAGAAGAACAAAACCGCGCTTTTAGACCTTTGATTCCTGGAATTAAATTTATAGAGTTCAACCTAGAAAGTGATTTACAAAAAATCTCCACCAATTCTGCTGCAGTCATATTAGAAACCATTCAGGGAGGCGCAGGATTTATTGAACCGACCAACAACTATTTACAAAAAGTACAAGAACGTTGTAACGAAGTTGGTGCGTTGCTTATTTTAGATGAAATTCAGACTGGAATTGGACGCACAGGAACCTTTTGGGGCTTTGAAAATTACAACTGCACACCAGATATTATTGTAACTGGAAAAGGATTGGGTGGCGGAATGCCAATTGGAGCTTTTATTGCTTCTCTAGAAGTAATGAGCTGTTTAAAAGACAATCCCAAACTTGGCCATATTACAACTTTTGGTGGTCATCCAGTGATTGCTGCTGCAGGTTTGGCAACAATTACCGAATTAAACAATTCTGGCCTTATTAAAGAAACGCTACGCAAAGAGCAATTGATAAGAAACTATTTGCAACATCCTGCAATTAAAGAAATTCGTGGAAAAGGATTGATGCTTGCTGCCATTGTTGAAACTCCTGAAATTGCTTCTCAGATCATTTTAAAATGTATGGATAAGGGTTTACTCCTGTTCTGGTTGTTGTTTGAAGGAAAAGCCATTAGAATCACTCCGCCGTTAACAATTTCTGATGAAGAAATAAAAAAAGGATGCGATCTATTCCTTAGCGTTCTTAAGGAAGTGATTTATACCAAAAAATAACCGATAAAAAACATGCACAAACACCTTGTGTACCATTTCAATAAAAGCATTCATGAATATCCCCTTAAAGAAAACGAATCAATCAAAGTTATTTACTTTATTACAACTACTACTCATTTATGGGTTCATTTTTAATCCCTGGACCTCTTTTCCTTATACATTTGTAATTATCATTATTGCGATCTTTTCTTTGACGTATTGGAATGATAAAACAGTAGCAACCATTGGCTTTAAAACTAACACAAAATTTTTAAAAATAATTGGTGTAGCCGTATTGCTTTTTGTAGCATTAGTGCCGGTTTTGGATTTTATTATACAACCTTTAGTAAGTAAATTAACTGGAGAAATAGCAGATTATTCAGCATTTGAAGCACTTGCAAATAACTTTACTTTATATGCCAAGTATTTTCTTTACATTTTAATCAGTGCTGCTTTTGGTGAAGAGATCTTATTTCGTGGGTTTTTATTTAGGCAATTGAATATACTACTACCTCAATTTAAATTTAAAACCTTAATAATTGTAGTACTAACGGCAATTTTATTTAGCCTTCCTCATTTATACCAAGGTCTTAGCGGACTTATCATGACCTTTATATTTGGACTTATTTTTGCCACAATCTATGTTAAATCAAACTACAATCTTTGGATTACAATTATTTTTCATGGACTTGTAGACATTATGTTTCTTACGTTAGCTTACTATGATAAATTAGATTACTACACTCTTGGAAACGAATTGTTTTTTGGTTTTTAATAGACCCCTTACTCTAAATGGTGTATAATTAATTACTTAGAAAACTTATTTTCAGATATTTATCTATACTTATTAAAAGTAAACATTGTTTTTTTTGTAGCTTTACAATGCTATGAAAATCAACCATCCACAAAAAGTATCCATTGAGTTACTAAAAAAACTACACAAAAAAGAAGTGGTACTACTGCTACTTTTTCGGTACAATGAAACAATCATTAACACCTTAAAATCTTTAAAAGGTTTTTATTGGAGCAACACACTTAAAGGTTGGATAACTAGTTATTCTGACGAAAAGTTATCCGAAGTAAAAATTAAACTAAATAATAACGCCACATTTATACTAGATGCGTCATTATTTGTAAACCTTTATAAAAAAGGTGTTAAAACACAGCGTTCGCTTACAGAAGAAAATAAAGAATTGATAAGAGCTTATGTAAAGTATTTAAAAGGAAAACGGTATAGTAAAAGTACTGTACAAACCTATTTTACATTTATAGCAGATTTTATAGATTATACACAACCCAAACGGCTGGTTGATTTAACCAATAGAGATGTGGAATTGTTTATTGAGACAATTTTTATTGCAAGAGCTTATAGTATTAGCTCACAAAGACAGTTTATTAGTGCGTTAAAACTATTTACAAAAGTATATCCAGAATGTAATATAGAGGCATTGTTGCTAGAACGACCAAAAAAATCGAGGCCATTACCAACAGTATTGTCTCAAACAGAAGTAATAACTCTTTTACAAGTAACAAAAAATTTAAAGCATAGAGCAATCATAGCACTGCTCTACTCAGCTGGTTTGCGTATTAGCGAATTGATTTCTTTAGAATTGAGACATATTGACATTGCTAGAAGGCAAATTTTAGTTAGAAACGGAAAAGGGAGAAAAGATCGGTATGTAATATTGGCAAACAGCTTTTTACCATTATTACAAAACTATGTAACTACTTATAAACCCAGTCGCTTTTTTGTAGAAGGAAAAGTACACACAAAGTATTCTGATGGAAGTATTCGCAAATTTTTACATCGTTCTACGAAATTAGCAAATATTAAAAAGAAAGTAACTCCGCATACATTGCGGCATAGTTATGCGACACATTTATTAGAAAACGGAATAGGATTGCGTCATATTCAAGAGTTATTAGGGCATGCGAAACCAGAAACCACAATGATTTATACGCATGTTGTTAAAAAGGATTTGTTAGATATTAAAAGCCCTTTGGATACCATTGTAGAATCATTAGCTAAAGAAAATCTCGAGTCTAAACCTTTATTAAATATTAAAAAGTTAGATATTGATTAGTTCTTTTTTTTGACTAGATTAGTAGTTCTTAAAAATTGCGCTATTTCTTTAAGAATTTTAAGTATTGTATTGTGTGTGTTTTTTAAGTTTGATAAAATCACCTAAAGTTCCTTTTATCCAGAACATAGACCCGGATAAAATTACCTTTAGTAATTATATAACCAGTTGTACTTAATGCCGAAAAAGATATCGAATAAATAAGTTTATTCTAATATTTAATAAATTTATGCTGAAAAAAAATCAAAAGAGAATTATTATAATTTCAAGTTTATTATTGTTTATTATTTCACTTAGTCAAAATGCAATAAAAGTTAATGACTTTGACGGAATTAAACACTACTCTTCACTCTCTACATTTCTAAGTGGTGGATTTGCTTTTCTAGGCGGAGCATTTTATGAATGGTTAATTTGGTTAGCGAACCCTATTTTTTTCGTTGCAATTTATCTATTTTTAAAAGACAAAAAAAAGTCAAAAAACCTGAGTTTATTAGCTGTGATAATTGGACTTATTTTTACGCAATGGAAAGAAATTCTCGCCAATGAAAGTGGAAGGAAAGTGCCAATTATTTCTCTAGAATTTGGCTATTGGCTTTGGATAGCTAGTATGGTTGTATTTAGTATTGGGATTTTTATTTATTTTTCCTCTAATAAAAATGACCTAAAAAAAAGCACTAAGTACAACACCGTATAAAAGCAATAACGGCTGAATTTTCTTATTGAAAATTCAACCTAAAACAGTAACTTTAAAAATTAAATGAAAAGTCAGAACTAGAGTTTGCTTTTTGCCTTTGCGTTAATAAAATCCGCAGCATAAGCAAACTTTAACCGTTACTGACTTTTATACAAAACCGTTGATGTTTAATATCGACAGCCTTTTGGAATTTCCAACCCACTTTCTCGAATATTCAAGCGTTTATAATGAGAAG
>CAJXVT010000031.1 GCA_913062575.1 uncultured Flavobacteriaceae bacterium | reverse complement strand
TACGTGTTTAAGATAATTTTTAAGCGACTATTTGTGTAGGCTATAATGTCTTTTATGGCATTTATTTGCACTATAAACGTTCTGTTTACTCTAAAGAACTTCTTTGGATTTAACTCGTTTTCTATATGTGACAATGAATGATTTAAAATCCCTTTATAATTGTTGGTTTTGATAAATGTTGCATTATCAAAGCTGTAGAAACAATTAATTTCTTCTTCTTTTATTATTTTAATTTTCCCCCCATTTTTCACAACAAACGAAGTCTTATATATTTCTGTTTCGTAATTAGAAAATATTTTTTTTAACTTTTCTAAATCATTTTCTTTTTCTAAAACAGACTTTGCTTTTTGTATCGCCTCTTTTAATAAAACTTTTTTAATCGGTTTCAGCAAATATGAAATACTATCATAATCAAAAGCTTTAATACTGTAATTACTATAAGCTGTCGTAAAAATTATTTTAGAAGAAACTTTAACTAGATTAAAAATCTCAAAACACAAACCATCTGCCAAATGAATATCTAAAAAAACAACATCTGGATGTTCATTATTTTGGAACCATTTTACGGACTGTTTTACAGATTGCAACCTTCCAGTTATTTCCATTTCAAATTCAGAAAGCGTTCGTTCTAAACGCCGTGCAGAAGGTAATTCATCTTCTATAATTAATACTTTCATCTTATTGATTTAACAATGGTAATTGGATACAATATGTTTTCTCATCAGAAATAATCATAACTTTTTGATCAGAAAAATACGCATATCTTTTTTGAATATTTTCTATTCCTTTTTGATGACTTCTCACCTCTGTTAACTTCTTATTTATAGTGTTACAAATTTGCAAATAATCACCTTTTATAGATATTGAAATCTTAACAGAATGTTCATCACTTATTTCATTATGTTTTACAACGTTTTCTAAAACTTGCTGTAAGGTTGTAGAGACAATCAATTTTTCTTCGGCTTCTTTTGAAACTTCTATTTCGAAAAATAATCCTTTTTCGAACCGACCTTGCAACAACTCTAAATAATCTTTGGCAAAAGATATTTCGTCTTTTAAACTAACTACGTCTTGCTTCTCTTGTTCTAAGAAATAACGATAAATATTAGATAATCTCTCTGAAAAATCAATTGCCTTTTTAGGATTCTCTTCTATCAAACTAGTCAATACATTTATATTATTAAACAAAAAATGTGGACTTAATTGGTTTTTTAATTGTTGGTAATTCAATTGTGACTCTAAAGATTGTTGCTGTAGAAATTGCTTTTCTTGCTTATTAACCAAACTTAAAAAATACAAATGAGTTAAAATAATAGCACATAAAAAATAAGGAGAATACACAATTATTGATGGTATTAGGAATGCTCTATCAAACGCTGCTCCAATACTCTCTTTTACAATCCTAAAGTTATTATCTGAAACTACTATCCAAAAAATAATAACAGAAATACAAATCACATAATATGATAAGATGTAATATATTCTTCTTGATTGTTTGTATTTTGCATAAATATAATTGAAGAAATGCATTGTTAGTAACGATAATAAAAAACCAATTGGAAAAAACTTGTACCAAATTCGCAAAACATCTGCAGAAAATGAAGATGTTATAAGGATTATTACCGAATAAATAATTGTTCCTATTAACGGAATCATAATTATTTTTTTCAATGAATATTTTACTTGATTGAAATCAATACTTTTAATTGATTTTCCTTTAAAGTTTATCAATTGAATTCCCGAAAAGAACAAACTTATAAAAAATGCTACTATTCCATTAAAAACTGATGTAATTTCAAATAATGAAAACGATGCCTCTTTTTTTATCAGCCTAAAAAATATAAAAACAATAATATTAAGTAAAACGAAAGATATTAAAGCTGGCCTTAAAAAGTCAGAAATCTTTTTATTTTTTACATCAAAAAACTGAAAAGATAGAAATGGTGGTATAAAAAAGAGTAAAATACTGACTGGCAGCGCATAAATGAAATCTTCGAAATCAAATTGACCCAATAGGAATAATACTATTATTGAAACTAAATGTAAAGCGAGAGCAAAAAGTAATGCTTTAACGAATGAGGTTTGTAATTTATTCATAATATTTATTTTCTCTCAAAACTGAAGAATAATAATCGAAAATTAAAACAAAAAACAGTGAACTGTAGTTTTTCATTAGTGGGTTGTTACGCAATCCAATTCTTAAAATCTTTGACACGCTCTCTACTCACAATTATTTCGGCTTCATTATACGTGTTTAAGATAATTTTTAAGCGACTATTTGTGTAGGCTATAATGTCTTTTATGGCATTTATTTGCACTATAAATGTTCTGTTAACCCTAAAGAAATTTTCTGGATCTAATTCCGTTAGCACTTGCTCTAAAGCGCCATCTAACAAATAATTTCGATTGGAATTTGTATGCAAATATGTTGCTTTGTTTTCGCTATAAAAACACTCAATATCGTCAGAAGAAATTATTTTTAAATGCTGTCCAACTTTAATCGTATACCTCTTCTTAAACTTCCGGTCGATTGGATTTACCAATAGTTTTTTGATGTCATCAAAGTTTAGCTGAACATCTGGCTGCTTTGTATATTGATTTTTATACTTATTTACTGCAGCTTCCAATTCATCTTCATCTATCGGCTTCAATAAATAATCAATACTGTTTAATTTAAATGCTTTTAAAGCATATTCATCATAAGCAGTTGTAAAAATTATAGCGCTTGAAATTTGAACATGTTCAAAGATTTCAAACGATAATCCATCTGACAATTGAATGTCTAAGAAAATTAAATCAGGATGTTCATTTTCTTGAAACCAAGCGATTGACTCCTCTACAGAATGTAGCATTTCATTTACTTGCACTCCTAAAGCATCTAACATTCTGCTTAATCTCCTCGCTGCTGGCTTTTCATCTTCTATGATCAATACGTTCATAATTCCTTCTTTAGATTTCTTTATTTTTATTCATTTCTTCTTTAATTTTTCGCTTTTCCCAATCTTTATTAAACAAAAAACTAAATCGATATACCTTTAATCCATGAACAATTACTATCAGCCCCCACCAAAAAAACAATCTATAATTGCTAACATCTGTAAAAGCTTCGATAAAAGTATCTCCATATTCTATATCATGGAAAATTCTTCTACCAATAAAAAAGCCATTAATTACTATATAAAATGCTACATGCTTGTAGAATTTTTTTAATTCATCAACTCTCTTTTTTGCACGCTCAAATTTCTTTGCTTTATTTATGACTTCCATAATTTAATTGCTTTTATTTTGACTCATAAACTCTTTAATCTTTTTCTCTTCCCAATCTTTATCAAAGCCAAGTATTTTTACTCCGAATACTTTAACCCAATGAATAAAAACCCCTGCTAATATACCTATTGTTGCAAACCAGAACCAATGAAAATCAGGAGAAAACATTAAGTTTGAACTTATTATTGTAGCAAGTAAAAATACCGTAACAATAATATGAATGTAAAACCCTTTAACATCTTTTATTCTTTTCTGAGCTTTTAAATAGCGCTCCTCTTTGTTATTTTTTGAATCCATCTGGTCTATTAGTTAACTCATCATTGTCCATTATCTCTTTCAACTTATTTTCTTCCCAGTTTTTCCCGAATAATGAATTAAACCCGAACACTCCTAACCAGTGAAAGAACACTCCAATTCCCCAAAAAATCCAGGTAGAATACACTCCAAAGTTTGAAATAGCTTCATTAAAAGTTTCACCATCATCAGAAGTTATACCATATATAATAACAGAACTTAACATTAAGTTCACCACTATATACACTCCAAAATGAATGTAAAACCCTTTAATTTTCTCTACCCTTTTCTTAGCTCTTATGTATTTTAATCCTTCTATTGTTTCTTTATTTTCCATTTTAATAATGTATTAATTCCAATTATTATTCTTTCTATCTTCGTCCATCAATTCTTTGATTTTCTTATCTTCCCATCCTTTTCCTAAAAAAGGATTGTACTTGTAGGTATCCATTGCATGGAAAGTTAAGCCCATTCCCCATCCAAAAATAGGAAACCAGAACCAATAAAATTGTGGTGAAAATCTTAAATTGATAAAAATTAAAAACGGAATTACTAAACAATAGCAGATTAGATTTGCATAGAAACCTTTAATTTTATCTACTTGCTCTTTTGCTTTTAAATATTTTTGTTCTTGTTGATAATTTGATTGCATGACTTTTAGTTTTTTATTATTCTACATTACTCCCAATTAGACGTATCGTCTTCTTCATTCATTAACTCATTGATCTTTTTACTTTCCCAGTTTCTTCCTAGAATAGGATTGTAGCTGTACACATCTAATCCGTGAAATAAAATTCCGATTCCCCAACCAAACATTGGAAACCAAAACCAGTGAAAGTCTGGTGTTAATTTTAAATTAATGAGCACTAAAAATGGAATAATTATACAATAAGAAATGATGTTTTGATAAAACTCTTTTAATTTCTCTACCTTCTCTACAGCTTTAACATAACTAGAATTTTGTATATCTTCAGTGTACATACTATTGTTGTTTTTTGTTAATAGCGGCAAGCTTACTTTAAATGTTCTTTTATCATTTATGATACTAACATTTCTCTTTGTAAGTAATCTATACCTGTCTGTTATATTTTTTAATCCTACTTTAGTACTCTTCCCAATCGCTTCTTTATGATTGACATTATTTTCTATAATTAGCACGCCACCTTCTTCAAAAATTCTAAGAACTAATGGCTTATTAGAAGAAACTACATTGTGTTTTACTGCATTTTCTAATAACAATTGTAGCGACAAAGGCACAATTTTCAATTCTTCATTTGAAGTTTCTGTTGGGATCTCAAACTGAATTCCTTCTTCAAAACGCATTTGTAATAATTCCATATAGGTTCTTGCAAATCGCAACTCTTCTGACAACGGAATCAGTTCTTTATTTCGTTGCTCTAACACATATCTATATACTTTAGATAATTTTGTTGTAAATCGTTCTGCTTGTTTTGGATTCTCTCCAATTAAAGAAGTCAATACATTTAAACTATTGAATAAAAAATGTGGATCAATTTGATTTTTTAAAGACTCGAATTTTGCTGTTTCCGTCTTTGCGACAATTTCTTGTTTTGTGCTTTCTTTCCCTACGGATGCTTTCCAGTTTATCATAAAACCTCTAGCATGAAAAAACGTTGCAATTGCTAAAGAGAAAAGAATGTAGAACGCATTTATCCACATAATTTTACTACTAAAAAACAAAGAAGAATCTACGCCTTGGATTACAATAAAAGTAAAATAATTGATTCCTAAAACAACCGGAACTATATATAATATAGTGCATATTATTCCAGCTGTTACTCGTTGACTTGTTTGCTCAATCCAATCCCACTTTACGCTTAAATAATCGTTTAAAAAACCATTTCCAAATCCAATTCCATAACTATACATTGCAGAAATTAAGAAAGTAATCCAAATACCTTTTATTGAAAATTGTTGGAAAATTAAAATAAATAGTACCGCGAAAATGATGGTCAATTTTAAACAAGCCCAAAATGCTTTTTGCAACTTTCCCCAGGTAATTACTTTTTTAGTTTCCATACTTATATCTTGATTAATTAATCGAATGCGCTTTCTTAAAATTTAATTTCTAAAGTTACATCTTTATCAGCAACTTCAAACTTAGCTTCATCATATTGTGGTGGTCCAAAACTCATAGGATTGTTTGAAACACCGTAGCTCTCTAAAGGCATTCCATTTCCTTCAAAATCCATTTCATTATTGTTATTGGCGTCGTGAAAACAAATAACTGCATATTCACCTGGCTCAACGTCTACAAAGATTACTGTACTCTTTTTTCCTTTAACTTTACTTGATACTGATTGTAAAGGTTTTTTCATGAAATCTTTTTTGTTATACAAAGCGTACCTTACTTCTCCTTCATTGCTTGTAACATTAGGTACAGTTACAGTAATGGTTCTTTTTTCTGTTGTTTTGATTGTAGTTGTTGATGTTTGAAAAATAACTACTAATGCAAAAATGGCTGCGAATACTTTCATAATTTCTATTATTTAATGATACTGAAACAAATTCAGCTCTGGTTAATTATACAACAAAGATGCAGCAACAATTAAATACTAGAAATTAAAAGAAACCGAGTTGTACTTTTTTAAGGACGAATTGTAAAAACAATGGTTAAACGGTATTAATTCAATAAATGCTTAGTAATCTTTTTACTCAATGGCTTTGTTAAAGAGAAGTAATAATCAAGAAATTCACCATGCTCATCAACCAAATACTTTTGAAAATTCCATTTTACCGATGAATTTTTCTGTCCATTCAATTCTTTTTTGGTTAGCCAAGCATACAATGGATGTTGATTATCCCCTTTTACATCTATCTTTTCTGTAATTAAAAAGGTAACACCATAATTGATTTTACAAAAAGATTGAATGTCTTCTGAAGTTCCTGGCTCTTGTTTTCCAAACTGATTACAAGGAACACCAATAATCATCAATTTCTCTTTATAGAGGTCATATAGTTTTTGCAACCCTTCATACTGTGGAGTGAATCCGCATTTAGAAGCAACATTTACAAATAATATTTTTTTGCCTTTATAATCTTCTAAGTTAATTTCTGAGCCAGAAATACTATGAATCTTAATTGAATATAGTTTTGAATTTGAATCCATCGTTTGTGAATTTAGAGATTGCGTTAATAATAAGATGAACAACATTAATATATGTATTCTCATAAAGTTTTATTTCAAAATAAAGATACCGCTTTTACTTAAAAAGGAAACAAAAATAATCGTTGTTTATTCTGTAACATTTTCTATTTTTGACCTACTTATAACTTGAAACTAACAAACTAAAGAGTGCAGAAAGATTTAGAGGCTAAATTTTTATTGGATTTTGAGCAAAATCAAAATATTGTTCATAAGGTGTGTAGAATATACACAACCAACCAAGATGCACATAATGATTTGTTTCAAGAGGTTGTTATTCAGCTATGGAAAAACTACAGCAAGTTTAGAGGCGACTCTAAATTTAGTACATGGATGTACAGAGTAGCATTGAATACCGCAATTTCTTTATACAGAAAATCAACTAGAAGAATTAAAACTCAAAATATAGATGACTTTACCTATAAAATAAAGTCAAGTGATTATGATGACACTGAAGAGCAGCAATTAAAATCGCTATACAGTGCCATTCATCAATTAAACGATATTGATAAGGCATTGATTTTCTTATACTTAGAAGACAAGCCTTATAAAGAAATATCAGCAACTTTAGGAATTACATCAGTAAATGCTAGAGTTAAAATGAATAGAGCAAAAGAGAAATTAAAAAATATATTAAACCCATAAGTTATGGATTTAGAACACTATAAAAAGACTTGGGAGAACCAGCCAGAAGAAGCCAAAAAGGTTTCTAAAGAGGAGATTTATAAAATGTCCCAAGCAAAGTCTACATCAATAGTAAAATGGATTTTTATTATTGGAGTTTTAGAATTTGCCTTTTGGCTCATTTTAAGTTCTTTTACCTCAAAACTTGAAGTGGAGGAGATCTACAAAGAACTAAAACTCATGGAGCTACTAGATGTCGTGTACTATATCAACTTTATTGTTGTTGTTGCTTTTCTGTATTATTTTTATAAAAATTACAGCTCAATTTCAACTATTGATTCGACAAAGGATTTAATGCGAAAAATAATTAAAACCAGAAAGACGGTAAAGTACTATGTAAATTACAATGTATTGGCTGCCGTTTTATTAATGATTGTATTTAACGTTAAAATTGTAAACACACCAAACGGTATAGAAACAGTACTTGAAATTGATAATATTAATTTTGATGATTCTAACTTAATGACAGTTTATGTTATAAGTCAAGCAATAGCTCTTATAATAATGATACTATTTCTATTCTTATTTTATTATTTATTATACGGAATTATGCTTAAGAAGCTAAAGAGAAATCATAAAGAGCTCGATAGATTAGAGAAACTAAATTAAAACAAAACTCCAGCAAATTTGCTGGAGTTTTTGTTTTAAAATGCTTTTAATTCGAGAATGAGTTTATCTAACATTTCTTGAGTAAAATCAAGATGTGATACCATTCTTAACTTCCCTTCTCCCATAGAAATTAGTAATATTTCCTTCGATTCCATTTTAGTTATAAAGTCTGCTGGATCTATTGTATCGCTTACATAAAAGATTACAATATTGGTTTCTATTGGTTCTACTTTTTTAACATAAGAACATGACTCTAAGACTGTTCCAATCTTTTTTGCTCTTGCATGATCATCAGCTAATCGCTCTATATTATTATCCAATGCATAAATTGCAGCAGCAGCTAAAAAACCAGCTTGTCGCATTGCTCCTCCAAATATTTTTCTAATTCGTAATGCTTTTGCAATATGCTCTTTTGTCCCTATTAAAACGGACCCAATTGGCGCACCTAATCCTTTTGACAAGCAAATTGAAATGGTATCAAACAGTTCTCCGTATTGCTGAGGAGTTTCATTTTTTGCTACTAAAGCGTTAAACAATCTGGCCCCATCTAAATGAAAAGCCAAGTCATTTTCTTTTGACACTTTCTGAATTTTCTTTAATTCTTCAAAATCCCAACAAGCTCCACCTCCTTTATTGGTTGTGTTTTCTATACAAACCAATCTATTGTATGGAGCATGAATATCTGCTCTTCCAGAAGCGGCAGCTGCTAATTGACTTGCTGTAAACATACCTCTTTCGCCATCAATTAAATGAGAAGTAACTCCTGAGTTAAATGCCGCTCCACCTCCTTCAAAATTATAAACGTGTGCCCACTTATCACAAAATATTCTGTCTCCTGGATGTGTGTGCAATTTTATTGCTGCTTGATTTGCCATGGTTCCTGAAGGAAAAAACAAAGCATCTTCCATTCCAAATAGTTTAGCCACTTTTTCTTGCAATGCATTCACTGTTGGATCTGCTTTAAACACATCATCGCCAACTTTAGCATTCATCATTGCATCCAACATTCCTTTTGATGGTCTGGTTACTGTATCACTAATTAAGTCTATTCTCATTTTTATCTTATGTTTAATGCATTCCAATTGGCGAACCATCAGGGATTTTTGGTGATCTTACTTTTTTAAATTTTGAAGGTGCTTTCTTAAAGTCACTTATAGATTTTAAAAACTCTTTATTGTACATTTTCTGAACTCCTTTTGCTTTCTTAGTAAGCAACCAAGTAGACAATTCATCCAACTTATAATTAACAATTGCATTTACCTGTTTGTAATTTGATTGATTTGCCGCCAATGCAAATAATTGATTTAATACCTGTCCATTAACTACATTCTGCAATTCTTGATGATACGTGTTTCTGTATGATTTTTTAAAAGAATTCTTTACAACTTCATCAATTACTTCTTCAAGTCCTAATTGCGTTTTATCTAAACTCTTATGCAATACTAAACGTGATGCTCTTTGCGGATGAAATAAGAAACTCAATGTTATTTCAGATGAAGTTTCTACAGCTCCATAAGGATCAAACTCTACACCAACTTTACTCTTAAAAGATTCTCTAGTTCTTCCATAACCTATTGCTCTTGGCGGAAAAAGAGCTAGCTTAGCAATTGGAATTGCGATTGTTTCAACATCAATAGTTCTTAACAATGCTTTTAATGCTTTACGCTCTTCCTTTCCCGGAACTCTTTTTACAATTGTTTGATTCCCTCCTTTAACTGCATAATAATAATCTAAGCCTCCAACTACTTTTGCAGCAGCTTCAATTTGATATCTATGCATAAAGTACACAGGTACAAAAACATCTTCTAACACAGAATATGGTTGTCCTGATTTAATATTATCTGGCGAAAATTTATCAATTGCATTTTTTCTAATTTCTAAAATATCATTTAATTCATTAGCCGCTCCTGCTCCATTATCCCATAAATGCGAATATGCATGTGCACTTCCTGGAGATCTTGAATCTTGATCAGAAATATAACGCAAGCCTTTAGCAAAAGCTGTACTTAAAATATTTTGTAATCCTTGCTTTTCATTACTTGTAAATTCTTGATATGCATACGCAACAGTCACCTTATCCCAATCACCAATGTTTGTAGCGTAAGCATTAGAAAAGTCAATCTTACCGTTTTTTAAAGAAAACTGCGGATGTGGATAATCCATCACCGAAGCTCTATTATTTGTACTTGCTGCAAAATTATGAGCAAAACCAATAGTATGTCCAACTTCATGAGCTGCCAATTGTCTAATTCTTGCCAATGCCATTTCTAATGCAAATTTATCTTTTGCCGTATTGGTTGCATATGGTGCTTGTAAAGCTTGAGCAATTAAAAAGTCTTGACGAATTCTTAACGAACCTAAGCTTACATGTCCTTTAATAATCTCTCCTGTTCTTGGGTCAGAAATACTTCCTCCGTAGCTCCAACCTCGTGTAGAACGATGCACCCACTGAATTACATTGTATCTTAAATCTAATGGATCTGCATCTTTTGGTAACATTCTAACTTGAAATGCATCTTTATATCCAATTGCTTCAAAAGCTTGATTCCACCATCTTGCGCCATCTAACAAAGCAGATCTAATTGGCTCTGGTGTACCTGGGTCTAAATAATAAATAATTGGTTCTACAGCTTCACTAATTGCAGCATTTGGATGCTTTTTTTCTAATCGATGACGACGTATAAATCGTTTTACAATTGACTCATTTACTGGTGTAGAATAATCCATATAAGACATTTGACCTACACCTGCTCTTGGGTCAAAAGCTCTTGTTTTATATTTATTATCTGGCAACTCAACAAAAGAATGGTGTTGATAAACAGTAACGGCACTAGCATCTGGAGCAACAGACCACAAATTTCTTCCTTTAGGTTTTCCTTTAAACGTTAACAAAACATCAAACTCTACATTTTTTTCAAATGCTTTTGTTCTTTTCATATTAAAAGCACTTCTAGACTTATCTAGGTTATAGTTTCCTTCTCCACTTCTTGATAATGTATTAGCTACACCAAATTTATCTTGCATAAAGAAAGATGTTGCATCAACCAAATACACATTATCCTTTTCTTCTTTAATGATAAATCCATGTAAAACTGATTTAGCAAAGGCTTCTTTTATCGAATTCCGCTCTTCAACATTATCCGTTAATGCTCTAAAATTTTGATTTGGCTTTATTAGCAATATCTTATTCCCTGCTTTTCTAAAAAACACAACTGCTCCTCCACCAAGCTTACCTCTATCTAAGCCAATATCATTAGAACCAATTCCTTCAGACAATGCATTCACATATAAAAATTCACTTTCTAAATTTTTAATCTCTAAATACACCTTGTCTTTTCCACTATCATAATAATAGTTAAAGTAGCCTTTGTATTGAGTTACCTTCTTATCGTCTTTAAAAAATTGCGAAAAACAAGTTTGCTGAATAAAAACAAGTAGAAATAAAATGGTGATTTTTTTCATGATTAAAATATTTTCCCTAAAACTATAAAATATAGATGAGAAATAAGATTGATTAAAATATTAAATCGCTTTTTTAACTTATTTTTGTTGCAACTATGATTACACAAGAACAACTTAAAAATGTTTCTGAAAGAATACATAAGCTCCACAGCTATTTAAATATAGAACAAAAGCTTATAGAAGTTAGCAACGATGAAGAAAAAACAGTAGATCCCAATTTTTGGAATAACCCCAAAGAAGCTGAAGCTTTTATGAAGGAATTAAGACTGAAAAAGAAATGGGTTACTGATTATAATACGATCGTTTCACTACATGAAGACACACAAGTTTTATTTGACTTTTATAAAGATGGAGAAGCTGAAGATGTTGATGTTGAAGAACAATACAAACACTTAAGTACATTTCTTGAAAATGTTGAGTTTAGAAATATGCTCTCTGAAGAAGGAGACAGTTTAAGTGCTGTAATTCAGATTACCGCTGGCGCAGGAGGAACAGAAAGTTGTGACTGGGCAGAAATGCTGATGCGTATGTATATGATGTGGGGTGAGAAAAATGGTTTAAAAATCAAAGAACTCAATTATCAACCTGGAGATTCTGCTGGTATAAAAACAGTAACCCTTGAGTTTGATGGTGATTTTGCTTTTGGGTGGTTAAAAGGAGAAAATGGCGTGCATCGTTTGGTAAGAATATCTCCTTTTGATAGCAACGCAAAAAGACACACTTCTTTTGCTTCTGTTTATGTATATCCAGTTGCAGACGATTCAATTGAAATAGATGTTAATCCTGCAGATATTGAAATTGTTACAGCAAGATCTAGTGGCGCTGGTGGACAAAATGTAAATAAAGTAGAAACGAAAGTTCAATTAACTCACAAACCATCCGGAATTCAAATTCAATGTTCAACCTCACGCTCACAACACGATAACAGAGCTACAGCTATGAAAATGCTAAAATCTCAATTGTACGAAATTGAGCTACAGAAAAGACAAGCAGCAAGGGCAGATATTGAAGCGAATAAAATGAAGAACGAATGGGGAAGTCAAATAAGAAACTATGTGTTGCATCCATACAAATTGATTAAAGATGTTAGAACAGCTCATGAAACAGGAAATGTAGATGCTGTTTTAAATGGAGACATTGATGCTTTCTTAAAAGCTTTCTTAATGAAAAATGGACAAAAAGAAACAAAGTCAACTTTATAAACTATGATTAAAATATACCACAACCCTAGATGTAGTAAATCTAGACAAGGACTAGAATTACTCGAAAACTCTGGAAATAAATTTGAAATTGTAAAATATTTAGAGAATGTTCCTACAAAAGAAGAATTGACTTCTATTATTGAAAAGCTACAGATTAAGCCAATAGAGATGGTCAGAAAAACTGAAGCTGTTTGGAAAGATAATTTCAAAGGAAAAGAATTATCAGATGAAGATACAATTGAAGCAATGATTCAAAACCCTAAACTAATAGAAAGACCAATAGTAGTTAATAATACTAAAGCTGCCATTGGAAGACCTTTAGAAAATATTCAAAAGATTATATAAAATAAAGAAGGAATTAAAAAGTAAGAACATAAAAAAAAGGGTTTGCAATTGCAAGCCCTTTTTTTTATAATATATATTATAAAAACTACTATTTATTAGCAGCCCTTTTAGCTTCTCTCTTTAATTTAATGTTTTCCCAGATTGTTCCACCAATCCAGTAAGGAACTACAAACGTTAATAAGAAAATTAACAACCAAAAACCAGTTGTAAAAATAAACATGAAAAATAAAAATCCTGAAAATTCTGAAAAATCTAACATTTGTGTTACTTTATATTAATAATATGCCACAAAAATAATACATATTTTCAATTTACACTAATAATTAAATATTATTTTAAATAAGTATTTTCTCTTTTTGTTGATAACTGATTGTGATACTTTTAGTAATTTTGTTAAAGCATAAAATACAACTTACAATAATGAAATACAGAGTAGAAAAAGATACAATGGGAGACGTTAATGTTCCTGCTGATAAATATTGGGGAGCACAAACAGAACGCTCTAGAAATAACTTTAAAATTGGTGCGCCAGGTTCTATGCCAATTGAAATTATATATGGTTTTGCTTATTTAAAAAAAGCGGCAGCATATACAAATGCTAAATTAGGTAAACTAACCACTGAGAAAAGAGATTTGATTGCTCAAGTTTGTGATGAAATTTTAGAAGGAAAACACAATGATCAGTTTCCTTTAGTTATTTGGCAGACTGGCTCTGGAACTCAGTCTAACATGAACTGTAATGAAGTAATTGCTAATAGAGCTCATGAAATTGCTGGAAATGTAATTGGTGAAGGAGAAAAAACAATTCAACCAAATGATGATGTAAATAAATCTCAATCATCAAATGACACTTTCCCAACCGGAATGCATATTGCTGCTTATAAAAAAATTGTAGAAACTACAATTCCAGGAATCGAACAGTTAAGAGATACTTTACAAGCAAAATCAGAAGCATTTAAAGATGTTGTAAAAATTGGACGTACACATTTAATGGATGCTACTCCACTAACTTTAGGACAAGAGTTTTCTGGTTATGTAGCACAATTAAACTTTGGATTAAAAGCGCTGAATAACACTTTAGAGCATTTATCTCAATTGGCTTTAGGAGGAACAGCAGTTGGAACAGGTTTAAACACACCTGCTGGTTATGATGTTTTAGTTGCTAAATACATCGCAGAATTTACAGGCTTACCGTTTATTACTGCAGAAAACAAATTTGAAGCCTTAGCAGCACATGATTCTTTAGTTGAAACTCATGGAGCTTTAAAACAAATAGCTGTTTCTTTAAATAAAATTGCAAACGATATTAGAATGATGGCTTCTGGTCCAAGATCTGGAATTGGAGAATTGATTATCCCTGCTAACGAACCTGGTTCTTCAATTATGCCTGGAAAAGTAAATCCAACTCAGGCTGAAGCGATAACAATGGTTTGTGCACAAGTTATGGGTAATGATGTTGCTGTTACTATTGGAGGAACTCAAGGTCATTATGAATTAAATGTTTTTAAACCAATGATGGCAGCAAACGTATTAGAATCTGCTCAATTAATTGGAGATGCTTGTGTGTCTTTTGATCTAAATTGTGCTTCCGGAATTGAACCAAACCATACTAGAATAACTGAATTAGTAAACAACTCATTAATGTTAGTTACTGCTTTAAACACCAAAATTGGATATTATAAAGCTGCAGAAATTGCAAATACAGCGCATGCTAACGGAACTACTTTAAAAGAAGAAGCTGTTCGTTTAGGACATGTAACCCCAGAAGAATATGACCAATGGGTAAAACCAGAAGATATGATTGGTGGTTTAAAATAATATTTTAAGTAACAAAAATAAAAGCTGCAATTTATCATTGCAGCTTTTTTAGCCTTAATAAATAATTTAAATTGATGAATTATGAACAAACATGAAGAGTTTATGAGTGAAGCTGTAAAAGCAGCTTTAAAAGGAATGAGTAACAATGAAGGAGGTCCTTTTGGATGCATTGTTGTGAAAGATGGAGAAATTATAGGGAGAGGAAATAATAAAGTTACTTCAACAAATGACCCAACAGCCCATGCTGAAGTTACCGCTATTAGAGATGCTTGTAAAAATATAGGCTCATTTCAACTTGACGGATGTATTGTATACACGTCTTGTGAACCATGCCCAATGTGTTTAGGTGCAATTTACTGGGCAAGACCAGATAAAGTGTATTACGGAAGCAATCAAATAGATGCTGCTAATATAGGTTTTGATGATGAATTTATTTACAAAGAAATCCCTTTACCCTACGAAAAGCGAAGTATTCCTTTTGAGCAAGTAGGAAGAGAAATTGCTCTTGAGCCATTTAATAAATGGACAGAAAAACAAGATAAAATTGAGTATTAAAAAAAAACCTTAAGAAAATTCTTAAGGTTTTTTTTATTTCTTTGGTTTTATCAAACCAATAAGTTTAGAGAAGAATGTTTGTTTTTCTTCATTCTCATGATATCCATTACCGTATTTCCCGTAACCATAGCCGTAACCATAGCCGTAACCATAGCCATAGCCATAACCATATTTGTTCTGAACACTAAAGTCATTTAGAACATAGCTAATGTTTTGTATTTCTTTATTTCTATATTTATCATCAATCATTTTCATCATTCCTTTCTCTGAATAATTTTGACGAATTACATAAATAATAGCATCAGAATGCCTAAATAATTCTAAGGCATCAGAAACCAATCCTACTGGAGGCGTATCAATAATAATATAATCATAATTCTCTTTTAAATAAGCAATAAGCTTATCTGCTTTGTCATTTAATAAAAGCTCAGAAGGATTTGGAGGAATTGGCCCAGAAAGAATTAAATCTAAGTTAGGCACCTTTGTTTCATTAATTATGTCTTTGATACTTTTTTGGTCAATTAAATAATTTACAACACCAATATCATTCTTTAAATCAAAATCTGCATAAATTTTCGGTTTTCTTAAATCCAACCCTAAAAGAACTGTTTTTTTACCACTCAGAGCAAAGACAGTCGCCATATTAATTGAAATCATCGTTTTCCCTTCACCACTAACTGATGAAGTTAACACAAGTGTTTTCGATTTTGAATCCACTGTAGAAGTCTTAAATAAAAACTGAATATTAGACCTTAGAGCTCTAAAAGATTCTGCAACAGATGATTTTGGCATTTCAAATACAGCCAAATTGTTTTTCCAATTATTTCTACCTACCACTCCAAGTACAGGAATAGAATAGGTCTTTTCAATTTCTTCTACACTATGAATTTTATTATCAAGTAGTTCTTTAATAATAATATAAAACAAAGGAAAAATGATACTTAACATAATTGCCACCATGTAGTTAAAATTACCTACTGGATATATTGGACCATTTCCTAAGTCTTTAGCTGTGTCTATAATTTTTACATCTGAAACATTAGCCGCAATTGCTGTTCCTGCTTCGTAACTTTTCTGTTTCAAATAATTATAATTATTCTCAGACATACTATAACTCCTTTGAAAAGTCACAAGACCTTGTTGCTTTTTAGGTAACAGGCTTTGCTTTCCTTGGTTTACTCTTATCCTCTTATTAATTTTAGTTAAATCGTTTTTAAGAGTGCTTTTTAAGTTTTTAACATTCTCTAATAAAACATTTTTGGTAGTTTCAATTTCGCGATCTAGTTCTATAACTTCTGGGTGTTTATCAGTTACCCCATCTCTTAAAAACTCTCTAATAGTCGATTTAGTTATCAACTCACCTATTTCTAAAGGTATTTTCCCATCAGCAATTTGAACAATAGCCGGAACAGGAATATCTGTATACTTTTTATGTGTTAAAACATACTTTACAAGACTGTCTAAAACTTCAATGTTATTTGTGATATCCCTTTTCTCATTATCAAACCGAATTATTTCTTCTAGTATTTGATTTCCTTGCCCTGATAAATCAAAAATATTATTTCGGGTTTTATATTTACTCATCTCCGCTTCAATATTCTTTAGACTATCAGACACTTTACTAAATAAATCGTCTATATAGTTTTGAGTATTTTTTGCATAGGCTATTTTTTGAGTTTTTTTATCTTTCTCTAATACTTTAACCGAAGCGTTTAAGTAATCTACAATTCTACTTTTATTAGCTCCTTCTAATTGCAATTTTAAAATGGAGGCACCATCCGTTAAATTTGTAATTTGAATGTTTCTATAACTACCAACTGTACCATCAAAACTACTAAATTGAACAAAATATGTCTCTCCTGGAGTCATCTTTTTTATTGGAAGTATCGTAAAGTTTAAAAATTGTGTTTCAATTTTTGCTCCTAAAAAGTATTCTTCTGAAAAACTTGTGCTATCAGACTTGTATGAACTAAATAAATTACCTGTATCATGTTTTTTAATGCTATCAGTATACGTTATCAGTTTATTTTTTTTTGATTCATCAAAATCAAAAGACACTCTAACTTTAACCGTAGAAATTGCCTCAACCTTAATTAAGGTTCCATAAATTTGAGGTTTATCAAAATCTATTTTAATTTTAAAAGGAGTTTGCCCATACACATCATTTAACCGATACTTTCCTTCTTTAAAGTAATCTATATAAAATTGAAGAGAATCTACAACCTTTTCATTATGAGTTCTGGAATTTAAAATAACTTTTACGGTTCCTATTTCGTTACTTTCTCCACCCCAATTAAATGCAATATTAGTTCCGGTTGAGAACAATGGATTGTTTTCTTCTTTAACAGTAATGGTAGTGTTTAGACTATATCTTTTTTGTTTATAGCCATTCATGAATTTTGCAATAATAAGCCCAATAGTTATTGTTACCAAAAACAGCTTCCAATAAGATAGCACTTTAAAAACATATGCTTTTACATCTATAGAATTATCATCAAGAGAAGAATTATTACTCATAAAATTATAAATTTCTAATCAATAATATGGTTGAAGTTATTATCGTAAATACAGAAACAAGTGTAGTCAAAGACTGTAACCCTGTAGTACCTGTTCCCCATGCTTTTTGCTTAAGCGGAACAACATAAATTACATCATTAGGTTGTATATGATACACTTCAGAATTAAATGCTTCTGCAGTAGTTAAGTCAATTGTATATTTTTTTTGGCCAGATGCAGAATTCCTCCAAATTTCTACTTTCTTTCTATTACCTGTCACAGTTATATCACCTGCATTAGATATTGCTTCAATAATATTTACACTATTCTGGTTTAAAACAATGGTACCAGGGCTAGCAACCTCTCCCCAAATTGTATACTTAATTCCGGCTAAACTTACGGTAACAAAAAAATCTTCAACATTATTTAAATATTCAAGTATTTCCTTTTCTAACTTAAATCTAACTTCTTTGGTGGTATATCCCAATACATTAATTTCTCCAATATATGGAAGACGAATATTCCCATGGCTATCAACACTATATCCTAACTGCAGAATATTTCCATTTGCGCCACCTTGACCACCAGTTCCATTTTGAGTAGATGAACTCTTTTTAAATAACGCAACAAATTTCTCATCTTTGGCTTTAATATCAATAGATAAGACGTCATTTACTTGTAATCTGTACGGCTGGTTATTTAATTTGTAAATTTCTTTTTTCGTTTTTGGTTCTCCTTGTAAATAAATTAAATCTTTACTGGGAACACAAGAAGCAAAAAATGAAATTAAAAGGAGTAATAAAATTCGTTTAAACATAGCACAATTTACATTATATTTCACAAATATAATTTTTATAACGCTATTCTTACAATTTTTCTTTTAATTTCGCCCTAATTAATATTTGCAATGTTTTTTAAAGGCTTTTCTTATTTAAGATTTCTATTAAAATCTACCAACCAGCACGGTGTACACTCACCTTTTGTTTTTGATTTGATCACTAAATGTTTCTACAAAAAAACAAACACTACGGATATTCAGAACTATAAAAAGTTTAAAATAGACCTATTACAAAATACAAATACCATTGAAGTTACAGATTTTGGTGCGGGATCGAAAGTTTTCAAAAGTAATCGAAGAGCTATACATAAAATCTCGAGATATGCAGGAACTTCTTTAAAAAGAGCAAAACTATTAATTAGAATTCTAAATTATTTTACTCCAAATACCATTTTAGAATTCGGTACTTCTGTAGGACTGGGAACTGCTGCATTGCATATTGGAGCTCCTAAAGCAAAAATCACTACACTAGAAGGATGTGAGAATACGGCTGAGGTCGCAGTAAATCAGTTTAAAAAATTCTCTTATAATAACATACAGTTGATTTCTGGTGAGTTTAAGCAGAGCCTTCTTAAATTAGATATTGAAACTCCATTAGACCTTGTCTATTTTGATGGCAATCATCAAAAAGAGGCTACATTAAATTATTTTCAATTTTGTCTACAGCACATCAACAACAATTCGGTTTTTGTATTTGATGATATACATTGGAGTAAAAGCATGGAAGAAGCTTGGGAAGAGATAAAAAAGCATCCAAAAGTAAAAGTAACTATTGATACTTATCAATGGGGATTTGTGTTCTTTAGAAAAGAACAAGAAAAAGAACATTTTATAGTTAGAGTTTAATCTGAATATTTGTAATTTTAACTTATGAAAATTTACACCAAAACTGGCGATAAAGGAACCACTGCTTTATTTGGCGGAACCAGAGTTCCAAAACACCATCTTAGAATTGAGTCTTATGGTACAATAGACGAGCTTAACTCATACATTGGCTTAATTAGAGACCAAGAAATTGATTCAAATTCTATTGAATCTTTGATTCGTATACAAAATGAGCTCTTTACTTTAGGCGCAATGTTAGCGACACCTCCAGAAAAGGAAGTATTAAAAAGTGGAAAACAACGGTTGAATATCCCTAAAATTACTAATTCAAGTGTTCAATTACTAGAAAAAGAAATTGACACCATGAATTTAGAGTTACCTCCAATGACAAATTTTATTTTACCTGGCGGCAATCAAACAGTGTCATTCTGTCACATTGCTCGATGTGTTTGCCGTAGAGCAGAACGACTAGCAACAGGGCTAAATGAAAATGAAACTATAAACCCAGATATATTAACATATCTCAACAGACTTTCTGACCATCTTTTTGTGTTGGCACGGAAGTTGTCTAAAGACTTATCAGTAAAGGAAACCCCGTGGATTCCTGAAAAAGAAAAATAAGTTCTTTAATTTTATTGACAGATTTATCAAAAAAAGCTTGGTTTTTTCCCAAAAAAAATTATTTTTGCAGAAAATTAAACCCAAAGAAAATGTATTGGACTTTAGAATTAGCATCATATTTAGCAGATGCTCCTTGGCCAGCAACAAAAGACGAATTGATAGATTACGCTATTAGAACAGGCGCGCCATTGGAAGTTGCAGAAAATTTACAAGAAATTGAAGACGAAGGTGATGCTTATGATTCTATTATAGAAATTTGGCCAGACTATCCAACCGAAGAAGATTATCTTTGGAACGAAGATGAATATTAAACAAAAATTACATCAAAAAAGTCTCAATAGAGGCTTTTTTTTTGTTTACATTTAAACCTAAAATGTAATCTCTGTCATTAAATAGCAACTTATTTAATATCAATAGATTATAAACAAACAATCAATTCAAAAGAATTGAATTTAAAATAGTACACATACAATGAGCTTATTAAACTCTGTCATGAAAATATTTGTTGGAGACAAACAACAAAAAGATTTAAAATTACTTCAACCAGTTGTAACTAAAACACGTTCTTTTGAAGCAGCTATTTCAAATTTATCTAACGATGAATTAAGGGCTAAATCAGAAGAATTTAAAGCTAAAATTAAAGAAGCTACTACGGTATTTGATACTAAAATTTCTGAACTAGAAAAAGAAGCTATCACTGCAAATATAGACAGACAAGAAGCAATTTATAGTGAAATTGACACCTTAAAAGATCAAGCATACGAAACTTCAGAAACTGTTTTAGAAGAAATAATGCCTGAAGCTTTTGCCGTAATTAAAGAAACTGCAAAACGCTTTACTAACAATTCTGAAATTGAAGTTACCGCTACGTCTAACGATAGAGAACTTTCTGCTATTAGAGAAAATGTAACCTTAGTAGGCGATACATCTATTTGGTCAAATACATGGGATGCTTCTGGTTTAGCTATTACTTGGGACATGATTCATTATGATGTTCAGCTAATTGGTGGTTCTGTTCTACATCAAGGAAAAATTGCAGAGATGATGACTGGAGAAGGGAAAACATTGGTTTCTACTTTACCAGTATATTTAAATGCTTTAACAGGGAAAGGTGTTCACTTAGTTACCGTAAATGATTACTTAGCAAAACGTGATGCTGCTTGGATGGGACCAATTTTAGAGTTTCATGGATTAACTATTGATTGTATTGATGTTCATGAGCCAAATTCTGATGCTCGTAGAAAAGCATATAATGCCGATATTACTTACGGAACAAATAACGAATTCGGATTTGATTACTTGCGTGATAATATGGCGCATACCAAAGAAGAATTGGTACAAAGAGCTCCTAATTATGCAATTATTGATGAAGTAGATTCTGTTTTAATTGATGATGCCCGTACACCATTAATCATTTCAGGTGCTGTTCCTCAAGGAGATAGACATGAATTTAATGAATTAAAACCTTTGGTTGCAGATATTGTTACCTTACAAAAACAATATTTAGTAGGGGTTTTAGCAGAAGCTAAAAAATTGATTGCAGATGGAGACACCAAAGAAGGAGGATTCTTATTATTAAGAGTGTTTCGTGGAATTCCTAAAAATAAAGCTTTAATTAAATTCTTATCATTAGAAGGAATTAAGCAAGTTCTACAAAAAACAGAGAATGTTTACATGGCAGATAACAATAAGTTGATGCCAGAAGTAGATGCTGAATTGTACTATACAATTGAAGAAAAAAACAACTCTATCGATTTATCTGATAAGGGAATTATTCATTTATCAGGAAAAACAAACAACGAAAATTTCTTTATACTTCCAGATATCGGCGTAAAAGTTGGTCAAATTGATGAAAGTGAAGATACACCAGAAGAAAAAGCAGCTCAAAAAGATGAGCTATACAGAGACTTTAGCGTAAAGAGCGAGCGTATCCATACCATGAATCAATTATTAAAAGCCTACTCTTTATTTGAAAAAGATGTTGAGTATGTTTTGATGGATAATAAAGTAATGATTGTAGACGAGCAAACGGGTCGTATTATGGATGGTCGTCGTTACTCAGATGGATTACACCAAGCATTAGAAGCTAAAGAAAATGTAAAGATTGAAGACGCTACTCAAACATTTGCAACTGTAACATTACAGAATTACTTTAGAATGTACCGTAAACTTTCTGGTATGACGGGTACAGCAATTACAGAAGCTGGTGAGCTTTGGGAAATCTACAAATTAGATGTTGTAGAAATTCCAACTAACAGACCTATCCAAAGAGATGATAAAGAAGATTTAGTTTATAAAACTACTCGTGAAAAATACAATGCAGTAATTGATGATATTGTACAATTAGTTGATCAAAAAAGACCTGTTTTGGTTGGAACAACTTCTGTAGAAATTTCTGAATTATTAGGTAGAATGTTAAAGATGCGTGGGATTTCTCACAATATCTTAAATGCAAAACTACATAAAAAAGAAGCAGATATTGTTGCTGAAGCTGGTAAACCTGGCGTAGTAACTATTGCAACAAACATGGCTGGTCGTGGTACAGATATTAAACTTTCACAAGCTGTTAAAGAAGCTGGTGGTTTAGCGATTATTGGTACAGAAAGACACGATTCTCGTCGTGTAGACAGACAGTTGCGTGGTAGAGCAGGTAGACAAGGTGACGTTGGTTCAACTCAGTTTTACGTTGCTTTAGATGACAACTTGATGCGTATTTTTGGTTCTGAAAGAATTGCAAAAATGATGGATAGAATGGGCTTGAAGGAAGGCGAAGTAATTCAGCATTCTATGATTACCAAATCTATTGAAAGAGCACAAAAGAAAGTAGAAGAAAACAACTTCGGAATTCGTAAGCGTTTGTTAGAGTATGATGATATTATGAACGCTCAACGTGAGTTTGTTTATAAAAGAAGAAGACATGCTTTAGATGGAGATCGTTTAAAGATTGATATTGTAAATATGATTTTTGATACCTGTCAGGTTATTGTGAATCAAAATAAGGCTATAAAAGATTTTAAAAATTTCGAATTTGAATTGATTCGTTTTTCATCAATGACTTCTCCTTTTTCTGAAGAAGAGTTTGAATCTATGGATGAGCAAGAATTAATCGATAAATTATACGAAATAATTTATGCTCATTACCAAGATAAAATTACTAAAAACGCAGTAGTTGCTTTTCCTGTAATTAAAGACGTGTATGAAAATGAAGGCGATAAATACGAAAGAATTGTAGTTCCTTTTACTGATGGAGTTAAAAGTTTACAAGTAGTAACCAACTTAAAAAACGCCTACGAATCTGAAGGGAAAGAACTTGTAAAAGATTTTGAAAAGAACATTACCTTAGCCATTATTGATGAGAATTGGAAAACGCATTTACGTAAAATGGATGAATTAAAAACATCTGTTCAAAATGTGGCTCATGAGCAAAAAGATCCTTTATTAATTTATAAGTTTGAAGCTTTTGAATTATTTAAAGTAATGATTGATGATGTAAACAAAGAAGTATTATCATTCTTGTTTAAGGGAGAAATTCCTAATCAAGGGAATATTTCTGAAGCTCGTCAAAACAAAAGAGAAGCTTTAAATACTAGTAAAGCTGATGTTCAAAATAGTTCTGAGAGAGCAATTAGTAATGCTAGAAATCAGCAACAATCTGAACAGCCAGTAGAAACTGTTGTTCGTGATCAGCCAAAAATTGGTAGAAACGAACGTGTTACAATCAAGAACATTATGAGTGGTGAAGAAAAAGAAGTGAAATTTAAACAAGCCATTCCTCTGATTGAAAAAGGTGAATGGGTTATCGTTAACCAATAGCTTTTAACATATTTATACTTTAAAAGAGTCTTTAATTCAAAAATTAAAGACTCTTTTTTATTTATACAAAATGAATTATATTTATTTTTTATAAGCAAAAGAAAAAATATGATATCAAACGTTAGCAGAACCCTCTTTTTAGCATGTAGTTGTGTACTAGTATTCTCATGTAAACAGAAGAACACAATAGCAATTCAAAAGAAGCCAAATATCATTCTTTTTTTCGTAGATGATATGGGCTGGCAAGACACTTCTGTTCCTTTTTGGAATAAAAAAACTGCACTTAACAATCTTTATAATACGCCAAATATGGAGCGATTGGCAAGTGAGGGAATGAAATTTACCCAGGCATATGCAACTCCTGTTTGTACACCTACAAGAGTAAGCTTAATTTCTGGAATGAATGCTGCTAGACATCGGGTTACAAATTGGACATTAAGAAGAAACACAGATCCTGTTGGACCACCCAAAGGATTAAAAATGCCTAAATGGAATGTGAATGGAGCACAAACATCAGACTCTATTCCTTTATCAGTTCATATTACACCATTACAACAAATCTTAAAAGACAATGGCTATTTAACTATTCACTCAGGAAAAGCGCACTGGGGAGCAATGAACACACCTGGTGAAAACCCAAAAAACCTCGGATTTGACGTTAATATTGCTGGTCATGCTGCTGGTGCTCCAGGTAGTTATTACGGAACTAAAAACTTTAAAAATTCTTTAAAAAAGAATTCTATCTGGGATGTTCCAGGGCTAGAGAAATACCATGGGAAAGATATATTTCTAACAGAAGTTTTAACTCAAGAAGCAATTATTGCAATGGATAAAGCAATTGATTCAGATAAACCTTTTTACCTACACATGGCACATTACGCTGTCCACACTCCTATTCAGGGAGATCCTAGGTTTGAACAAAAATACCTAGATTTAGGTCTCCATAAAACCGAAGCTAAATATGCTTCACTAATTGAAGGGATGGACAAAAGCTTAGGAGATTTAATGAATCATCTTGAAGAAAAAGGAATAGCAGAAAATACAATCATTTTATTTATGTCAGATAATGGTGGATTGAGCGCTGTTGCAAGAGGTGGAGAAAAACATACACACAACAAACCTTTATCTAGCGGAAAAGGTTCTGTTCATGAAGGCGGAATAAGAGAACCAATGATTGTAAAATGGCCAAAAACAGCACAAAAAAACTCAACTACAGACGCTAAAGTTATTATTGAAGATTTCTTTCCAACTATTTTGGAAATGGCTGGGATCGAAAACTACAAAACTGTTCAAAAAGTAGACGGTATTAGTTTTACAAATATCTTAAAAGGAAAAGAAACTACCGATTTTGAACGTGCTTTATTTTGGCATTACCCAAATAACTGGGGCCCAACAGGACCTGGAATTGGAGCCACAAGCACTATTAGAAAAGGAGATTGGAAATTAATCTATTATCATTTAGACAGAAGCTTTGAATTGTTTAATCTTAAAAATGATATTGGAGAATCTACAAACTTGGTGAGAACAGAAAAAACTATGGTTACTAATTTAGCAAAAGAGTTAGGAAGTTATTTAAGAAGTGTAGATGCACAAATGCCTTTAGATACTAAAACAGAGAAAACAGTTCCTTGGCCAGATGAACTATAACAAAAAAGCCGATGCAGTTGCATCGGCTTTTTTGTTTTTCTAGAAGTTATTACTTCTTCTTTCTTAGATAAATCGTTCCATGGCCTGCTTCTAATTTCATTTTTACACGTCCGTTTTTCATTTTCAATTTCATGTGTTGCTGTCCACGAGATTCTGTATCAGATAGCACTTTAAAATCCAAGTCGCTATAAATAGCTGCACCGTTTGCATTTACGTCTACATCAGAATTTGAAGGCATTGTAATATCAATAAATCCGTTGTTGGTATATATTGAATATAATTTTAAAGGTTTCTTTTTATCGAAGTTTATAGTTATGTTTCCTCCTATAGAATTGATAGAAACTGGACCTGTTACATCTGTTAATTTTAAATTGTTTAACGAAGTTGAAATTTCTACTTCTCCATTAAAATTAGTCAATGAAGACACGTTTGAAGTGTACATTACAAAAGGCGTAGTATTTGTCCCTTTTCTACAACCAGTAGTATCCCAATTTAACTTTACAGAGTTCGGAACTTTTATTGAATATTTTTCATTTCCAAACATTACAACTTGCCCTTTTGTATTGTCTCTAAAAATCAATTCACCATTTTTTTGCTCAATCGTAAAATAAATTCCTAGCTCATTATTTTCTTGCTTCTTCCCTAGCCTTTTTAAACCATTTTTCATACTTTGATCTGTTCTTGAAAAGAAAACGTTATTAGAGTTACCTCTAGAAATGCGCAAACTGTCTGCTCTGAACCCAGATACTACTGCAAACTTCGACCCATTGACAATTTTCCTCCCCTTAACAACCTTAGGAGCCTTTGCTCCTTTAGTAGTAAATGAATATCCATTCCTAATATTAGAAAAACGAACATTATTGTTGCCATGCAAACTCTTAATGATTACTTCTTTTCCATTATACCCTTCTATCACAAAGTTTTTAGAAGAACATATTTTCAAGGTTCCCTTACTAAATTTAATTTTCTTCTCTTGAGCATTTACTACAAGTACACAAAGAAATGCGATTACAAATATTGATTTTATAAATTTCATAATTATTGTTTTAATTGGTTCATAGCTAAAGTTGCATTGTTCTTAACTATTGGAAATGTTTGTTTGTTATTAATAATCTTTTCAAGAGGTTTTTGTGCACGATTTTCTCTTAAAAAGCTTACTGTTTTTATTAATTTGATTTGAACTAATGGTATTGTTTCATTTTCTAAAGCAGTAATTAAATTTTCTCTTATTGTTTCATTTGCTGGAAACTTTAACAACGCTTCTATCGTAGCAATTTTTACATTTGCATTGGCATCTTCGTGTAAAATCTTCAACAACGTATTGATAATTTTAGAATCTTCTTTTTTAAATTCTTCATCAAACTTATACACGCCTTCTAAACGAGTTCCTGCAGATTCATCTGTTAAACTTGCTAACAATTCTTTAGTTGCTACAGATTCTTCTGAGTTTTGCATCCAAAAGAAAACCGACAATACCAATACAATACTTGCTGCTACAGAAATAAATTGTAAGTAAACTACTTTCGATTTCTTTGGCTGATGTAACTCTTTCTTCAGCTTCTCTTTAAAAAGAACTTCAGAAGTTGCTGACATTTGCTCAGCGTTAAACGCTGGTTTATGTTGCTGTATGTGCTCTTTTAAATTCATTTTTTTTCTGTTTTTGAATCTTTTCTGCTAATTGATTTTTCCCTCTTCTATATTGATTTCGCACCGTGCTTTCGTTTAAACTCAGCATTTCTGCAATCTCTTTATGTGTATAGTTTTCTATCAAATAAAGTACTAATATGACCCTATACTTCTCTTTTAATTCGTTGATACATTCCTTAATAAAATCAATCGAAATTTCTTCTGCATCTTTAATTTCAATCTCTTCTGTTTGGTCTTCAATTTCTTTTGATTCTTCTACCCAAAAAGTATTCTTTTCTTTTCTGATTTTATCTAGTGCTGTATTTATAGCGATTCTACGAAACCAAGCTCCAATATTTACGTCATCAGAAAGTTGGTGTATTTTTTGGAATCCTTTTATAAATGCATCATGTACCACATCTTCTGCATCCTCTCTGTTTTTCAAAATTCGTACACAACTACTATAAAGCATATTCTTATATGCATTATATACGGCTACTTGAGCAGAATATTTGTTTTGTTTACACTGTTGTATAATTTCTTTTTGATTCAAAAGATGCTGTTTGGTTAACCTTACATTTATATAACGTAAGATTATTAAATGTGTCGCAAAAAAACAAAAAAAAACGCTTAGAAAATTCTAAGCGTTTTTTTTAAAAATTAATAATCTGTGACATGTCCCCAGTTTTCGCCGGATTTAATCCTATATAATTGCATTGTAGAAACTCCAAATTGCTTTGCAATCATTTTCATTCTTGTTCGTCTATTTGGATCAAAAATTTTTCTTTTAATCAATCTTACTCTAGCTTCTGTAAGTTTTGATGAAGGAATTACTTTTTCTCTCTCTTTATAATGCGGATTTTTAAATTGATGGATTTCTTTTTCTCTCCTTGTCGTCCACATTAAATTTTCCAAACGATTGTCTAACTTGTCATAGTTCAAATGAATTACAAATTTTTGGTCATCATCTTTTTTCAAGAAAGTTTGCCCCATCAATTTATGTAAATAGAGTGAGAATCTTTTTGAGCCCTTATCTTTTTTCTTTACCAAAATAACTTGGTAACCATTCAGTAGACTAACTTTTACAAGGTTTTCACAATCGCCTTTCTTTTTTATAACTCTGCCATAATTTGAAACAACAAATTCTTCATCGTTAGAAAAGCGTTCATCAAAAATTATCTTTTTCCATAGCTCATTAGGATAATCTCTTATCATATCTAATTGCTATTAATTAATTGAAACTTT
>CAJXVT010000030.1 GCA_913062575.1 uncultured Flavobacteriaceae bacterium | reverse complement strand
CAAAATACAAAATAGAATTGATAACAATTATTTAATCAATTTTATATATAAATAGTTGTATTTTGCTTTCAATAAAAACAAGTAAGACAGATGTCTAAAAAGAAGAAATTTTATAAAAAGAAAGGTAAAATATTAAAAGATTTAACCAGAAATATATTTAAAATATTAAACGAAGATTCTACTAAATCTTTGAATTATAAACAAATTGCAGCGAAAATGAATATCTCTGATACTGATGGTAAAACTCAGGTATTAAAGAAGTTAGCTGATTTAAAAGAAACAAAAAAAATTAAAGAAACAGATAGAGGTAAATTTCAAATTAACATTGAAAGAAAATACAGTGTAGGAAGATTAGATGTTACATCTAATGGAAATGCTTATTTTATTTCTGATGAATTTGAAGATGATATTTTTATTCCTTCAATTAATTTAAATAAAGGATTACATCAAGATACAGTAAAGGTTTATACCTATAATAAAAGAGGAGGTAAAAAATTAGAAGCAGATGTTGTAGAAGTTTTAGAACGTGCAAAAACTGAATTTGTGGGTGTATTACAACTCAATAAAAACTTTGGTTTTGTTATATCTAACAACCAAAAAATGTATGTTGATATTTTTATATCTCAAAACAAATTAAATGGTGCAGAAGATGGAGATAAAGTAGTAGCTACACTTACAGATTGGCCACAAAATTCTAAGAATCCTTTTGGAAAAATTACAACAGTTTTAGGAAAACCAGGAGATCATAATACAGAAATGCATTCTATTTTATTAGAATATGGTTTACCATATGAATTTCCGAAAGAAGTTGAAGAAGAAGCTGAAAACTTATCGATTGAAATTACTAAAGAAGAAATTGCAAAGCGTAGAGATATGCGAAGTGATTTAACTTTTACTATAGATCCAAAAGATGCAAAAGATTTTGATGATGCATTGTCATTTACAAAATTAGAAAACGGAAACTATGAAATTGGAATTCATATTGCAGATGTTTCTCATTATTTACAAGAAAAAACAATTTTAGATGATGAAGCGTATGATAGAGCAACCTCTGTTTATTTGGTTGATAGAGTAGTACCAATGTTACCAGAAATGTTATCAAACGGAGTCTGTTCTTTACGTCCAAATGAAGAAAAACTAACCTTTTCTGCTGTGTTTGAAATCAATGAAAAAGCACAAGTAATAAATAAATGGTTTGGAAGAACTGTTACGTATTCAGATCAACGTTTTGCGTATGAAGAAGCGCAATCTATTATAGAAAACTGTACTTTATCAGAAGTAAAAGAATACCAAATGCCATTAGATATTTCTATTATTGATGCAGAATATACGGTATCTAAAGAAATTGTAGAAGCAACTTTAAAATTAGATGAACTCGCTAAAAGAATGCGTAAAAAACGTATGAATGCTGGCGCAATTTCATTTGATAGAGTAGAAGTGAAGTTTGATTTAGATGAAGAAGCAAATCCTTTAGGAGTGTTTTTTAAAGAATCTAAAGATGCTAATAAGTTGATTGAAGAATTTATGTTGTTAGCAAACAGAAAAGTAGCAGAATTTATTGGTACCGAAAAAGGAAAAGCGAGTAAAAATACGTTCATTTATAGAACGCATGATGAACCAAATGTTGATAAACTAGCCGCTTTACAAGGTATTATTAAAAAGTTTGGATATTCTATAGATACAGAAACAAAAGCATCAACATCACAATCTTTAAATAAATTATTATCAGATGTACATGGTAAAGCAGAATCTAATATGGTAGAGACCTTAGCGATTCGTACAATGAGTAAAGCAGAATATACCACTCAAAATATTGGACATTACGGTTTGGCTTTTGATTACTACAGTCATTTTACATCACCAATTAGACGTTATCCTGATGTGATGACACATAGATTACTACAATATTATTTGGATGGCGGAAAATCGCCAAAAGCAGATTTGTATGAAGAAAAATGTAAACATTCTTCTCAAATGGAAGAATTAGCAGCAAAAGCAGAACGTTCTTCTATAAAATACATGCAAATTAAATACATGCAAGATCACCAAGACAATGAGTTTGAAGGTGTGATTTCTGGAGTAACAGAATGGGGGATTTATGTAGAAATTTCTGAGAATAAATGTGAAGGAATGGTACGTATAAGAGATGTTAAAAGTGATTACTTTATTTTTGATGAAAAACAATATGCGATCGTTGGGCAATCAACAAAACGGATATATCAATTAGGAGATGTTGTTACTGTAAAAGTAAAGAACACAGATTTAGAGCGTAAACATTTAGATTTTTACCTAATTGAAGATTAATTTTTAATAAAATTCAATTTGTAACAATAAAAAATAAAATAAGTCTTTATACTAGTATAAAGAAAGCTATCATAAAATGAAAAAAAACATAACATTTATATTACTATTTTTATCTATTTCGGTTTTTAGTCAAACAAAAATAATAAAAACCTTAGGTGATTTTACAACACTAAAAGTATATAATGGAATAGAAGTAGAGTTGATAAAATCAGATAAGCAAGAAGCGGTAATTACTGGAGAGAAATCTAAAAAAGTAAATATTAAGAATACAAGAAACATTTTAAAAATATCTTTAAAATTTCCTGAAGGATTAGCAAACGGAAAAGTAAAAATTGTATTATATTATAATAAAAATATTAATATTATCGATGCAAATGAAGGCGCTTTAATTACTGCTAAAGAATTTACACAACAACAAGCTGAAATAAAAACACAAGAAGGCGCTTTTATAAACATGGTTATTGAGGTAAAACATTTAACTCTAAAAGCAATTACTGGCGGAATTATTAAATTATCAGGAACCACAAAAAACCAAAATGTAGAAGTAAATAATAAAGGAGTGTATCACGGTTTTAACTTAACAGCATCAAATGCCACAATTATTAGATCTGCTTTAGGAGGAAAAGGAGAGGTTAATGTTGGTGAAACATTAGATGCAAAAGTAAGTTTTGGAGGCACAATTTTTTATAAAGGAACACCAGAAGTATTAAAAACAAAAAAAGTTCTTGGTGGAACTATAGAAGCTAAGAATTAATTAAAAGCTTTTTGTATCTTTGCTTAAAATTAGAAACAATGAATTTATATAATATGATTTTGTTTATTGGAATGCCACAAGTAATAATAATAGTTGTGGTTGTTTTATTACTTTTTGGAGGTAGAAAAATTCCTGAATTAATGAAAGGTCTTGGTAGCGGAATTAAAGAATTTAAAAATGCTTCTAAAGACGAAGAAACAGATAAAGTAGAAGAAAAGAAATAAGAATATATTTTATATATAAAACTAAAAAAACCGAAGCAAATGCTTCGGTTTTTTTAGTTTTAAAAAGTATTTTTTATTTTTTAGATTTTCTACCAGCAGCAGCAGAAGATTCAATAGTATTCGCAGCAACTAAACTTGTTACCATATCATTTAACATAGAACTAGCTGCGTTTGGATTATTAGGTAGTAAAATTAAGTTACTATTTGTGTCTGCTCCAATAGATTGTAGGGTATCATAGTGTTGGGTAATTACAATTAATGCAGATGCTTCTTGAGAGTTAATTCCTGCTCTATTTAAAACCTCAACAGATTCTTCTAAACCACGCGCAATTTCTCTACGTTGATCTGCAATACCTTTACCTTGTAAACGTTTACTTTCTGCTTCTGCTTTTGCGCGTTCTACAATTAAAATACGTTGTGCATCACCTTCATATTGCGCAGCAGTTTTTTCTCTATCTGCAGCGTTAATTCTATTCATTGCTTCTTTTACTTGAGAATCGGGATCAATATCTGTTACTAAGGTTTTAATAATATCATATCCGTAGTTAGACATCGCTTCGTTTAATTCTAATTTTACAGCAATAGCAATGTCATCTTTCTTAACAAAAACATCATCTAATTTCATTTTTGGAACTTCTGCTCTTACTACATCAAATACATATGAAGTAATTTGATCGTGTGGATAATCTAACTTATAAAAAGCATCATACACTTTGTCTTTTATTACCTTAAACTGTACAGATACTTTTAATTTTACAAATACGTCATCCAATGTTTTTGTTTCTATAATAACATCTAATTGTTGAATTTTTAAACTAATTCTTCCAGCAATTCTATCAAAAACAGGAATTTTTAATTGCAATCCAGATTGTCGTATGCTATTAAATCTTCCAAACCTTTCTATGATTGCAGAAGTTTGTTGTTTTACTGTAAAAAATGAAGCAAATAATATTAAAAATGCGAGTACGACTAGAATAATAAGTGTTGGGTTCATAATAATTTTTTGTTTTAATTTTTCTTAAAGATACAAAGAATAGTATCTAATAACAAGACGCATTTTTTAGTAAATGTTACAAAAAAGAAAAACCCCTGAATAAACTATTCAGGGGTTCAGCTATATATTAAAAAAAAGTGTCTATAAACAATCAATAGCGTTTTTAAGTCTATTCAATGTTTCTTCTTTTCCAATCATTTCTATAATATCAAACAAATGAGGGCCTTTTAAAGCACCTACTAAACTTAAACGTAAAGGTTGCATTACTTTACCAAAACCAATTTCTTTAGCAGTAATCCACTCTTTAATTACGGTTTCTGTATTTACTGATGAAAAGTCTTGAATAGTATTTATTACTTCAATAAGTTCATTCATTAACTCAGGAGTTCCTTCTTTCCAGTTTTTCTTTGAAGCTTTTGCATCATATTCTGTTGGAGTTTGAAAAAAGAAATCAGATAAATTCCAGAAATCAGCTGCAAAAACAGCACGTTCTTTAATTAATGAAACTACTTTTTGAACATAATCAACATCTGCAGAAATCCCTTTTTCTGATAGAATAGAGACGTATAATTCTGTCAATTCTTTATCAGACTTTGTTTGCATGTATTGTTGATTGAACCAGTTTGTTTTATCTGGACTAAATTTTGCTCCAGATTTACTAACTCTCCCTAAATCGAATACTTGTGTTAATTCTTTTAAAGAGAAAATTTCTTGTTCTGTTCCTGGGTTCCAACCTAACAACGCCAACATGTTTATAAAAGCATCCGTAAAATAACCATCTTCTTTATATCCACGTGAAACAGCACCAGATTGTTCGTTTGTATATTCTAAAGGAAATACAGGGAAACCTAATTTATCACCATCACGTTTACTTAACTTTCCTTTACCAACGGGTTTTAAAATCAATGGTAAATGTGCAAACTTTGGAGAATCCCAACCAAAAGCTCTGTATAATAAAACATGTAATGGCATAGATGGTAACCATTCTTCACCACGAATTACATGCGTAATTTCCATCAAGTGATCATCAACAATATTTGCTAAATGATAGGTTGGCATTCCGTCAGACTTAAAAAGTATTTTATCATCTAAGGTATTAGTATCTATTTTAATTGTTCCACGAATCTCATCATTCATAAGCAGTGATTCATCTTGTGGAGATTTAAAACGGATGACATATTTTTCACCTTTATTTATGCGGTTTTGAACATCTTCATCAGATAAAACCAATGAATTTACCAAACGACCTTTTTCTCTATTGTGCCAATTATAAATAAAGGTTTTACCATTTTCTTCATGCCCTTTTCTTTCTGAGTCTAATTGTTCAGAGGTATCAAAAGCATAATATGCCCAACCAGACTCTATCAATTGATCTGCATATTTTTTGTACAATTCTTTACGTTCAGATTGACGGTAAGGTCCAAACTTCTCATTCTTCCCTGGTCCTTCATCAAAAGGAATATTACACCAATCTAACGCATCTACAATATATTGTTCTGCATTTGCTACATAACGAGTTTGATCTGTATCTTCTATACGAAGCACAAAAGTACCGCCATGTTTTTTAGCAAATAAATAATTAAATAAAGCGGTTCTTACACCACCAATATGCAAAGGTCCTGTTGGACTAGGTGCAAAACGTACACGAACATTAGATTCCATTCTTTCTTTTTTTGATGCCGCAAAGATACTTTTTATTACAAGAGAAGAGAAAAAAGATAAAAGAAAAAAGCGTTATTAAAGTTAGATTTTAGTAGTTTTAAGTAATCTATTGGTTAAATAAATAAAATGAATGTAAAAAGACATTGTGATTTATGTGAACATCAAATTTTAAGTCTAAAAGAAGGTGCTATTTGTGGTTTAACAAATAAGAAAGCAAGCTTTAATAAAACGTGTTTAAAAATAGACTTTAATAAAAAAATAAAGGACCAATTAGAAGATTTACTAGTTGATTTAAAACAAGAGAAAAAGAAAAAACATCAAATAATTGTAAGTTTAATTATTAACTCAGTATTGGGTATAATTGCAATTATTGGAGGTTATCTTTTTTTTAAAAGTATACTTGATAAAGGGTATATTACTTATTTTCCGGCAGTTATTATTTCTGCAGGGATTTATCTTTTAAGAAAACCTTTTATAGAAATCAAAGACTTCAACAAAGTAATTAATAAAAACAAAAAAGAGCTTTTTAAAATAGAAGAGGTACTAAACCTTTATAATAAATCGTACAAATCAGATATTACTATTGGTAAAGAAATTCATGGTATTCAAGACATACAATCAGAAATTACTATTCTCTAACTATATTGATTTAACATATGTTTGACGAAATTTCTTCACAAAAACAGTACTTTTATTGGTTACAAGATGGAGCCATATAAAAACATAGAACAGAAACTACATCAGTTTGTGCGTAAATTTTACACAAACGAATTGATTAAAGGAGCAATCTTGTTCCTGTCACTTGGTTTTTTATATTTCTTTTTCATTCTTTTTTTAGAGTATTTTTTGTGGTTAAAACCCACTGCAAGAACCTTGCTTTTTTGGTTGTTTATACTTGTTGAGTCGTATTTATTATTTCGATTTATTTTAACACCAATATTTAAGATTATTGGAATTAAGAAAGGAATTTCTTTTAAAGAGTCATCCAAAATTATTGGAGATCATTTTCCGAAAGTAGGAGACAAGCTGATTAATATGTTGCAGTTAAAAGAATCTAATAATCAATCAGATTTATTGTTGGCAAGTATTGAACAGAAATCAAAAAGTCTACAACCTATTCCTTTTTCTAAAGCAATAAATTTTAAAACAAATGTTACCTATTTAAAATATGCAGCAGTACCGGTTGTTGTTTGGTTATTAATTGCCATTACAGGAAATATAAGTGTTTTTAACACTTCTTTTAATCGTGTTGTAAATCATAGAACAGCTTATAGTCCGCCTGCTCCTTTTACGTTTCATATTATCAATAAAAGTTTAAAGGTTATTCAAGGAAAACCATTTACAATTCAGGTAGAAACCAAAGGGAAGGTTACACCGCAAGACGTAAAGGTGTATTATAATAAACAGAGTTATTTTTTACAACAGAACAATACGTTTAATTATACATTTACCAACACGAATAATCCAATTCAATTTTACGTTGAAGCAAATGGAATAAATTCAAAAACGTTCACCTTAGAAGTTATCAAAACACCAACCATTCAAAACATTTCTATTGATTTAGTCTACCCTAGTTATGTTAGTAAAAAGAATGAAAAGATTAACAATTCTGGGGCTCTTATTGTACCCGAAGGCACAAAGGCAATTTGGAATGTTAGCACACATCAAACAGATTCTGTTTCATTTATAGAGAACTCTAAAACCTATCAATTTAAGGCAAATAAAAGTCAATCATTTATCTTTAATAAAAGAATATTAAAGTCGTTTAACTATCAAATTACCACCTCTAATTCTGATTTAAAAGAATATGAAGTTTTACCTTTTAAGGTTGATGTTGTTAAAGATGAATTTCCTCAAATAGAAGTGGTATCAGACTTGGATAGTCTGGTACATAATATAGCTCAATTTGCAGGGAAAATAACGGATGATTATGGATTAAAAAAACTGGAGTTGGTTTATTATAATGAAGAGAACCCGGAAGCACTTACTAGAAAGACTATTCCTTTAGAAACATCTCAAAATCAAACATTCTATTATTCTTTTCCTGGTGATTTAGAGCTTCAAAAAGGAGTTGATTATGAAATTTATTTTCAGGTTTTTGATAATGATGGTGTAAACGGGAGTAAGGTTAGTAAAAGTAAGAAGTTTAACTTCAGAAATAAATCTGACAACGAGATTGAAGTAGAAACTGTACAACAACAACGCAATCAAATACAAGCAATAGAAAATACGTTACAAAAGAAAAAATCTCAAAAAAGTGAACTTGAAGAAATCAAACAAAACCTTCAAAACAAGAAGAATGTTAATTGGAATGACAAAAAGAAGATTAATGAGTATATAAAACGTCAAGAACAATACAAACAAATGATGCAACGTCAAACAGATAAGTTGCAAGAAAACATTAAAGATTTACCAAGTGATTCTAAAACGATTCAGCAAAAAAAAGAACAATTAAAAAAGCGAATAGAAGAGTTAAAGAAGTTAGAAAAAGAACAAAAACTATTAGATGAGCTTAAAAAATTGGCAGAAAAATTAAATAAAAACGAGCTGCTTAAAAAAGTAAAGAAGTTAGCTGAACAAAACAAACAACAAGAAAAAAGTTTAGAAAGCATCTTAGAGTTGACAAAGCGTTTTTATATAGAGCAAAAAACAATGCAGCTTGCAAAGAAGTTACATGAACTTTCTAAAAGTCAAGTTAGTTTACTTAAAAAACCATCAGCAAACCTTAAAGAGCAACAAGAAATAAAAAAGAAATTCGAAAAGGTTCAAGAAGAATTAAAAGAATTAAAAAAAGACAATAAAGCCTTAAAAAAACCAATGCAGCTTCCAGACACAAAAGAAGATGAAAAAGAGGTTAAAAAACAATTAAACAAAGCGGAAGAAAACAATTCACCAAACTCAAAACAACAACAAAAAAAGAGTCAACAAAAAGCGGCTCAAAAAATGCAAGAGATGAGCCAGAAAATAGAGCAGGCAATGTCTGATATGGAAGGAGATATGAAAGAAGCAAATGAAAAGTCTCTACGTATAATTTTAGAAAACTTACTTAATTTTTCTTTTAAACAAGAAGGTTTAATGGATAGATTTTCAAAGATTAGTGTTTCTCATCCAGATTTTGGTAAAGAATTAAAAAGCCAAAACACATTAAAAACATATTTTGAACATGTAGATGATAGCTTATATGTATTGTCTATGCGATTGCCAGAAGTCTCTGCGGTTATTCAAAAGGATCTAACGAACTCACATTACAATATCAATCAAGCATTAGAAAACTTTGCTGAGAATAGATTTAGAAACGGACTTTCTAACCAGCAATATGTAATGACAGCTGTTAATAATATTGCCGATTTTTTAAGTAATATTCTAGATAATATGCAACAACCAAAAATGTCTAAACCAGGAAAAGGAAAAAAAGGAGGAAAGCCTTTTAGTTTACCAGACATTATAAAAAAACAAGGCGACTTGGTTAAAAAAATGCAGCAAGGAAATAAGAAAGGACAACAAAAAAACGGGCAAGAGAAAGGAAAAAGTAAAGGGAATCGAACAGATGAACTTGATGGAGAACAGTATCAAATATATCAGCAGCAATCTCAGTTAAGACAAGAATTACAAAATGCATTAAAAAAAGGTAATAAAAACGGAAACCCTGCGGCACAAAAAGTGTTGAAATCTATGGAGCAATTAGAAAATGAAATCTTAGAAAAAGGGTTTAATCCAGGGACTATTCAAAAAATGCAACAGCTTAAATACAATCTTTTAAAATTAGACAAAGCTGCTTTTGAACAAGACAAAGACACCAAGAGAAAATCGAGAATTAATCAACAAAATTACAACTCAAAAAAAATTAAATTATTACTTAAAAAACTGTTCTACAATCAAACAGAAATATTAAACAGACAATCATTACCTTTGCAAAAAAATTACAAAAAGAAAGTACAAGAGTATTTTAGTAATTCTAAGGAAGTAAAAAAAAATGATTGAGTTTAATTACGAAACTAACTTTACGTTAAAGAACGAAACAATAATTGATAATTGGATACAAAAATGTATTCAAGAAGACGGCTTTAAAGTCGGTGAAATCAATTATGTTTTTTGTGATGATGCCTATTTACATAAATTGAATGTTGAGTTTTTAAACCATGATACTTTAACAGATATTATTAGTTTCGATACTACTTTAGGAAAAATTATTGGCGGTGACATATTTATATCTGTTGATAGAGTACGGGAAAATTCTGTAACTTTCAACTCTTCTTTCGACCAAGAGCTTTATAGAGTAATGATTCATGGTGTTTTGCATTATATGGGTCTAAAAGATAGCTCTGAAGACGACAAAAAGGAAATGAGAAATAAGGAAAACGCTTGTTTATCTGAGTTAAATAATTGATTATCAATATAATAATAAATACGTTTCACGTGAAACATACTATATGAGTTTTTTTTCAACAACATATGATGTAATAGTAGTTGGTGGTGGTCACGCAGGTAGTGAGGCAGCAGCAGCAAGTGCAAACATGGGTGCGCATACCTTATTAATTACAATGAGTTTGCAAAATATAGCTCAAATGAGTTGTAATCCAGCTATGGGTGGAATTGCAAAAGGACAGATTGTTCGTGAGATTGATGCTTTAGGTGGTTATAGCGCTATAGTTACAGATAAGACAGCTATTCAGTTTAAAATGCTAAACAAATCTAAAGGGCCTGCAATGTGGAGTCCAAGAGCACAGTCAGACAGAATGCGTTTTGCTGAAGAATGGAGAAACATGTTAGAGCATACTGATAATTTAGATTTTTATCAAGATTCTGTAAACGGTTTATTATTTGATGGTGATACCATTATTGGTGTAAAAACAGCGTTAGGGTTAGAGATCAAAGCTAAGTCTGTTATATTAACGGCAGGTACTTTTTTAAATGGACTGATACATATTGGAGATAAAACCTTCGGTGGTGGTAGAGCAGGAGAAAGTGCTTCTACAGGAATAACCGAAGACCTCGTTGCAAAAGGTTTTGAATCCGGAAGAATGAAAACAGGAACTCCTCCAAGGGTTGATGCTAGATCTTTAGATTTCTCCAAAATGACTGAACAACCTGGGGATGAAAATCCGCAAAAGTTCTCTTATTCCCCTACAACAAAACCCTTGACAAAGCAACGTTCTTGTTATTTAACATATACGAATCCTGAGGTTCATAAATTGTTAAGAGAAGGGTTTGATAGATCGCCAATGTTTAATGGAAGAATCCAATCTATTGGACCAAGATATTGTCCTTCAGTAGAAGATAAAATTGATCGTTTTGCTTCTAAAGAAAGACATCAAATGTTTATAGAGCCAGAAGGGTGGAATACTGTTGAGATCTATGTAAATGGTTTTTCAACATCTTTACCAGAAGATATTCAAGACAAAGCAATACGTTTAGTTGCTGGTTTTGAAAATGTAAAATTTTTGCGTTATGGTTATGCAATAGAATACGATTACTTTCCGCCAACGCAATTAACACACACCTTAGAAACCAAAATGATTAAAGGTTTATATTTTGCTGGGCAGATTAATGGAACAACTGGTTACGAAGAAGCCGGCTCGCAAGGATTGATGGCTGGAATTAATGCTGCGTTAAAAATTCAAAATAAAGAACCTTTTATATTAAAAAGAAACGAAGCCTATATTGGTGTTTTGATTGACGATTTAATTACTAAAGGGACAGATGAGCCTTATAGAATGTTTACATCTAGGGCAGAATATAGAACATTGTTACGACAAGATAATGCTGATTTAAGATTAACACCAAGGTCTTATGAAATTGGTTTGGCTTCACAAGATCGAATGGATCGCGTAATTGTAAAGAAAGAAAAAACAGCTCTGTTAGTCGATTTTTTAAATAAGTTTAGCGTAAAGAAAGAGATAATTAACCCTGTTTTAGAAAGTAAAAATTTGGCACTAGTTTCTCAATCTATGAAGCTTTTTAAAATAGCAACTAGGCCTCAATTAAGTTTTAACGATTTATTGGTGATTCCAGAATTGAAGGCTTTTATTTCTGAAAACAATATGGAACCAGATGTTATTGAACAAGCAGAAATTCATTTGAAATATTCTGGTTATATCGAGAAAGAAAAGAACAATGCAGATAAGTTAAATAGATTAGAAAGTGTTTCTATTCCTTCTAATTTTGAGTATGATAAACTGCAATCTATATCGTTTGAAGCAAGAGAAAAATTGAATATGATTAAACCTACATCAATTTCACAAGCAAGTAGAATTAGTGGTGTTACGCCGAGTGATATTTCTGTTTTATTGGTGTATATGGGAAGATAAATAGAAACGTTCCATGTGGAACATTTTAAAAATTGCTTAAAAAATGAATATTGAAAAAGAACTTTATACTGGGCTTATTCCTAAAATGAGTTGTAAAGATTACACTGTTTCTCAAGAGTCGTATGAACTTTTGTTGAATACAGATTATGACATGATGGTAACGTTGCCTGTGCCACCAGATTTGGAAAATTATTACAAAAGTGAAACGTATATTTCACACACAGACTCCAGTAAAAACCTTATCGATAAAGTATATCAAAGAGTCAGAAACCATACAATGCAAAAGAAATATGCTCTGATTGATTCTTTTAATACGCCAGGTAAAAAACTCTTAGATGTTGGATCTGGAACAGGAGATTTTTTACTAACGTGTAAAAGTAAAGGGTGGACTGTTTTTGGAGTTGAACCAAGTAATGAAGCGAGAATAATCTCTAAAGAAAAAAAAGTATCCGTATGTAAGGATTTAGATTCTTTATCAGAAAATTCTTTTGATGTAATTACATTATGGCATGTATTGGAGCATGTAGAAAATTTACAAAGCTATATTTCTCAACTTCAACGAAAATTAAAACCAGAAGGAGTTATAGTTATTGCGGTTCCTAATTATAAAAGTTTTGACGCAAATCATTACAAAGAATTTTGGGCTGCTTTTGATGTACCAAGACACCTATGGCATTTTTCTCAAACTTCAATTCAAAAACTATTTAAGAAGATTTCTATGAATGTAGAAAAAACATTGCCAATGAAATTTGATTCTTACTATGTTTCTATTTTAAGTGAAAAATACAAATCTGGGAGAACTAATTATTTGAAAGCGTTTTGGATCGGTTTTCTTTCAAACTTAAAAGCAAGATCAACTTCTGAGTACTCTTCTTTAATATATGTATTAAAAAACAAGTAAACCACAGTTTTAAGAGACCTAAGAAAACACTACTTAAGTAAATGAGTAGTTTGTCTAATGAGTTTTTAAAGAGCCTTAAAAGCGCTTATTTAAGACTAATTAAATAAATAGAAACTATTCATGCGGTTAAGAAGTATAAAAATAATTTATAGTTGTTATTTACTTAATAAGTACACACCAAAAATTGTAGTGGCAAAATAAACGGCTAGTGTCATCGAGCCAGCATAATCTTTTGCAAGTCTTTGACCAACCAATAAAAAAATCAACGTTATGGCAGATAATTCAACTCCTATTAAAGCAATTTCCTTTCCTGTATTTGTTGCCAATTGATACACTCCAGTAATCATTAACAAACATGCTATTATTTCAATAACTAAAATTGTTCCTAATAGTAACGGAACCATATTTTTTAAAGGAGAACTATTGAAATGATCTTTTATAAAAGACAAATTCCCTTTCCAATCAGTAATTTTATCAATTCCAGATAGTAAAAAAGTAACAATTAAAAAAAGAAGGATTAAAATTTCTGTGGGATGGTTGTTGAATATAGACATCGTAAAAGTGTTAGTCGGTAAAATTAATAAAAAGAAAGATGCGAGCAATGAAAAATTTACTCGCACCTTATCAAATAACCAAACCAACTTAAAAAGATTATTTATTTTTCATAAGCTTCTTTTTTATTTACCACATATCGTATTTAATTCTTCTTGGCTATTTATTACAATTGTTACTCCATCTTTAATTATTGATAAAGGAAAAACATAAGTTGGTCTTACACCTTTATCTAATGACTGATGATATGCTTTTAAAGCATCTAAGTCTGCAATTTCTTGTACACTACCATTTTCTAAAACAACAGAAACTGGAAAGACAAACTCAGGTCTTTTTCCTTTTTTTGGTTTTTTCACCAATTCATCAAATTCTTCTTGGCTGTTTACAACAATTGTTTCCCCTTTTTTTATGATAGATATAGGAAAGACAAATTCAGGTTTTACGCCATCGGCTAAGGTGTCTAAATACGCCTTAAACTCTTCTTTATCAGCTATTTCTAAAACACTGTCATCCTCTAAAACAACAGACAAAGGGAAAACTAAATGAGGTCTTCTACCTTTTGCAGGTTTTCCTATGATTGCTCTTAATTCATTTTCATCAGAAACTTCAATAGTTTGACCTTTTACTATAACAGACAAAGGAAATATAAAGACTGGCTTTACACCTTCATCTAAAGAATCTAAGTAATCCTTTAATCCTTCTTTGTCAGCTATTTCTTGTGCAGATCCATCTTCTAATTCTACGGATATAGGAAACACAAATTCTGGTTTCTTTTTTCCTTTATGGTTTTTTATTAATGATTTTAATTGTTTTAAATCTAGAACAGTAATCGTTTCTCCATCTATTACAATATCAAAAGGGAAATTAATTTTTGGCCTTTCTGTTTTAGCAGCATACTCTTCTAAATCAAAGTCATCATTTATAGTTGTAGTAACAGCATTATTTGTAACAGCCGTAATAGGATACGTTACAATCATTGTTTCTACAACACTTAAAACTTCATCTTGAGTTAAAGCTGTTTCTGCTTCAAAAATTTCTAAATCTTCAGTTACAGAGTCTTGACAAGACACTAATGAACCTACTATAATTGTTAAGGCAATTAACCTTTTTACGAATACTTTCATGATACTTTTATTTTTACGTTCATTAATAAAACAAGAAAGAGAAAGAATACCCTACCTTAAAAACAAAAAAATCTTCTATTTTTGATAAATAATAAGGATTTAATGTTGGAAAAAAAATCAGTTTGTGAATCAGAAGTGTTTGAAGAACTATATTCAGACCACTCAAAATCACTCTATAATTTTGCTTTTTATAAAACAGGCAATTCGGCACAGTCGGAAGATTTAGTGCAAGAAGCTTTTATAAAAATGTGGAACAATTGTGTGAAAATCATTTTTGAAAAAGCAAAATCCTTTCTTTTTACTGTAGTTAATAATCAATTTTTAAATGATGTTGCTCATAAAAAAGTAGTACTTAATTACCGTAAACAAGGCGTTAAGGAATCAACAAACGAAAACCCAGAATTTTTATTAGAAGAAAAAGAGTTTTTGAATAAACTTCAAACAACCATTTCTAATTTAAAAGAAGGACAGCGAGAAGTCTTTTTATTAAATAGAATTGATAAAAAAACCTATAAAGAAATTGCAGAAATACTTTCAATTTCTGTAAAAGCAGTAGAAAAAAGAATGCATTTGGCATTAAAACAAGTAAGAGAACAAATAGGGAATATATAATAAAAGGTAGGGTATTTTATATGCAAACTGTTTTATAACTAAAGGAACAAAAATGAAGAACGAACATACAGACGACACATTTTTAGCTCGTTGGTTAAACAAAGATTTAACTAGTGAAGAATTGATTTCTTTTAAAAAATCAAAAGAATACGAAGAGTATCTGAAGATTGCTGAAGCTATGGATGCTTTTGAATCTCCTAGTTTTAATAAAGAAGCCGTTTTACAATCGATTAAAAATAAAATTCAAAGCAAACAAAAAGTTAAAAAATTAGTTCCAAATTGGATGTATGCAGCAGTTGCCTCTGTCGCTTTATTGCTAAGTGTTGTGTATTATATGTCGAATTCTACAGAAACATATATCACATCTTTTGGAGAGCAAATGGCAGTAACCTTACCAGATGGGTCTAAAGTTCAATTAAATTCAAAATCATCTATTTCATATAAAAAGAGTGATTGGTTTGACGGCAACAGGACATTAAATTTGAATGGAGAAGGGTATTTTAAAGTAAAAAAAGGATCTACGTTTTCAGTGAATACAGAAAATGGAAATGTAACTGTACTAGGAACTCAATTTAATGTAAAAACACTTCCATTGTATTTTGAAGTACTTTGTTATGAAGGAAAAGTACAAGTTAAAAACAAGGAAGAAATCGCTATATTAACTCAAGGACTCTCTTTTAGAAAGATTGAACAAAAACCTTCAGAAAAAGGAATGTTTAAAAATTCTTCTCCTCTTTGGGTAGATGGAGAAACGAGTTTTAATAACACTCCGTTAAAATTTGTAGTAGCAGAATTAGAAAAGCAATATCAAATAACAGTTTCTAGCGTAGGCATAGATTTAAAGACATTGTTTACAGGGACATTTTCTAATAAAAACTTAGATTTAGCCTTACAAACCATATGTATTCCGCTATCTATTAAATATACTATTGATGGTAACATGGTATCTCTAACTAAAATTTAAGAATGAGTAAGAAAGTTATTTACGCTTTGTTGTTTCTTCTTTTTACAGGGTTTTTGACCGCTCAAAATACTGATCCAAAAGAAAAAAAAATTGCACTAAAAACAATTTTATTAAAGATAGAGAAAATTCATAATATTAAGTTTTCTTTCAATTCAAAATTGATAGAAAACGTAAAAATCTTCACACTTTCCACAGAGAAAACATTAGAAGAAAAACTTAAAAACTTAAGCAAACAAACCAACCTTTTATTTAATAAAATAGATAAAAGATATATCATTATTAAAGAAAAAGAAGCGAGTTATAGTCACAATATTTGTGGTGTTTTATTGAATAAAAAAACAAAAGAAAAAGTTTCATTTTCTTCAGTAATAATTGAAAACACGTTAAGAGGAACCTCTAGCAATGAGAATGGAAAATTCTCTTTAAGTAATGTTGCATCAAACCAAAAAATTAAAATCAAAACAATTGGTTATCGTACAGTAACCATTCCTGTTTTTAGTTTCTTTAATAACCCTTGTTTAGAAATTGAACTGATAGAAGACAACATACAATTAGATGAGGTGTTAATTAGTGATTATATAACACAAGGAATTTCTAAAAAACAAAATGGAAGCATACAAGTTTCCCCGGATAGATTAGGCATTTTACCAGGTCTTATAGAACCAGATGTTTTGTTGAGTTTACAATTATTACCCGGAATTCAAAGTCCAAATGAAACAGCATCTGGATTACATATTAGAGGTAGCTCTCCAGATCAAAACTTAGTGTTATTTGACGGGATTAAAATGTATCAAAGCGGGCATTTCTTTGGGTTAATTTCATCATTTAACCCATATGTAACCAAAAAAATTACTGTATTTAGAAACGGAACCAGTTCAAAATATGGTGATAGAATTGGTGGTGTTTTAGACATTAGTTCTGGAGATGATATTCCGAATTTTGAAGCCGGTTTTGGTGTAAATTTAACACATGCAGACGCCTATGTAAAAACACCTTTGCTTAACAACAAAGCTGGTTTAGTTTTATCTGTAAGAAGATCTATTACTGATTGGGTTGAAACCATTACCTATAAGAATTTCTCTGAAAGTGTTTTTCAAAATACACGAATTTTGGATGAAGCTTTAAACAATCCAAATAAGTTATCTAATGTGAACAACGATTTTTATTTTAAGGATTATAATTTGAAATTTGTGGCAGATATTTCTACAAAAAGCAAACTATCAATTAGTAATTTATTTAATAAAAATCAATTGAATTTTTCTTCAGAAAATCAGAGATTTAGAGAAAAAATAGAAGACAATATTACCTATCAAAATAAGGGAACAAGAATATATTGGAACCATAAAACGTCTTTAAAATTTTCTCAGAATATAGACTTTCATACATCAGAATATGAGTTTGATTATTACGGGAAAAGAGAAACAACCAGAAATGATGCAAACGACAACAGTAATAGAGAGTTTACAATAATTAATCATGTAAATGATAATGGATTAAATTATGACTTTACGTATTATTTAAATGATCGATTTCAATTTTCAGGAGGGTACCAATTTTCTAAAACAAAAATTTTATACACATATAGCACCAATTTTAATACTCCAAACAATCAATTGTTAGATGCTGAAAATAGTACAAACACAACCAATGCATTGTTTTCTGAGTTGAAGTACAATAACTCAAACTCTTTTATTAGTTTAGGTTTAAGAGCAAACCGATTTTCTTCTGGGAAAGAATGGTTTTTTGAGCCAAGACTTTTTGCTTCTACAAAAATTTCTGATTCTTTCACAATAAAAACTTCAGGGGAGATAAAAAATCAAGCTGTAAGCCAAATTATTGAATATAGAAATAACGGAATTGGTTTAGAAAATAACATTTGGGCTGTTGCAAATGATCAAATCCCAATTTTAAACAGTAAACAATTCTCCATTGGTTTTTTATATCAAAACAAAGGCTGGAATTTAGACGTAGATTTCTATAAGAAAAAAGTTATTGGAATTACTTTAATGACAGATGATATTGCCAATAGCACAGAAACTAGTAAGCTTCCTTTTTACATCTCTGGAGAAAGTGATATTACAGGAATTGACTTTTTGTTAAAGAAAAGGTTTGGGAGCTATCGCTCTTGGATTAGCTATTCATATTCGAATACAAAACAGCAATTTAAAGAATTAAATAACGGAAAAGAGTTTAATGGAATAAACGGAATTCCTCACTCTTTAACTTGGTCACATACTTATAAAATCAATCAGTTAGAGTTTTCTTTAGGATGGAAAATACGTTCTGGAATACCATATACAGAAGCAATTGGAACGTCTGAAGACAAAAATGATAACCTTAGAATTAATTATGGTACCGTAAATGAAAAGAGATTACCAAATTATCAAAAATTAGATTTTTCATCAACCTATAAGTTTCACTTTTCTAAAAAGAAAAAAATAGAAGGGAAGTTTGGAATCTCGCTCTTAAACGTTTTTAATAAAAAGAATATTTTAAATAGAATTTATGAGCTCAAATTTGTGAATTCTCAAGGGAATATTGAAGAACAAAAAGTTGTAGAGGTGGATAAAATATCTTTAGGTTTTACCCCAAATGTAGTATTTAGGCTTACGTTTTAATCAACTTACTTTGGCTTCTTTAGCGTGTAATAATCTGGTAAGTTTAATTGATACGTCTAATAAAATTATTTTAGCATTACCATTTCTTTCAATATGATAAATTGCAGTGTTTAATTCGTTGCTTATTTCTAAGATATTCCCACTATGTATAAAAGGCGCAAATTTTTTCAAGTCGAAACCAGCAGTTTCCGTTTCCAAAAAAACAATTTGTTCTGCATTATAATTCAACAACATTGCCTGCCTAAAGAACTGTATACAGTAACGTAAAAAACGCTTTTGAGTTTCTCTACCGCTTTTAGCAATTTCGTCGCTCCAAGAAATTAATTGTTGTACAACAGTAGCATTTCCTTTTGCTTTAAAAGCAGTTCTTATCCAAGTAATAAACCATTGTTCAAAGATAATATCACTAGAATCATGGTGTAATAAATGCAATGCTTTATTATAATTTCCTTCTGCTTGATGCGCAACTTTATAAGCTAAGCTTTCTGAGTTTGTTTCTTTAGGAAATAAAGATTTTGCAATATCTTCTTCAGAAAGAGCAGGAAAATGAATCGCTTGACAACGAGATTTAATGGTGTTTATAATTTGTTCTTCATCTTCAGTACATAAAATAAAGACTGTTTTTTCTGGTGGCTCTTCAATTAGTTTTAAGAGCTTATTTGCAGCAGAAATATTCATTTTTTCTGCCATCCAAATAACCATTACTTTGAAACCGCCTTCGTAAGATTTTAATTGCAAAGACTTTACAATGCTTTGTGCTTCATCAACACCAATTAAGCCTTGTTTGTTTTCAACACCAATAAATTGAAGCCAATTATATAAACTTCCATAAGGTTGTTCTTTTATAAAAGCTCGCCAGTCTTCTAAAAACAAATTACTAACGGGGTGTTTTTTTATTTTATCATTAGAAGTAACAGGAAAAGCAAAATGCATATCAGGATGTGCTAATTTCTCACATTTTACTTTACAAGATTCTTCATCGTTGCTAGTAGAACACAATAAATATTGAGCATATGCAATTGCCATTGCTAGTGTACCAGAACCTTCTTTACCAACAAATATTTGAGCATGTGGAATCCTCCCTTTTTCTGTAGTAGATTTTAGGTGATTTTTTATATGATCTTGGCCGATTACATCCTTGAAAAACATACCACAAATATATAACATTAAATTACCGAAATCGTTCCCTTTATTTTTTGTTTAGTTATTTTTAGTACGCTGTATAAAGAAGTACATTTGTGAAAAATAGATACAGCATGCAAACACTGAACGATTTTAATTTTGAAAACAAAAAAGCACTAATAAGAGTGGATTTTAATGTGCCTTTAAATAGTGATTTCATGGTTACTGATGCGACAAGAATTGAAGCGGCTAAAACTACAATTATCAAAGTGTTGGAAGATGGTGGTTCGGCAATTTTGATGTCGCATTTAGGGAGACCAAAAGGTGTTGAAGATCAATTTTCTTTACGACATATTGTTGATAAAGTAACAGAAGCAATTGGAGTTAAAGTTCAATTTATTAATGATTGTGTTGGTGAAAAAGCAATACAAGCTGCAAAAAACTTGCAACCAGGACAAGTACTGTTATTAGAAAACCTTCGTTTTTATAATGAAGAGAAAAAAGGAGATAATAACTTCGCAGAGCAACTATCAAAGCTAGGAGATATTTATGTGAACGATGCTTTTGGAACTGCTCACAGAGCACATGCTTCAACAGCAATTATTGCTGAATTTTTTCCAGAAAACAAATGTTTTGGAAATTTATTAGCCACAGAAATTGAAAGCATTAATAAGGTTTTAACTAATAGTGAAAAACCGGTCACAGCAATTTTAGGAGGTGCAAAAGTATCTTCAAAAATAGGCGTGATTGAAAATATTTTAGACAAAGTAGATCATATAATTATTGGTGGCGGAATGACCTTTACTTTTGTAAAAGCATTAGGAGGAAAGATTGGAAACTCTTTAGTAGAAGACGATAAAATATCTTTAGCACTAGATATTTTAGCTTTAGCAAAAGCCAAAAATGTTGAAATACATTTACCTGTAGATGCAATTATTGCAGATGATTTTAACAATAATGCAACTACTCAAGAAGTTAATACAAGTGAAATTCCTGATGGTTGGATGGGGTTAGATTCTGGTTCTAAAACAGCAGAAAAATTTGCAAAGGTTATCGCAAAGTCAAAAACAATTTTATGGAATGGACCTTTGGGAGTTTTTGAAATGGAAAACTTTTCTAAAGGAACGATAGCTTTAGGAAATGCCATAGCAGAAGCAACAGCTAACGGAGCATTTTCATTAGTTGGTGGTGGAGATTCTGTTGCTGCAGTAAAACAATTTGGTTTTGCAGATAAAGTTAGTTATGTTTCTACTGGAGGAGGCGCAATGTTAGAAATGCTAGAAGGAAAAACACTACCAGGAATTGAAGCTATTTTAAAATAATCAAACATTATGAAGTATACTACATTACCAAATACAGATATTAAAGTTTCTAAAATTTGTTTAGGAACCATGACTTGGGGTAATCAAAACACTGAAGCTGAAGGCCATCAACAAATGGATTATGCTTTGGAAAATGGAGTAAATTTCTTTGATACAGCAGAGTTGTATTCTATTCCTGCAACATCAGAAACGTATGGAGCTACAGAAAAAATTATTGGTACTTGGTTTAAAAAAACCAGAAATAGAGAGAAAGTAGTTTTAGCTTCTAAAATTGCAGGTTCTGGAGATTATACAGCACACATTAGAAAAGACGGGTTTAGCAAAAGAGCAATCACAGAAGCGGTAGAAGGAAGTCTTAAAAGATTACAAACAGATTATATAGACCTATATCAATTACACTGGCCAGAACGTGGCGCAAATTGTTTTGGAGTTCGAGATTACCCTTTTCAATATGCAACTAAAGAAGCAGAAAACCATTTAGAGATTTTAGAAACCTTGAATGGTTTTGTAAAAGAAGGAAAGATAAAACAGATTGGTTTATCAAATGAAACGCCTTGGGGAACCATGAAATATTTGCAAGAAGCAACTATACATGATTTACCAAGAATGATTACCATTCAGAATTCGTATTCATTAATTCACAGAGCGTATGAATATGGAATGTCTGAAGTTTCTTTACGTGAAAACATTGGTTTGTTAGTGTATTCTCCATTAGCCTTTGGAGTATTATCTGGTAAATATATTGGAGGGAAAAAACCTTCAGATGCCCGAGTAACATTATTCCCTGCTTATAATAGATACTCTACAGCCGAATCTGAAAAAGCTGTTATAGAATATCAAAAAATTGCTCAAAAACATGGGTTGACACTAACAGAGTTATCACTTGCTTTTGTAAATCAATTACCATTTGTAACGAGTAATATTATTGGCGCAACTAAAATGAGCCAGCTAAAAGAAAACATTGGAAGTATTAATATTAATTTATCAGAAGATATCTTAAAAGAAATAGAAGGGGTTCATAAAGTTATTCCGAACCCAGCACCATAATAAAAAAGCCTCGTAAAATTTACGAGGCTTTTTTTATGATTTAATATCCAATTTTTTCTCGGACTCTTTTTAGAACGCTTTTGGCTACTTTTCTTGCCTTTTCAGCTCCAATTGCTAATGCATCATCAATTTCATTAAGGTTGGCCATATAATGGTTGTACTTTGCTCTTTCATCAGCAAATTTAGTAATGATCAATTCATACAACGCTTGTTTTGCGTGTCCGTAACCATAATTTCCACCTTCGTAATTCGCTCGCATTTCTGCAGTTTGTTCTTCAGAAGCCATTAATTTATATAAGGCAAATACATTATCTGTATCTGGGTTTTTAGGTTCCTCTAACGGAATACTATCTGTTTGGATTCCCATAACTTGTTTTCTTAGTTTTTTATCCGCTAAGAAAATATTGATGAAATTATTACGAGACTTACTCATTTTTTCACCATCTGTTCCAGGAACTAATTTTGTGTCTTCATTGATTTTAGCTGCTGGCGGAATTAACGTTTCTCCAACAACATTGTTAAAACGATTTGCAACATCTCGAGTCATTTCTAAATGCTGTAATTGGTCTTTCCCAACCGGAACTATTTCTGCATCATATAATAAAATATCTGCAGCCATTAACATTGGATAGCTAAATAACCCGCTATTAACATCTGACAAACGATCTGCTTTGTCTTTAAAACTATGTGCTAATGTTAAACGTTGGTATGGAAAATAACAACTTAAATACCAACTAAGTTCTGTTACTTGAGGAATATCACTTTGCCTGTAAAAAATAGAAGAATTAATATCCAAACCACAGGCAAGCCAAGTTGCAGCTGTACTGTAAGTGTTTTCTCTTAACTCTTTGCCATTTTTAATTTGAGTTAAAGAGTGCATATCTGCAATAAACAAAAAAGCTTCATTCTTAGGATCATTAGCCATTTCAATAGCTGGGATAATTGCTCCTAATAAATTTCCTAAATGTGGTGTTCCTGTACTTTGTACTCCAGTAAGTATTCTAGACATTAATTTGTTTTTAAATAATAGTTCAAATTTAAAGCAAAAATTCAATTCTAATAAGGAAAATTTAAAAAGAATATAAATTACTACATTTGGCAACTATGAAGTTATTTAAGAATATTTTTAGAGTTATTTGGCGTATTTGGTTCTACGTTTTATTTGCCATTTCTATTATCATTATGCTACCTTTTCTATTAGTATTAACTTCGGATGAAAAATATTATCCTGTTTTTTGGAGGTTTATCAGAGTGTTTTCAAAAATCTTAATTTATGGTACAGGGTTTCGAATTGATAAAAAGATAGAACAAAAACTAGATAGAAATAAAAGTTACATGTTTTGCCCAAATCACTCTTCTTTATTAGATCCGTTTATTTTGGCCGCGATGTCTAAAAATCCAATTGTTTTTATTGGTAAAAAAGAGCTTGTCAAGATTCCTGTTTTTGGTTTTTTCTATAAGAAAACGGTTATTATGGTTGATAGAAGTAGCGCGAAAAGTAAAAAACGCGTCTATCAAATGGCTAAAAAGAGGTTACAAAACGGAATCAGTATGGGTATTTTCCCAGAGGGATTAGTACCGACAGAAGATGTAGTGTTGAGCCCTTTTAAAAAAGGAGCGTTTAATTTAGCAATTGAATTTCAGATACCTATTGTACCAACAACATATTACGATTGTAAACGTTTATTTTCTTGGAACTTTTTTAAAGGAAGTCCAGGTTTTTTTCGAGTAAAACAGCATGCATTTATAGAAACTAAAGGAATGAATGTTAAAGACGATATGAATAATTTAATGAATAAAACGTTTAATATTGTTTATAACGAACTATCTAATGATGATAAATATATGAAAGACACAAATAGGCACTTAAAATGAAAGAGATAAACCCAAAATACAGCCAGAAAGAAGAGCGAATGAATATTATTTCTCATGCTTTTGGATTGGTGTTAAGCATCTTGGCATTTCCTTTTTTAGTTTTAAAATCATTACATTTTGATGGTTTTTGGAAACCAGCCAGTTTGTATATATTTGGGTTTAGCTTACTTACTTTATATGCAGCTTCTACATTTTATCATGCTGCAAAAACACCAAAAGCTAGAAGACGGCTAAACATTTTTGATCATGCTGCAATTTATGTATTAATTGCAGGGACTTACACACCATTTACCCTTATTACACTTGAGGGAAAAACAGGTTGGATTATTTTTGGATTGACTTGGTTTTTTGCTTTAACAGGGATTATTTTAAAATTATTCTTTACTGGTAAGTTTGATAAACTCTCTACCATTATGTATGTTTTAATGGGGTGGCAAATTGTTTTTGCTATAAATCCGTTAATTGAAAATTTAGAAGCAAATGGATTGGTATTACTTTTTGCAGGAGGTGTTTTTTATACCATTGGAGCTATTTTATATTCCATAAAAAAAATCCCATACAATCATACAATTTTTCATGTGTTTGTATTATTGGGTAGTATTTCTCATTTTATTTCAGTTTATTATTACTGTTAACCTCACTAGGTATAAATACCCTTTTTTCACCTTCTTTTAAAAAATCACTTCCTTTTTTTTTAGATAAATGAACTTTATTGATGGTTAAGTTGTTATATCTTCATTAAAAGGTTGAATTATTTATGAATATTTCAAACAAATAACAGATACTTTATTCTATATTAAATTAATAGGGTAATAAATAAAATAAATGTAATTATTTGCTAATCAGTAAAAAAGAAATTATATTTGTAGTCTTAAATGAAGAGACAATATTTATATTGTTGAATCGTTTAAGGTAAATAAATCTTATTTAGGGGGTAGGTTTATTAAATTTCCTCGAACTTTTTGTTCGAGGTTTTTTTATGTCCAAAGATTAAAAGATTTTTTACTCAACGAAGAGTTATAGTATTTAACATCTCCAGTCACTTCACCTCCTAACCACAAAGGTTTATTAAAGGTTTCGTCTTCTGAAATTAATTCAATTTCTGCAACAATTAACCCAAAGTTATCTCCTAAAAACTCATCTACCTCAAAAACATGCTGGTCTATTTTTACAAAAAAGCGATGTTTCTCAATAATAGTTTTCTCAGCTAATAGCAATAATTCTTGAGCTTCATTTACTGAGATTTCCTTTTCCCATTCAAAACGAATAGTGCCTGCTTTATTAGATTTTCCCTTAACGGTTATGAAAGCATTTTTATCAATAATTCGAATTCTTACCGTTCTTTCTTTATTAGAATTAAGAAACCCCTGTTTGATATAACTTTTTTGAAAAGATTCAGATTTATAGGAATCGTTTTTAACTAGAAATTTTCGTTCAATTTCAAGACTCATATTATTGACGTTGTTTTTTGTACTAATGTATTGTTTTTTATCGTTATTGTTACAATAATTAAATATCTTTGATTCATTAATTGTTTCCAAATTATGAGAAAAAACATATTGTTTTTTTTGGTTATGCTTCCTTCTTTACTCTTTTCTCAAACCGATTATAGCAATCGTTGGGAAGACTTTTATTCATATAACAATGTTAAAGATTTTATTACGGTAGATGAACGTATTTATGCATTAGCAGACAACGCGGTTTTTATTTATGATATAAATACTCAAGAAACAGAAAAACTATCATCTATAGTAGGTTTTTCTGGAGAAACCACCTCAGCTATTCATTTTAATGTATCAAATCGAAGGTTGGTAATAGGTTACGAAACGGGTTTATTAGAAGTGTTAAATGAAGATGGATCTATTACTATATCAGCAGATATTGTGAATTTTAATCAATCAGGAGAAAAACAAATCAATCATATTTCAGAGCATAATAACAAACTATATTTATCAACTCCTTTTGCGATTGTTGTCTATGATGTTAATAACTTAGAATTTGGAGACACTTATTTTATTGGTGCAAACTCAACATCAGTAAAAATAAATCAAACGCTGATTGTAAATAACCAACTATTTGCAGCAACAGAAAATGGAATTTATGTTGCCAGTTTATCAAACCCAAATTTGATCGATTTTAACAATTGGCAATTACTTTTTTCAGGGAATTTCACAAGCCTTACTCGATTTAATGGAGCTATTTATGCCTCTTCTGGAGCAAATTTATTAACCATTAATAATTCAACATCAACAGTAGTAAAAACATTTACTTCAACCATAGAAAGCATAAAAAGTAACGGGCAATACCTTACCGTTTCTACTTTAAGAGAAGGAATTGTATTCAATTCAAATCTATCAGAAGTCTTTAAAAGCACATCAAGTGCTCTATATAATTATACATTAAATACGTCTTTAACTCTTGGAAATAGTCTTTTATTAGCCACTAGTGAATACGGAATTTTACAAACTTCTTTTTCAGGAAATCAAAACTTTTTAGAAATTCATCCAGACGGACCATTGTCCAATAAGGTGTTTTCTATTGCTGCATTAAATAAGAATGTTTGGTTTGTTTATGGCGGATATAATTCGGCATATGTACCAACAGGAAACTTAAAGGGTTATAGTCATTACAACAGTTCAGATTGGTTCAATATGCCATTTACTGCTGCCTCTCCAATTTATGATTTGGTACATATAACAATAGACCCAAATCAAGAAAACAGCGTTTTTATAAGTTCATATGCACAGACAACCTCAGGTAATTATTTATCAGGAGGTGGTTTGTTAGAAGTAGTCGATAATCAACCGCTTAATTTTTATACTTCAGAAAATAGTCCCTTAGAAGATTTATTTCCATCAGATCCAAATAGAATAACAACTAGGATAAATGGAACTGTTTTTGATAATCAAGGAAATTTATGGGTAACAGATGCTTTAGCTTCAAATAAGCTTAAAAAATTTACTACAGGTGGAAGCTGGCAAAGTTTTGATTTGAGAAGTTTACAAACAAATAAAGCAGAAGAATTAAATACAATTAAAGTTGATAAATCTAATAGTTTATGGATTGGAACTAGAAGAAATGGAGCTTATGTTTATAATGAAACAGGAAACAGAAAGAGAGCGCTTACAACCGAGCCTACCAAAGGAAATTTACCGCATGCAAATGTTAGAACAATTGCTATAGATGCTAATAACAGAGCTTGGCTAGGAACTCAATCAGGATTGGTTGTTTATAATAATGTAAACGGAGTTTTTGATGCATCTATTTATGATGCAGAGCCAATTATTATTTTAGATGATGAAATTCCTAAAAAGTTATTAGGAGATCAAACCATAAACACAATCGCTATTGATGGTGCAGATAACAAATGGTTTGGAACAGAAAATGGCGGTGTTTTATATACCAATCCTAATGGTCAAAAAACGTTGGCGAGTTTTAATAAAGATAATTCTCCATTGCCCTCAAATAAAATTTTAAAGATAAGTGTAGATACATCAACAGGAAAAGTGTTCTTTGCTACAGATAAAGGGGTTGTTGCTTATAATAGTAAGGTTGCAGGTTTTGGAGATGAATTGGCAGCGGTTTATGCGTACCCAAACCCAGCCTTAAAAAAACATCAAACAATAACTATTGATGGTAAAGATGGAAAACATTTACCAAAAGGAACCAACGTTAAAATTTTAGATGTGGCAGGTAATTTGGTGTATGAAACAAATGTTGTTGAAGGCCAAGAAGTACAAGGAGGAAAGGTAGTTTGGAATAAAACCAATTTAGCAGGAAAAAAAGTTGCTTCAGGTATTTACATCGTTTTACTTTCTAATGATGATGCAACTGAAACAACAACAACAAAAATTGCAATTATTAATTAATGGCATTAATATCTACAAAAGCAATTGTACTTAGTTCAATTAAATATGGTGATACAAGTTTAATTGTAAAGTGTTTTACCCTAAAAGAAGGGATCAAAACCTATTTAATTAAAGGCGTATTAAAATCTAGAAAAGGAAAAATTAAAGCGGCATATTTTCAGCCATTAACACAATTAAATATTGATGCTAACCACAACAATAAAGGCAATTTAAATAGCTTAAAAGAGGTACATGTAATACACCCGTATAAAAGTATTCACACAAATATTTTTAAGCAAACGATTGTTCTTTTTCTGTCAGAAATTTTAAATAGTACAATTCAAGAAGAAGAAGAAAA
>CAJXVT010000029.1 GCA_913062575.1 uncultured Flavobacteriaceae bacterium | reverse complement strand
GACAACTTAGATCAATTAATTTTCGAAACAATACCTGATGATATTCGTTTACAAAACGGTTTAGATTTAGCTCCTGCAATGAGTGAGTATGAATATTTAATTCACATCAACGAAGTAGGTGCAAAAAATAGCGTTTATAAAAGTTATATAGGTTTAGGATACCATGAAGCAATCGTACCAAGTGTAATTTTACGTAATATTTTAGAAAACCCAGGATGGTATACTGCCTATACTCCTTATCAGGCAGAAATTGCTCAAGGACGCTTAGAGGCGCTGTTAAATTATCAAACTATGGTTTGCGATTTAACAGGAATGGAATTGGCAAATGCTTCTTTATTAGATGAAGGAACTGCAGCAGCAGAAGCTATGGCGTTATTATTTAGCGTTAGAGAAAGAGCTAAGAAAAAAGCGGGTGCAAACAAGTTTTTTGTTTCTGAAGAAATTTTACCTCAAACATTATCGATTTTACAAACACGTTCTATTCCAATCGGAATTGAATTGGTAATTGGAAACCATGCTGAGTTTGATTTTTCAGATGATTTCTTTGGAGCTATTTTACAATATCCAGGAAAACACGGACAAGTACACGATTATACCGAGTTTGTTGCAACAGCAAACGAAAACAATATAAAAGTAGCAGTTGCTGCTGATATTTTATCACTAGTAAAATTAAAAGCTCCGGCTGAATTTGGAGTTGATGTTGTTGTTGGAACAACACAACGTTTTGGCATTCCCTTAGGTTATGGGGGTCCTCATGCAGGATATTTCGCAACCAAAGATGCTTACAAAAGAAGTATGCCAGGAAGAATTATTGGTGTTACTAAAGATGTAGATGGTGGTAGAGCTTTACGCATGGCTTTGCAAACACGTGAGCAACATATTAAAAGAGAAAAAGCTACGTCTAACATTTGTACCGCACAAGTTTTACTAGCTGTTATGGCGGGTATGTATGCTGTATATCATGGAAAAGACGGAATTCAATTTATTGCTGATAAAGTTCACTCGTCTACTGTCACTTTAGCAAATGCCTTAACTGATTTAGGTTTTGAGCAGACAAATGCTTCTTACTTTGATACTCTTACTGTAAAAGTAGATGCTAAAAAATTAAAAACGGCAGCAGAATCAAACGGAATCAACTTTAATTATATTGACGACAATACCGTTTCTATTTCTGTAAATGAAACTGTTTCTTTAAAAGAAATCAATGCTATTGTTGCATGTTTTACACAAGCATTTAACTTAAATAGCACAACCGTTTCAGAATTTTCTACTGCAAATACTATTATAGAAGCTGCTAAAAGAAACACTTCTTTCTTAGACAACGAAATATTTAATACGTACCAGTCAGAAACTGACATGATGCGTTATATCAAAAAACTAGAGCGTAAAGATTTAGCGTTGAATCATTCAATGATCTCTTTAGGATCTTGTACTATGAAATTAAATGCTGCTTCTGAAATGCTGCCTTTGAGTAATCCAAACTGGGGAAATATTCACCCATTTGTGCCGATTGAGCAAGCGCAGGGATATCAAGATGTTTTAACAAATCTTGAAAACCAATTAAATGTCATTACTGGTTTTGCAGGCACTTCTTTACAACCAAATTCTGGTGCACAAGGAGAATTTGCAGGATTAATGGTGATTAGAGCGTATCATGAATCTAATGGAGACACCAACAGAAATATTTGTTTAATTCCTGCTTCTGCACACGGAACAAATCCTGCATCCGCAGTAATGGCCGGGATGAAAGTTGTGGTTACTAAAACAGATGAAAGAGGGAATATTGACGTTGCTGATTTACGTGAAAAAGCTGAATTACATAAAGAAAATCTTTCTGCATTAATGGTCACCTATCCTTCTACACATGGAGTATATGAAAAAGCCATTATGGAAATCACCACAATTATTCATGACAATGGTGGTCAAGTATATATGGACGGTGCAAATATGAATGCACAAGTTGGATTGACAAATCCTGCAACTATTGGAGCAGATGTTTGTCACTTGAACTTACATAAAACTTTTGCCATTCCGCATGGAGGTGGTGGACCTGGAGTTGGACCAATTTGTGTGGCTCCACAACTAGTACCCTTTTTACCGTCAAATCCTGTGATTGCAACTGGTGGAGATGAAGCAATTACTGCTATCTCTTCAGCACCTTGGGGATCTGCGTTAGCGTGTTTAATTTCTTACGGATACATTACCATGCTAGGTGCAGACGGATTGACAAATTCTACAAAGAATGCCATCCTAAACGCTAACTACATCAAAGAGCGTTTAAACGGACATTACGAAACGTTGTACACTGGAGAAATGAACAGAGCAGCCCACGAAATGATTTTAGATTGTAGAGATTTTAAACAAAACGGAATTGAAGTGGTTGACATTGCAAAGCGATTGATGGATTATGGATTCCATGCGCCAACGGTTTCTTTCCCAGTTGCTGGAACTATTATGGTAGAACCAACAGAATCTGAAAGTACTGCAGAGTTAGACCGTTTTTGTGATGCCTTAATTGCCATTAGAAAAGAAATTTCTGAAGCAACAAAAGAAGACGCAAACAACCCGTTGAAGAACGCTCCACATACACAAGAAATGTTAACTGCTGATGAATGGACATTACCCTACACACGTAAGCAAGCTGCATTTCCACTAGAATATATTGCTGATAATAAATTTTGGCCTTCTGTACGTAGAGTAGATGATGCTTTTGGAGACAGAAACTTGATTTGTTCTTGCAACCCAATTGAAGACTACATGTAGCAAACAATGTTTGCATATAAATATTTTGAAACCGCTTCTTTATTGAAGCGGTTTTTTTTATTAAAATACCTTATTTTTCCTTGTCCATTTTTTAACAAATAAAAAACTAATTAATGTATCTTTCCGACCTATTTAAAGGTGAAAATTATGAAAGCAACTACAATGATAAATTATATAAAAGATGTATTAGAGAATATGCCAAATGGCTGGTTAAACCTAACAACACATCGATTAGATATTTATGATGAAAAATTGGCGAAATCTCAATTTTTAGAACAGTTTGAAACCTTATGTAACTCCAATAATTCTGAAGCATCAGCATTGTATGAATTACCAACTGCTTTCGATTATATAAGATTAGGGCATCCTTTATCTTGTGTTTTAGAATGGGCTATTGCTAAATTAAATAATACAACTAACGAGAATGTGATTAGTTTCTCTTCAAAAACAGCTCCAATCTTAGCTGTACTAAGAAAGAACCTATTAGAAAATAAAAACACTCAAATAGTTTATAAAGGTGAGCTACCAAATTCTTTTGATGCAGAAACCATTAGAAATATCTATGGATATCAATTCGAATTGCAACAAGTTAACAGCATTTCTGAAATTTCGGAATTTGATGGCAGCACTATTTTCATCTCTCAACAAGAAGATCTTTGCAACTTTGAACCTGCTTCAGTTGTTGATTTCCATATCAATATTAATCAGCAATTAGGAAGTATAATCCTTGTTAACGGAAAAGAAAACGAATCTTACGTTTCAGAAATTCAGCATGTAAGAAGAAGAGAAACTATTGCAATGACGCCTGCAAATTCTTTCAAAGCATTAAAAATCTTGGTAAAAGATTTTACAAATGAAGCATCCTCTAATTTAGACACAAATAGAAAAGCAGTAAAAGAAACGATCAAAGAAATTACCGAATCACCAACAAGTGCATTAGTTGCATCAAGTGGTTTGTCTATTCAGTATGCCATTTTAATGGGATTAATTCATGATGCAAAAGAAAATCATGCTGGGAAAAACATTAAAATTGTAGTTCCTCCAAACTGTTATGGTGGTACAAATGACCAAGCAAGACGTGTGGCTGCTTGCTTAGATAATGTTGATGTTGTTGATTTACCAGTTGATGGAGAAAATGACATGGTACAAAGCATAGAGCAAGTGTTGACAAAAATAGCCAACGAAGATGCGATTCCATATATCATTGCAGAAATTCCAACAAATCCAAGAGTTGAAGTTCCAAACTTATTACAATTAAGAGACGCATTAAGTAAAGAGCGCAAAACAGCAACCGGAAGCATTGCTGTTGATCCTGTATTTATTTTAGATCAAACATTTTGCCCAAATGTGCACTTTTTAGGAGCAAACGAAATTCTTTCTACTGTAAGAACTATTTCATTTGCAAGCGGATCAAAATTTCCTAGCGGAGGAAAATGTACTGCAGGTTACTGTGTAGGAAATAACAAAACACAAAGATTAATGGATAAAATAGAATTCCATTTACATCTATGTGACAATGAAGCAACTGCTTTTCAATACGAGATATTAGCAAAACAAATGCCATCTATGAATCAAAGGATTCAGGATGCATATGTCAACACACGTGAATTTGTAAACTTTATCCACGATGTTTTACCTGAAGCGAAAATCAATTTTGTTTCTAAAGAATTGGCACAACAAGGATTTACACCCTCTGTGTTTTCATTAGATCTTCCTACCAAAGGAAATACTGATGAAGAAAGAGAAGAATATAAAAGAGCTTTGAATTTGAAATTAATCAATTTAATGATTACGGAAATTCCGAATGAAAGCAAATACTGTGTAAGTTATGGGCAACTAAATGGATGTTATTGGACCATACCAGCAACCTCTACCCAAGGAACCACAAAAGAAGGTGACAAGGATTATATTGCACGTGTAGCATTATCTCCAAACATGGATTTAGAATTGCATAAAAAAGTTTTTTTAGATTTTGTAAAAAGTATTTAAGTGTGGCGTGGAAGTTGTAATAATCCCCAAAACATTCATAGTATAACGTAATTTTTAGAATTGCTATGGACAGATACACTCTAAAAATGAAGAACATCGTTTACCTTATTATTGCATTAAACTCCCTGTTTTGTTTTTCTCAAGACATTCTGGTTCATGGTGGATTTGACAAATTCGACACAAAAGAGATTATTAAAAACAATCCTTCTTTTACAACTGTTAGCGCTATAAAGTTTGACATATATGAAACAAAAGAATTCATTAAGCTTGGCGCAAAAGTTATCATTAAAAATCAGTTTGATCAATTTGATGTTCAAAGAATAATTGACGTAAACCCTAGGTTGGTAACAATCAAGGCAACCAAGTTTGATCTGTTCGACACAAAAAAAATTGTAAGTCTAGGCGCAAAAGTTATACTCCGTAATCAGTTTGATCAATTTGACATTAATAGAATAATCAGCGTCAAACCAAGATTAGTCACAATCAATGCAACAAAATTTGACGTGTTTGACACCAAGAAGTTTGTTAGTCTAGGTGCAAAAGTGATACTCGGTAATCAGTTTGATCAATTTGATGTTAAAAGAATAATTGATATTAACCCCAGATTAGTTACAATCAATGCCACAAAATTTGACGTGTTCGACACCAAAGAATTTGTTAGACTTGGAGCGAAAGTAATCCTTGGCAATCAATTTGATCAATTTGATGTGAGAAGAATAATCGACATCAACCCAAGATTGGTTACAATCAATGCAACAAAGTTTGATGCATTTGAGACGAAAGAATTCCTTAAACTAGGTGTGAATATTATCATAGGAAATCAATTTAGCAAACTTGAGCTGATAGAAATACTTAAAATCAATCCTAACTTGGTTATTATTAGGGCAACCAAATTTGACACGTTCGATATTCAGGAAATAATTAGACATTTTTAACTTCCCTCGCTACAAACCGACTCCGAAACATTATTCAACAAAGAAATTATTTCTAACACTTAGCATTAAATATGTAATTTTAGTTTTATCATCTACAAAAACTAACTTATTTAATAAAATAATCTAAATATACAAACATACATAGTTAATTATCAAGATACCCTATACTTTTGCCGACTTAAAATCAGCAAAATGAATACGACTACTTCTTCTCTAAGCCCTACTGACAAAAACAGGTTAAAAGAACTTGAAAATAAACTACAAGTCGCCAGAGATACTTTTTTAGGTTATCCGGTTTCTAAAGACTTTGATTATAGTGAAATCAATAACTTTTTCAAATACCCCATCAACAATTTAGGAGACCCTTTTGAAGACGGAACTTACAAAGTACAAACCCATGAAATGGAAAAAGAAGTGATTGCTTTTTTTGCCAGAATGTATCGTGCCAATCCAAAAGACTTTTGGGGATACGTAACCAATGGAGGCTCTGAAAGTAATTTATATGGTTTGTATTTAGCGCGCGAGTTATATCCAAAAGGAGTGGTGTATTATTCTGAATCTACACATTATAGCATTCGTAAAAACATTCATTTATTAAACATTCCGAGTATTGTAATTCGCTCTCAAGAAAACGGAGAAATAGATTATGAAGATTTAGAAAGCACATTAAAAATGAACCGTCATAAGCCTGTAATTATGTTGGCTACTTTTGGAACAACAATGAAAGAGGCAAAAGATGATGTTTCGAAGATCAAAGGAATTTTAAAAAACTTGGCTATTCAAGATCACTACATTCATTGTGACGCTGCCTTGTCTGGTTCTTTTGGTGCATTTATGGAACCTCGACTTCCTTTTGATTTTAAAGACGGCGTTGATAGTATTTCTATTAGCGGACATAAGTTTATTGGTTCTCCAATGCCAACTGGTGTGTTAATTGCCAAACGCTCTAATAGAGATAGAATTGCTAAAGGAATCTCATACATTGGTTCTTTAGATACGACCATTACAGGTTCTAGAAACGGACATTCGCCATTGTTTTTATGGTATGCTTTAAAAACATTGGGAGTTGACGGTTTAAAAGAAAGATACAATCACAGTTTAGAAGTTGCAAAATACTGCGAAAAGAGACTGAATGACATCGGAATTGAAGCCTGGAGAAATCCAAATGCAATTACTGTGGTGCTGCCAAAAACATCGAAACAGATAAAAGACAAGTGGCAACTGGCAACAGAAGGCGACATAGCTCATGTAATTTGTATGCCAAACGTTTCTAAAAAACAAATCGATTTATTTATAAGCGATTTAGAAAACTGTAAGGAACCAATTGAAGAAACTGAAGATTACTTTGACTACTCTTTAAACTAACAACAACAAAAAAGCCTCGACAATGTCGAGGCTTTTTAAATATGTTTAAAATTCTAAGAAAATTATTTCTTGAATTTTGCGTATTTGTTTTTGAATTTATCGATACGTCCTGCAGCATCAATTAATTTAGACTTACCAGTGTAAAACGGGTGAGACGTTCTAGAAATCTCTAATTTGATTAATGGATAATCAACACCATCAACATCTAAAGTTTCTTTTGTATCAGCAGTAGACTTTGTTAAAAACACATCTCCGTTAGACATATCTTTAAATGCTACCATTCTATAATTTTCTGGGTGTATACCTTTTCTCATTGTAATATATTTTAATACTTTTATTTCTTAGTTTAAAAAAAGAGCTAAGCTGGTAAATTCCTACTCTTAATCCTCTAATAACTAATATTAAGTTATTTGAGGGTGCAAATTTAACGATATTTTTAAAAATACAAAGAAATAATTTGTTTTATTTGTGTAAAAATAAATCAGTTATGCGTTTACAAAAATATATCATTGCTCTTTTAACAGGTCTTTTCGCCTTTACATCTTGTAATGACCCTTATAGATTCACTTTAAAAACTTCTAAAAAATTGGTTTTCAATCAACAAGCAACTGCAACGTTGACTGAAAAAAATAACAAACCCATAGATTCTATTCACTTTTTTGTAAACAGCAAACGAGTTCCATCAAAAGGAAACTCAATTACTTTTAACACTGCAGATTTAGGCGTTGGTAAATATGTTGTTTCTGCATTGGCCTTTTATCCTGAGAAAACAAAAAAAATTAATAATTCTATTGAGATATTATCAAACATAGAACCAACAATTTACACCTACAAAATTACAAATACCTATCCTCACGATAAAAAAGCGTATACCCAAGGATTGGAATTTCACAATGGCTTTTTATATGAGACAACTGGACAATTTGGAAAATCTGTATTACGTAAAGTTGAATTAAAAACTGGAAAAGTAGTAAAGGAAGTTAAATTAGACGACAAGTATTTTGGTGAAGGGATGACAATTGTAAATGACAAAATATTTTGGCTAACATGGAAAGCTAGAAAAGGTTTTATATATGATTTAGAAACATTTAAACAAGAGGGTGAGTTTACCTACACCTGGAGTCAAGAAGGCTGGGGATTTGCCAATGATGAAACAAACCTATACAAATCTGATGGATCGCATAAGATTTGGATTTTAGACCCAAAAACGAAAGCAGAGAAAAAATCAATTCAGGCGTATTACAACAAAGGTAAAATTGACAAGCTAAATGAACTTGAGTTGATCAATGGAAAAATCTATGCTAATAGATGGATTACAGACAAACCTATTAAATCTCTTATAGTAATTATTAACCCAGAAAATGGTATAGTAGAAGGCATCGCTAATTTAAATGGTCTACGAAATGAGATCTTAAAAACACAACAACTTCAAGCTGAAGATGAAGTTTTAAACGGAATTGCTTACGACAAAGCTACTGGTAGAATTTTTGTTACTGGTAAAAGATGGGGGAAATTATTCGAAATTGAATTGATTAAACAATAAACAACAATATCTATATCGTATAAAAGTTATATTTTTATACAAATTGAAATATGAGATATATTGTTTCCTTTCTTTTCTGTTTATTCGTTATTTCTATAAGTTCTTGTAGAAAAGATTTTGGTACTTCTCCAAGTTTTGGTGAACTGGCTTTCTCAAAAGACACCGTTTTCTTGGATACTGTTTTTACCAATATTGGTTCTAGCACCTATAATTTAAAAATATACAATCGAAGTAATAGTGCAATTACAATTCCGGCTATTAGTTTAGAAAATGGCAGCACTTCTAATTACAGATTAAGTGTTGATGGAATTCCAGGGAAATCTTTTCAAGACATTGATATTTTAGCGAACGACAGCATTTTTATTTTCATAGAAACGACCATAGATTTTAATTCGGTTACAGATCCATTATACACGGATCGGATTTTATTTGATAATGGAGTAAAAGAACAAAATGTAGATTTAGTTACATTGGCTCAAGACGCAACATTTATATATCCAGGGAAAGATGCAATTACCATGAAAATTGATTCTTTAACCTTAGATGGAAATCCAACTTCCATTAAAGGTCGATTTTTAACTAATTCAGAATTAACTTTCACCAATACCAAACCTTATGTAATTTATGGTTATGTAGCAGTTCCAGAAAATAAAACAGCAACGATAGAAGCAGGTACAAAAATCTATTTTCATGATAATTCTGGCTTTATTGTAGACAAAAAAGCATCGTTAAAAGTGAATGGCACTTTAAACAACAATGTTATTTTTGAGGGAGACAGATTAGAACATCGTTTTAATGATGTTCCAGGACAATGGGGAACTATTTGGATGCGAGCTGGAAGTAAAGACAACGAAATAAATTTCACGACTATTAAAAACGGAATTATTGGGATTTTAGTAGATTCAATTGGCTCAACCTCTACTCCAACATTAATCATTAAAAACTCTCAGATTTACAATAATTCTAACTACGGAATTTTAGGTAGAGAAACCAATATTAACGGAGATAATTTAGTAATTGGAAACACAGGACAAGCTGCATTGGCCTGCACAATAGGTGGTACTTATAATTTTACCCATTCAACTTTTGCCAATTTTTGGAGTAATGGTGTACGTCAATTACCCGCTGTTTTGGTTAATAATTTTTTCACGTATAGAGATGACGCAAATCAAGAAATTACTGAAACTCGAGATTTACACGCTGCAAATTTCACCAATTGTATTATTGACGGAAATAACAATCTAGAATTTATTTTAGACAAAGTTGATGGAAGCCTTTTCAACTATGAAATTAAGAATACTATGATTCAGTTTAATGACATTAATAACTCGTTTGCTAGTAATACCGAATTAGATTTTAATGATACGACGCATTATCTTGACAATATCATCAATGGAAATGCAGACTTCAAAGCTCCGTTTTCCAATCAGTTTATTATTGGAGAAAATAGTGATGGGATCAACAAAGCATTGCTAACTATTTCAGTATTATTCCCTTTAGATATTTTAGGCATTGACAGAACTACTTCTCCAGATATTGGCGCTTATCAGCATATTACTTTTTAGCCACAATAGTTTCAATTCTTTTTACAAACTGATGCTTCTCATCAACAAAAAAAGCTAAAGAAGTGTACTTCTTTTTGAATCCATAAAAACTATTAAATTCAGTTTTATTAAAAAGCTCAATCAACATATTTACTCCTTCTAGCTTCCCGAAAGGAGAAAACGAAGTGATGCTTTTATCATCTGAGATCTCTTTTTCATAAATGGAAATTTTTTTTATTTCCAAAAAGGGAATAACTGCTTCTGAAAAGAAACCATACCTCAACACTAATTGTTGATTGGCTTCATCAATAAAAACAGGTCTCTTAGAAAGAGATTTTAAAAGAGCCATCATTTGAAAACATGTATAAATACTTAAAAAAGTCAAAACCCAGGCTGCAATTAAACTCCACATACTCAGCAAATGATGTAGTGTAATTATTTCTATTAGAATCAAAAGAATAAAACCTAAAAGAATAGAAACCGAAGTACTTTTTTTATGATATGAATACTCATTCGTATTCAATTCTCTTTTTTTCCAACTAAAAAAGCCATAATAAATTACTGCTATTTCGGTAGATAAGAGAAGTGATATTTTATTAGGAACCACTTCTTTCAAAGCTATTTTAACAGCATCATAAAAATCTAGTTTTTCATTTTTCTGTTTCTTATAGTTTCGAATAACAATTCTAGATTTATAAATAACAACAACTAAAACAACTAACTCTATAATTGGCACAACAACCTTCTTAACTAAAGACAAGATCCCTTGTTGTTCTAGAGGAAGTATACTACTAGAAACGACAAGCCCAATAACAAATATCGTTAGTACTGTAATTTTTGGAATTGCTTTTTTTCTAATCAGTAAATAATACACAAAGGGAATTATAAGAATCAGATCTAAAGTAATCCCAATAGACAGCTCTTTTGGATACTGATGAAACCAAGAAGTTTTAGTTAGGCAAACTAAAGAAAAAATCAATAAGAATGGAATTCCAAAACTCACAAAATTATCGTGTAAATTAATTGTTCTTCGCATCATAAATTGCTATTAAGTTGACTCTATTTATTAGTCACTATAAGTAGTATTTTGTTACATATTACTTCTCCGAAGTTTTCTCCTTTTTTATTTCTTTTACAAAAGATTTGGCTAACAAAAAAGCAAGCCCACTCCAAAGAAAACGATACACCCAAACATTCATTTCAATTCCAAAAACGTTTTCTACGCCTTTATCGTTTACAAAACTCATAACTACATCAGCAATAATAATTACTGACAATATCAAACTAACATATTTATTCATTCTTATTTTTTATAAACCTTTCCTTCTTTCATAACAAATACAACATTCTCCAATGTTTTGATGTTCTTTGTAGGATCGTCATTTACGGCAATAATATCAGCAAAAAAACCTGCTTTAATTTGCCCAATTTCTGTTGACATCAGTAAGATTTTAGCATTCGTAACTGTTGCTGACTGAATCGTTTCAATAGCTGGCATACCTGCTTCTACCATATAACCAAATTCTTTTCCGTTAGCTCCATGAGTAAATACACCTGCATCTGTTCCGAAAGCTATACCGACTCCTCTTTTATATGCTTTTGCAAACGTTCCTTGTATTTGCGGGCCAACAGCTAATGCTTTAGGCACAACAATCGAAGGATAAAAACCTTTAATCTTCGCTTTTTCTGCAACCTCTTTACCAGCTGAAATTGTTGGCACTAAATAGGCATCATATTTAATCATCAAGTCCATTGTTTTATCACTCATATAGGTTCCGTGTTCAATAGTTTTTACACCACCAATAACTGCTCGTTGCATTCCTGCATCTCCATGAGCATGTGCTGCCACATGCATTCCGTAATCTTTTGCAGTGTCGCAAATTGCTTTAATTTCTTCTATAGTAAATTGTGGATTATCTCCACTTTTGGCAACACTTAAAACACCACCAGTAGCAGTTATTTTAATTACATCAGCCCCGTTTTTATAACGCTGTCTTACTGCTTTCCTAGCATCTTCAACAGAATTCACAATACCTTCTTTTGGTCCTGGGTCACCAATTAACTTTCTACTACTTCCATTTGTTGGATCTGCATGTCCACCAGTAGTCGCTAATGACTTTTCTGCTGTAAATATTCTTGGCCCAACTAATTTACCTGCGTTAATTGCATTTCTTAGAGAAACATTCACTCCACTTCCTCCCAAATCTCTAACAGTTGTAAATCCAGACAACAATGTCTCTTTTGCAAAATTGATTGAGTTATATGCAACGTCTGCTTCATTTAAAATGTACTTTTTTATTCTCGTTTTTGAATCGTATTCCATTTCTAAATGCACATGCATATCAATCAAGCCAGGCATTACAACCTTATCTTTTAGATTGATAACCTTATCTATTCTACTTTTTGGTTGTACATAGCCTTTTAAAATTCGTATTATTTTTTCCCCTTCAACAACGATGGTTCTTCTTTTTTCGATTTTACCTGTCTTAGTATCTACCAATTTTCCACATAGAATATATGTCTTCTGCGCAGAAACAACTGTAACACTAATTACTAGAATAATAGAGAATAGATATTTTTTCATGATTCTTGTTTTTTGATTTTATAAATGTATAAAAAAATGAGTAGATTGCCTTCTTTAATTTTAGCTTCCAAAAAGAGTACCAAACAGATGAAAAACATCATAATTACTGGAACAAGTAGAGGGATTGGTTTTGAGTTAGCACAACTTTTTGCCAATAACAATTACAATGTTTTAGCCTTATCAAGAAATATTGATTCAATTAATCAACTACAACACGAAAACATTACTGCATTGGCAACTGATTTGTCTAATGAAGATGATTTGCAACAGGTGGTTGAGTTTGTTTCTAAAGATTGGAAACAAGTAGATGTTCTTATTCATAATGCAGGAATGTTGGTCAACAAACCATTTACAAAGCTTACTTCTAAAGATTATTTAGACGTATATAAAGTAAATGTTTTTGGAGTTGCTGAATTGACAAGGCATATGATTCCTTTTTTACAAAAAGGGAGTCATGTTGTTACAATTAGCAGTATGGGAGGAATTCAAGGAAGTTTAAAATTCCCTGGACTGGCAGCTTACAGCTCTTCTAAAGGTGCTGTTATTACTTTGGCTGAATTGTTAGCAGAAGAATACAAAGAACAGGGCATCTCGTTTAATGTATTAGCTTTAGGAGCCGTGCAAACAGAAATGTTAGAAGAAGCCTTCCCTGGTTATCAAGCGCCAACTACAGCTAAAGAAATGGCAATGTATATTTATGATTTCTCTTTAACAGGAAATCAGTTTTATAATGGAAAAGTATTGCAAGTTTCTAGTACGAATCCGTAAGTTTAAAATTGAAAAACGAATATCAAAAATACATTCCAGAGGAAGCTATTCCTATTGTTCAATATCTAATTGAGCAACATCATTTTGTATTGAAAATTGTTAATCAGCGGCAAACAAAACACGGAGATTTCAGAAAATTACCTGATGGTCGATTTCAAATTACTGTAAATAACAACCTCAATCAATATCAATTTTTATTGACATTGATTCATGAGATTGCACATCATGTTACTTACCAAAAGTTTGGAAGGGTTCAACCACATGGCAACCAATGGAAAACTATTTTTCAGCATTTAATGTTGCCCTTTTTACAACCTGAAATTTACCCGAATCATATTTTACCTTTATTAGCTAATTATTTAAAAAAACCTAGAGCAAGTACAGATGCTGATGTGAGATTATCCTTGGCAATGAAAGAATATAGTAAAGAAACCGGAAAGAACTATATATTTGAAGTCCCGAATGGTTCTTTATTTCTATTTAAAAATTTAGTTTACAAAAGAGGGAACAGAAGAAGAACTCGCATTGAGTGTTTAAACGCTAAAAACGGTCGAATTTATTTATTCAATCAAAATGTAGAAGTAACTCTTATAGACAACGAATAAGTGTTCTACAGACTTTAAAAACATTAACTCCTAACTAAACAAACCACCAAAGAAATCACCTCTGAGGTAAAATCTAAGTTTGGATAAAATTTTATTTAATCGTTTACTCTTCTAATAAAAAGTGTATCTAATTTCATTTCTGACTGCAACCAAGTTCTCAATTCGATTTCTCTTACATTTACCATACTATCAACTAGACTTTTATTCCATGAAATAGTTGCAATTGGAACTGTATCAATCTTAATAAAATCTTTAGAAGACAACACTTTTGCAAAACCAATTTGCTCAAGGTTTGTATATCTAATCTTAGCTTCTTTGGCAATTCGACTAAACGCTATTACTTTGTTATTATTATCAATAGCCCCCTGCTCAATTCTATTATTTAAACTCGAAATTGTTTGATTTAATTGCTCTATTTTACTCTGAAGACCTGCAACAATATTTTTACTTTCTTGTAATTCTTGCCTTTTATCTTTGTATGCTGTAGTAATTAAATCGAAACTTTTAGTATCACTTCCTTTAATTTCAAGAGTGAAATCTGATAAATTTGGATACTTTGTTACGCTACTCAAATCGTTGGTTAAAAAATTATAGGTTGTTTCTGTTGTTTCATTGAAAAAATTTAGTGAAATCGTTTTTTTAGACAAATCAAAATCATGATCAATTAGCTGTAATTTATCAACATTTTTCACATCATTCTTTATAAAAGCAGCTATCTGATCATTCATTTTACTTTCTTTATATACTGTAATAAAAGTAAATACAGCTGGAATCATGACAATAATTGCCAATACAGAAGCCAATTGTGCAATTCTTTTTCTCTTTGCTGAATTTGCATATTTCAACATTGGAAATCGAAGTAACTTTAACAATAAAAATGTAGCCAATGCAATAAATATTGTATTGATAATAAACAAATACATGGCACCAAAGAAGTACGAAAAATTACCGATGGCTAACCCATAACCTGCTGTACACAATGGCGGCATTAAAGCAGTTGCAATTGCAACTCCAAATATTACCGAAGCAACGGTTCCTTTTTTAGTTCTTGCAACCATTAAAGCTAATCCACCAAAAAAGGCGATCAATACATCTCTAATATCAGGACGAACACGTCCTAGCAACTCTGAGTTATCTTCACTTAGAGGAAAAATATAAAAGAATAAGAAAGCAGTAAGTAAGCTCAGCACAATCATTGTAGACAGATTGATTAACGACTTACGTAATGTATCAATATCATTAATTGCAATGGACATTCCAACTCCTAAAATTGGTCCCATTAGAGGCGATATTAACATGGCTCCAATTACTACAGCAGTTGAGTTTGCATTTAATCCGATAGACGCTATAAATACCGCAAAAATTAAAATCCATGCGGTAGCACCTTTAAACGGAATATCTGTCTTTATAGCTTCTACAGTTGCCTCATGATCTGTATCGTGACGGAAATCTAGCAATTCAACCAAGAAACTTTTAATGCTTTCAAACAAACCTTTAGCTCCTTTATGAACTTCTTGCTTTCTTTGTTCTACAGCTTCATCATTATTGATATTTTCTTCCATTCTATTTTCAGGTTAAATAACTACGGAAATATACAAAAAAACTAGCGTATCTAATCGACTATTATAAATGACAACATTTATTTCATAAACGTCTATACAGTTCACTTTCCTTCTTCTTGTGCAATTTTTCTTTATTCATTTCTCCCGCTTTAAGAATCTCATTTATTTTAGAAATAAATGAGGTGTCAAAAATATAGTTCACACTGAAGCTTGTTCTTTGAGAAAAGGTAATCATGGTATTATTAGAATCTACGATATACTCATTAGCTACATCTAATTTTTCTAATTCTAAATATTTTTTAGATAAAGTATTTATAATTTCACTCTTATCTTCATTTTTTAATGAAGAGAAACTATAATTATACAATGCTAACTTCCCTTCGCTAAAATGGAGTTTAAATCGCGTTTTATGATTCCCTAAATAAATTCTATACACATAGATTGTTACACCTAAAGAATCATTTTTATTACGAATTACATGATTTGGTTTTCCATAATAGCTTCTAATATCTTTTGTTGTAATAACGTGATTTTTTTTACCTTTCAATAAATGAATATCTGTTTTGGTTTTCTTTATTTTTTTACTAGATATCTCATTTATTAAATTGATATAGGAGTAAACTTCTTTTTCTTGATATTCATCAAGTTTACCTGTATGATAGTAATTAGTTGAATGAACTTGAGTAGTTTTAAAAAGGGTGCTTATAAAAAGAATAAGCTTTTTTTTGAGTTTCATAAAAAATATTTCTTGACTGTAGTGAAAAATTCACATCCCAACCAAAATAGGGGTTTTACAAAAGTAAAAAGTTTTTCTATTCTTTTAGTTTAAAAAACAAAAAAAAAGCAGTTTACATATATGTAAACTGCTTTGTAATAATTGTGGTGAGAGAAGGATTCGAACCTTCGAAGACGTAGTCAGCGGATTTACAGTCCGCCCTCGTTGGCCACTTGAGTATCTCACCAAAATTTCAACTAAAAAGCCTCTCATACGAAAGGCTTTTTGTGACCGGGCTGGGGCTCGAACCCAGGACCCTCTCCTTAAAAGGGAGATGCTCTACCAACTGAGCTACCAGGTCATTTTCTTTTGTCTTAGCGGCTGCAAATATAGAAGCAAATTCCATATAAACAAACTTTTTTTTTAATTAGTTTCATTTAAATATGCCTCTCTAACTTTCTTGAATAAATTAGAGCTGTATACGAAATTCACAACTGCTTCATTGTCAGTTTTAAATATCTCTTTATTGCTTCCTTCCCATGCTTTTTTCCCATCCTTTAAAAAAATAATTTTTTCTCCAATTTCCATCACAGAATTCATATCATGGGTGTTAATTACCGTTGTAATTTGATATTCATTAGTAATTTCTTGAATTAAATTATCAATTATGATAGCCGTTTGTGGATCTAATCCAGAATTTGGTTCATCACAAAATAAGTATTTAGGCTTCATAACAATTGCTCTTGCAATGGCTACTCTTTTTTGCATTCCTCCAGAAAGCTCCGCAATATATTTTTTATTAGAGCCAACTAAATCGACTCTTTTTAGTACAACATTAGCCTGAGCTAACATTTCTTTATCCGACAGTTTGGTAAACATTTTTAAAGGAAACATTACATTTTCTTCTACTGTCTGTGAATCAAACAACGCGCTTCCTTGAAAGACCATGCCTAATTCTTGTCGCAACTGCCTTCGTTGATCAATGCTCATTTCTGTATTCACTCTACCATCAAACTCAATGGTTCCATTTTCTGGTGTATGTAATCCTATTAACGATTTTAAAAACACTGTTTTACCAGAACCACTTTGACCAATAATTAAATTGGTTTTACCAGTTTCAAAAACGGTAGAGATCCCTTTCAGTATTTCAACTCCACCAAATTTTTTATGTAAGTTTTTTACGTTTATCATTAGGTCAATAACATTTGAGTTAAGAAATAATTTGCGATTACAATAAGCACAATTGTCCACACAACAGATTGTGTGCTTGCTTTACCAACTTCTAAAGAACCTCCTTTTACATAATACCCATGGTATGAAGGAACTGTTGCTATGATAAATGCAAAAATTAATGTTTTTATCAATGAATACATTATCAAATAAGGATCAAAATCCATTTGAACACCTTCAATATAATCCACTCCAGAGAAAATACCTGTCATTGTTCCAGAAATCCAACCTCCAAAAATTCCTAAAATCATTCCTAAAGAAATCAAAAAAGGGTAGAAAAACAACGTGGCTATAATTTTTGGTAACACTAAATAGTTTAAGGAGTTTATTCCCATTACTTCTAATGCGTCAATTTGTTCAGTAACCCGCATGGTTCCAATACTTGATGTGATATACGAGCCTACTTTGCCTGCCAATATAATTGAACAAAAAGTAGGTGCAAATTCTAAGATAATAGAACGTTTAGCTGCAAAACCAATTAAAGACTGTGGAATTAAAGGATTGTTTAAGTTCAATGCGGTTTGCAAAGCAATAACACCTCCTATAAAAAAAGAGATAAAAGCAATGATTCCTAGAGATTTTAAACCCAATACTTCGATTTCTCTTGACAATGCCTCTCTAAACACTCTAGATCTCTGAGGCTTTCTAAAAACCTGTGTAAGCATCATAAAGTACTTTCCTATATGTTCAAAATAATTCATTAATCTCTTTCTTTCTGCTAAAGTATTAAAAAAGCATTAACTGAAAGTAAAATAGTAGTATTCATAATTAAAAATATCTATTTTTGATTTTTAAAAATTATTTCAATGAAAAATTCAATTGCATTTTTATTTCTATCACTTTTAGTTTTTACAAGTTGTAACTCAGAAAAAAAAACTGAAAAGAAACCCAAATTAGTTGTCGGTATTGTAATCGATCAAATGCGTTATGATTACTTAACACGTTTTGCTGACAAATACGGTGAAGATGGATTTAAAAGAATTTTAAAAAATGGTTTTTCATTAGAAAATGCACATTACAATTATATCCCAACATATACTGCTGTTGGTCACACTTCTATTTATACTGGAACAACTCCTGATAACCATGGAATTATTGGAAATAATTGGTATGATAAATTTGCTAAAAAATGGATCTACTGTGTAGACGACAGTACTTATACTTCGGTTGGAAGTGAAAAAGGAGGCAAAAAATCTCCTTATAGAATGCAAACTACAACTATCACTGATCAATTACGGTTGGCACAAAACATGAATGGTAAAACAATTAGTATTGCTATTAAAGATAGATCTGCAGTATTACCTGGTGGACATACTGCAAATGGCGCTTTCTGGTTTGAAGGGAATACCCAAGGGAAATGGATTACAAGTTCTTTCTATATGAACTCTTTACCTACATGGGCATCTGATTTTAATAGTTCTGAGAAAGTTGATGAATATTTATCGAAGCCTTGGAATACTTTGTACGATATAAATACGTACACAGAAAGCATGGAAGATGACAATGCTTTTGAGACGAAATTTAAAGGAAAAGACAAGCCTGTTTTCCCTTATGACATTCCTAGTTTAAAAGAGAAGAATGGGAATTATGATATGATAAAAACAACTCCAGCTGGAAATTCTTTTACTACCGATTTTGTAAAGGCTGCAATTATTGGAGAAAATTTAGGGCAATCTGAGTATACAGATTTCCTAGCCATCAGTTATTCTACACCAGATTATATCGGACATCAATTTGGTGTTGCTTCAAAAGAAGTACAAGACAATTACTTACGATTGGACAGAGATTTAGCAAGTTTATTTTCGTTTTTAGACACTAAAGTTGGAAAAGGTAATTACACCTTATTTTTAACTGCAGATCATGCTGTTGTACAGGTACCATCGTACTTACAGTCACAAAAAATCCCAGCACACTACATTAGCTCAAGAAAATTAAAATCTTATGTAAACTCTATTACTTTAAAACACTTTAAGTCAGATAAATTGGTTGAGAGTATTTCGAATTTTCAAGTTTTCTTAAACAAAGAAAACATAGCTTCCTTAAAACTAGACGCAAATACTGTTGCTCAAAAAATAGTAGATGAAGTTATTAATTTTGATAAAATATACAAAGCTGTTACTGCTAGAACAATGCAAACAACACATTTTACAAGTGGTATTTTACAAAAATTACAACAAGGGTACAATCAAAAGTTTTCTGGAGACGTGCTACTAATTCCATTACCTTCAACTTTAAGTAGTTCTTATAGAACAGGAACTTCTCATGGATCTGGTTATAATTATGATACACATGTTCCAATTATTTTTTACGGTAATGGAGTTAAACCAGGTGTTTCTAAAAAAGCATATACTGTAACTGATATTGCACCAACAATTGCCAACTTGTTGCAAATAGAGTTCCCTAACGGAACTACAGGGCAGATTGTTGACGAGGCTTTAAAAAAGTAAAATCAGGGCTTAAAATGCGAATTTTCTTGGTGCTTTTTAATTGCTTTTCTAGATAAGGCCAAACCAATTAGTAAAGAGATAAAAGCACCTATAGAAATACCGGGAATAAAGTCAATAAATAAAAAGAAATCATACAGTCCATGAAATGCTACAGCAATAATTAATCCTGTTAAATTTAATCTGATTGTCTCTTTTCTAGTTTTAGCAAACTTAGCTTTCCCCATGTAATAGCCCATCAATATACCAAATGTTGCATGTGCAGGAACGGCTGTAAAAGCTCTAATAATTCCATTTTCCATTCCGAATTGAACAACATACAATACATTTTCTAAGGCTGCAAAGCCCATAGAAACCATTACAGCGTAGACAATTCCATCAAAAGGCTCATTAAATTCTTTATTTTTCTGGGCAACATATCTAACAATTATATATTTCGAGAACTCTTCTACTAATGCAACTAAAATAAAGGCTTTTATAAATTGCTGAAAGATGCTTAACGGATCTGTAATTGGATAGATAAGCTTCCCAATAGTTCCGAAAACCACGGTAATTATAATACTTGCAGAAGCACCTAATGCAAAATTCTTTAATAATAATTTTATGGGTTCTCGTTCGTATTTATCTTTTAGGTAAATGTAAAACACAATAGTAAGTGCAGGTGCTAAAGCCAATGCGAATAACATCATAACTTATTTTTAGGTAAAAAAACTTCTGCCATCATACAACGAGCAGATCCACCACCACAAGTTTCTATCGTTGCTAAGGAACTGTGAATAATTGAATTGTATTTTTCTATTTTTTGAAGTTGATCTTTTCGTAATGAATCAAATGCTGCGCTACTCATTACCAAAAAACGCTCTTCATTTTCCCCTTTTACCTGCAACATATTTCCAGCAAAAGCAGTTAGCTGTTCTTCTGTAATTTCAATGAGTTCTTTTTTATTTTCTTTTAAGTGCTTGACAAGGCTTTTACGTTCTTTTTTATCATCTATAGAAGCTAAACAAACAATTGCAAACTGCTCTGCAACACACATCATTACATTGGTATGGTAAATTTCTTCTCGCTGATTATTTACTGTTTGATTCGCTGTAAAGAGCACTGGCGTATATTCAAAGTCTTCACAAAACTCAATAAACAACTCTTCATCAGACCTTGGAGATACTGCGCAATATGCTTTCTGATTTTGTCTATCTAAAACCACACTTCCAGTTCCCTCCAAAAAAAATTCTTCTTCTTCAGCTTCTGTATAATCAACTACATTTTCTATTTCAAATCCTCTCTCTTCAAGAATCTCCAAAACATCTTCTCTTCGTTCTAATCTTCTATTTTCTGCAAACATTGGGTAGAGTCCAACATCTCCATTTTCATGAAAGGAAATCCAGTTATTTGGGAAAATTGAATCTGGTGTATTCGACGACTCTATATCATTTACAACAATAACTTCTACTCCGTTTTCTTGAAGTTTTAACACAAATTCATCAAACTCAATTTGGGCTTTTTTATTAATTGAAGCTGGCAACATATTTTTTAATTCTTGCTGATAATAATTATTTACAGCCGTTTGCTCATTCATTCTAAAATGAACTGGACGAATCATTAAAATTGTATTTGTGGTTTGTTGCATTTTTAAGATATTAAGTCTTTGACAAAACTAACTAATTAATTGCTATCATAATCTATAAGATACGCTAAAAAACAGTAAATCACTTTTATACAAAACTGAATAGGAAAAAAAAATATTTGTTGTTTATTTCATTTGTTGTTTCTCTTTAATAATGAATTCTTAGATTTACAGGAACTTAATTTCACTCTAGATGAAGAGAATTATTCTTCTTATTTTAACTTCACTCGTATGGCTTAGTAGTACAGCTCAAATAGAGAATTTAACTTCTAAATTCGATCTACCTGAACAAGTCAATGAAACATCTGGGTTACTATTCTATAACGGGAAATTAATCACTCATAATGATTCTGGAGGCTCAGCAAACCTGTATGAAATAGATACAATTTCTGGAACTATTACAAGAACAATCAATATTACTAATGCTAACAATATTGATTGGGAAGATATTACCCAAGATGACACCTATATTTATATTGGTGACTTTGGAAACAATAATGGAAATAGACAAGATTTAAAAATCTATCGGATTTTAAAATCTGATTTCACAAGCGCTACTTCAATAACTTCTGAGATCATTACTTTTTCTTATGAAGATCAAGTAGATTTCACTACAAATCCATACAATCATGATTTTGATGCAGAGGCATTTTCTGTATATAACAATGAATTGATTATTTTTTCTAAAAATTGGGCAACAAGTGAAGTAAAGGCCTATTCAATTCCAAATACTATTGGGAATCATTCAGCAAAAAATATTGGTTCTTATAATTCTGAAGGATTGATAACTGGGGCTGCTTATAATCCTGAAGACAACAGTTTTTTACTCTGTGGCTATAACAAAGATGGAAATACATTTTTGATTTATATAAAAAACATAGACATTCAACAGCCTTTTAATGGAGTTATTGAACGCACTGATATTACTTCATCTGTTGGTTTAGCAAGTCAGACAGAAGGAATTGCACACATTAGCGGAAAACAATATTTTTTATCTCGAGAAAATGTAAATAGAAATATTAACGGAACCCAAATAGTATTGCCTCAGCATTTATTTCGATTTGACAATGGTTCATTTATCACTTTAGATATTGAAGAGTTTAATGCTGTAAACTTAAAAATATTTCCAAACCCAAGTCAAGATGTCTTATATATTAACGGAATAGATGTTAAAAAACTGTCGGTAACTGATGTTAATGGAAAAACTATTCTAGAGCAAAAAAAAACCAGTAATCAAATTCGGATTAAGGAATTAACTACTGGAATCTATTTTTTAAAAATTGTATCAAAAAACAACACAATAATTACTAAAAAGTTTATTAAAAATTAAAGTGATTCTTTTATTGTTTTGGTAACATCATCTAGCACTTCAAAAGCTGTTTCTGCCATTACATTTCCTTTTAAATCTAATAATGGGTTTACTTCTACAAACTCTACACAAGCCACTTTTTTTGTTGCTATAAACTGCTGCATAATTTGTGTTACTTCTTCTTGATCAAATCCTTTAGAAACTGGTGTACCAGTTCCATAAGAAATCATATCACAATCCATAGAATCAACATCAAAAGAGATATAAATCACATCACAATTAGATAATTTATCTATTGCTTCATTCACACATTTCTCTAATCCTCTAAATCGAATTTCAGAAACTGAATAGTTTTTTATTTTTAAATTTTCTATTTGCTTGTCTTCTGGTTCTTCTGTATCTCTAACACCAAAATATATAACATCGTCTCCAGAAACTTTTGCTCCAGGTACTCCAATATTTTTCATTCTGCCCCATAAATCAGAAGTTTCACGAGTAATATCATTTATCTGAAAATCTAAATTATCTTCAGCTAATGCAGCTGCCAATGGCATTCCGTGAATATTACCAGATGGAGATGTATAAGGTGAATGTATATCTGCATGCGCATCTATCCAAACCACTCCAACAGTACTTTGAGGATATGCAGCTTTTACTCCACTAATAGTTCCTAAAGCAGAAGAATGATCTCCTGATAAAACTACTGGAAAAATGTTTTCTTGTAAAGACACCTTTACATGATTGCTTAAACGAGTACACTGACTTAATACACTATCAATTCTCTTTGCAAAAGAGTTGTTTACTTTATTATAAATAGATTCGTTTTCTGTAACAACATCAACAAATTCATACTGACCAAAGTAATCGTTTTCTTTATTTATTGCTGCTATTTCAATAGCGTCAACACCCATATCAGAACCTCTTGTACCAGCTCCAATATCTGATCTATTTTTAATAATTTTTATTGAGTCGAACATCTTGTAAAAATAAATTATCTCTTTTCTACGCTTTTAAAAGCTCTTAAATTTTCTCCTGTATAAATTTGCCTAGGTCTTCCAATTGGCTCTTTACCCATACGCATCTCTTTCCATTGAGCAATCCAGCCTGGTAATCTACCTAATGCAAACATTACCGTAAACATTTCTACTGGAATTCCCATTGCACGATAAATGATACCTGAATAGAAATCTACATTTGGATATAATTTTCTTTCTACAAAATAAGGATCATTTAATGCTTCTTGCTCTAGTCCTTTAGCGATCTCTAAAATTGGATCATCTATTCCAAGATCATTTAAAACCTCATCAGCAGCAACTTTAATAATCTTAGCTCTTGGATCAAAGTTTTTATATACTCTATGTCCGAACCCCATTAAACGGAAAGGATCATTCTTGTCTTTAGCTTTGGCCATGTATTTCTTTGTATCTCCTCCATCTTCTTTAATCGCCTCAAGCATTTCTAAAACTGCTTGATTTGCTCCACCATGTAATGGCCCCCAAAGTGCAGAAATCCCTGCAGAAAGAGAAGCAAATAATCCAGCATGAGAAGAACCAACTATACGTACTGTAGACGTAGAACAGTTTTGTTCATGATCTGCATGTAAGATTAATAATTTATCTAACGCATTTTTAACTACAGGATTTGCTACATACTCTTCATTAGGCTTTTCGAACATCATTTTCATAACGTTTTCTACATAGCCTAAAGATTTACTTCCATAATTCAATGGTAATCCTTCAATTTTACGCATTGCCCAAGATACTAATACTGGGAATTTACCCATTATCTTAACAATTGCATTGTACATTTCCTCTTCAGAATCTACATTTACAGAACTAGGATTAAACGCAACTAAAGCACTTGTTAAAGAAGATAAAATACCCATTGGGTGTGCATTCTTTGGAAATGCATCAATAATCTTTTTTACATCCTCATCTACAATAGATTTTTCTTTAATGTCTGAATGAAATTTCTCTAATTGTTCTGCTGTTGGTAATTCTCCAAAAATTAATAAATAAGCAACTTCTAAGAAACTTGCTTTATCAGCTAATTCTTCAATAGAATATCCTCTATAACGTAATATTCCTTCTTCACCATTTAAAAATGTGATTTCACTAATACATGATCCTGTATTTTTGTATCCCGGATCTATTGTAATAACTCCATTAGTTACAGCTCTCAATGCTTTTACATCAATTGCAATTTCATTCTCTGTTCCAGTAATTAATGGAAACTCATACTCTTGCCCATCTATTTTTAACGTAGCTTTATCTGACATTCTTTCTATCTTGTTTTATAATAATGAAGTGAATTGCGAAGATACCAAATTTTGGAAGATTTTAAAAGTCATACTATATAGATTTTTGGTATTAAAACATAGATTTAACTTATTTTTAATCATAAAAAAAACCTTATAAGAATTCTTATAAGGTTTTTATATTTTGTAAAATAAAATTTACTTTATTTTAAAGGCTTTATCTTTTGGAAAATATGCTGTATTTGCTAATTCTTCTTCAATTCTTAATAACTGATTATATTTAGCCATTCTATCTGAACGAGAAGCAGAACCGGTTTTAATCTGTCCACAGTTTAATGCAACTGCTAAGTCTGCAATTGTATTGTCTTCTGTTTCTCCAGATCTATGAGACATTACAGATGTATATCCTGCATTATGTGCCATATTAACAGCTGCAATTGTCTCTGTTAAGGTTCCTATCTGGTTTACTTTAATTAAAATAGAATTTGCAATTCCGTTTTCAATTCCCCTACCTAAACGCTCAACATTCGTTACAAATAAATCGTCTCCAACTAATTGTACGTTGGCTCCAATTTTATCTGTTAAGTACTTCCATCCTTCCCAATCATTTTCATCCATTCCATCTTCTATAGAAATGATAGGATAGTTAGCTGCTAATTCTGCTAAATAATCTGCTTGTTCTTGACTTGTTCTTACTTTTCCTTTTTCTCCTTCAAACTTGGTGTAATCGTATTTACCATCTACATAAAATTCTGCTGCTGCACAATCTAAGGCAATCATCACATCATCACCTAAAGTATAACCAGCATTTTTAACTGCCAATGCAATTGTATCTAAGGCATCTTCTGTACCACCTAATGTTGGTGCAAAACCTCCTTCATCACCAACAGCTGTACTTAGATTACGATCGTGTAATACCTTCTTTAGGTTGTGAAAAATCTCAGAACCCATTTGCATTGCATGTGCAAAGTTTGCTGCTTTTACTGGCATTACCATAAATTCTTGAAATGCAATTGGTGCATCAGAATGCGATCCTCCATTGATAATATTCATCATTGGAACCGGTAATGTGTTTGCAGAAACTCCACCAACGTATCTATACAAAGGCATTCCTAATTCATTGGCTGCTGCTTTTGCTGCTGCTAAAGAAACTCCTAAGATAGCATTTGCACCTAATACAGATTTATTAGCTGTACCATCTAAATCAATCATAATTTGATCTATTCGGTTTTGTTCAAAAACAGAAGTACCTAATAATTCTTGAGCAATTATTTGATTGACATTAGACACTGCTTTCAGTACACCTTTTCCCATGTAAGCATTTCCGCCATCTCTTAATTCTACAGCCTCGTGCTCTCCAGTTGAAGCTCCAGACGGAACTGCTGCCCTACCTAAAAACCCATTCTCTGTAGTAACATCTACTTCTACTGTTGGATTTCCTCTAGAGTCAAATATTTGACGCGCATGAATGTTAATAATAATACTCATTCTTATTTTTTTTATACTAACTTTTTCAAGTTGTAATTATTAATTTCTTGTGGCTAAATTACAAAATACGTATTTCAATTATCTTCTTATTACAGACAAACTGCGAAAACGTTTTCAGTGATTAAGACTTATTTTACTTTTTTAATATTCTCGATAAATTGATCGAATAAATATTCAGCATCATGTGGACCAGGGCTTGCTTCTGGATGGTATTGAACAGAAAAACAGTTTTTATCTTTCAATTGAATTCCTGCTACAGTATGATCGTTTAAATGCACATGTGTAATTTCTACATTCTCATGAGCTTCTGTTTCTTCACGATTAATAGCAAATCCGTGGTTTTGAGAAGTGATTTCTCCTTTCCCTGTGATTAGGTTTTTTACTGGATGATTAATTCCTCTATGCCCGTTATGCATTTTGTAAGTAGAGATTCCGTTTGCTAAAGCGATTACTTGATGTCCTAAGCAAATACCAAATAAAGGTAAATCTCTTTTGATAATTTCTTTAGCTGCATTTTGAGCATCTATTAAAGGTTCTGGATCTCCAGGTCCATTTGAAATAAAATATCCATCAGGATTAAATGAACTCATTTCTTCAAAACTAGCATTGTATGGAAATACTTTTATGTAAGCATCTCTTTTTACAAAATTTCTTAGGATGTTCTTTTTTATACCTATATCTAATGCAGAAATCTTATAAGTAGCATTTTTATCACCAACAAAATAAGGCTCTTTCGTTGACACTTTTGATGCCAATTCTAAACCATTCATATCTGGAGTAGCTGCTAATTCTTTTTTTAATCCTTCAATATTATCAACATCTGTAGATATTATTGCATTCATTGCACCATTATCTCTAATATAAGCTACCAACGCTCTGGTATCTACATCTGAGATTGCAACTGTACTGTGTTGGATAAACCAGTCTTTTAAATTCCCTTCAGAATCTACTCTTGAATGTGTAAAACTAAAATTTCTACAAATTAATCCAGAAATCTTAATTCCATCAGATTCGATTTCGTTAGCGTTTACACCGTAATTACCAATATGAGCATTTGTTGCTACCATTAACTGTCCAAAATAAGATGGATCAGTAAAGATTTCTTGGTAACCAGTCATTCCTGTATTAAAACAAATTTCTCCAGTTGAAGTTCCTTCTATACCGATAGACTTACCATAAAAGATAGTTCCATCTGCTAATAAAACAAGGGCTTTTTTGTGTTGTTGATATTTCATGTATTTAGTTGTCTTAGCTGTGGTTGTTTATTCACTTTGCAAAAATAATAATATCTTCTGTATTTTGCATTTGTTATTCAAAAAATTGTATAAAAAAAGGGATAAACATAAATGTTTATCCCTTTATATGAATTATAATAATATCATATTACTCTTCAGAAGTTTCTGGTGTTTCAGTTTCTACAACATCAACAACAGGGTCAGCTTTCTTCTTCCCTCTACGAGTAGTTTTCTTAGCTTTCTTACCGTTAGGGTTATAGATTTCGTTGTAATCAACTAATTCTACCATTGCCATAGGAGCATTATCTCCTTGACGGTTTCCTAACTTGATGATACGAAGGTATCCTCCTGGTCTGTCTGCAATTTTTACAGAAATTTCTTTAAATAATTCTGTAACTGCAAATTTATCTCTAAGGTAACTAAATACAACTCTACGATTGTGAGTAGTATCGTTTTTAGATTTTGTTAATAAAGGCTCTACAAATTTACGTAAAGCTTTCGCTTTTGCTTCTGTAGTGTTAATACGTTTGTGTTCAATTAATGAACATGACATATTAGCCAACATCGCTTTTCTGTGCGCTGTTTTTCTTCCTAAGTGGTTAAATTTCTTACCGTGTCTCATGACCTTTGTTTTATACTTTCATCTTGCTCTACCAATTATTGGGGGCAAAATATGAAAGAATTAATCTCTATCTAATTTATATTTACTTAAGTCCATTCCAAAGTTCAACCCTTTAACGTTTACTAGTTCTTCTAGTTCAGTTAATGACTTTTTACCAAAATTACGGAATTTCATTAAATCGTTTTTATTGAATGATACTAAGTCTCCTAAAGTATCTACTTCTGCAGCTTTTAAACAGTTTAAAGCTCTAACTGATAAATCCATGTCTACCAATTTGGTCTTTAATAACTGACGCATATGTAATGATTCTTCATCATATGTTTCAGTTTGAGCAATCTCATCTGCCTCTAAAGTGATACGCTCATCAGAGAATAACATAAAGTGGTGAATTAAAATTTTAGCTGCTTCAGTTAATGCATCTTTAGGATTAATAGAACCATCTGTGTCTATGTCAAAAATTAATTTTTCATAATCAGTTTTTTGCTCTACACGAAAATTTTCAACAGCATATTTTACATTCTTTATAGGAGTGTAAATAGAATCTGTAAAAATTGTTCCTAATGGTGCAGTAGATTTTTTATTTTCTTCTGCTGGTACAAACCCTCTACCTTTTTCTATAGAAATTTCCATGTTTAATTTCACAGATTTTTCCATATTACAGATAACTAAATCAGGATTTAATACTTGAAAACCAGAAATAAAACTTTGTAAATCTCCAGCAGTTAACTGCTCTTGACCAGAAACATTGATAGAAACAGATTCTTTATCAGTTTCTTCAATTTGTTTCTTAAAACGTACTTGTTTTAAGTTTAAGATCATTTCTGTTACATCTTCTACAACTCCTTTAATTGCAGAAAATTCATGCTCAACACCATCAACTCTTAATGATGTAATCGCAAAACCTTCTAAAGAAGACAACAATACTCTTCTTAATGCATTACCAACTGTTAATCCAAAACCTGGTTCTAAAGGTCTAAACTCAAATCTACCAGAAAAATCTGTAGATTCAATCATTATTACTTTATCAGGTTTCTGAAAATTTAAAATTGCCATATTTTTCTTCTTTTAATTGTTATTCAGTTGCGCGGCCTATAAGTGTGAAGAAATACTAATAGACCCTTTGGCTGAATTTCAATATGATTAATTTATTACTTAGAATATAATTCTACGATTAATTGTTCTTTGATGTTCTCTGGAATTTGTAATCTCTCTGGTGCTTTTACAAACGTACCTGATAATAAATCAGAGTTCCAAGTCAACCATTCATACACATTGCTATTAGAAGCTAAAGCACTTTCAATAGCAACCAAAGATTTAGATTTTTCTCTAACTGCAATAACGTCTCCTTCTTTTAAAGAATATGAAGGAATATTTAAAATTTCTCCATTCACAGTAATGTGACGGTGAGAAACTAATTGACGTGCACCACTACGAGAGTTTGAAATCCCTAAACGGTATACTACATTGTCTAAACGAGATTCACATAACTGTAATAAAACCTCACCAGTAATCCCTTTAGATCTAGATGCTTTTTTAAATAAGTTTGAGAATTGACGTTCCAAAATACCATAAGAGTATTTTGCTTTTTGTTTTTCTTGTAATTGGATTGCGTATTCAGATTTCTTACCTCTTCTTTTCGCGTTTCCGTGTTGTCCTGGAGGATAATTTCTTTTTTCAAAGTTTTTATCATCTCCAAAAATTGCTTCTCCGAATTTACGGGCAATTTTAGT
>CAJXVT010000028.1 GCA_913062575.1 uncultured Flavobacteriaceae bacterium | reverse complement strand
AACTTAAGAACAATGGATATAGGAACAATATTTCTCGCAATATCATTAATTATCATCATGTTTGGCATGGGCTTGTCTCTGGTTAAAAATGATTTTATTCGATTATTTCAAAATCCAAAAGCAATACTAGTTGGGCTTTTGAATCAGATTATTTTGTTGCCAATTATTGCCTATGTATTAATTTCCATATTTGATGTAGGAACAGACATTGCCATTGGTTTAATGATTTTGGCGGCTTGCCCTGGTGGCCCAACATCTAACCTTATCACCTATTTGGCAAAAGGAGATGCTGGCTTATCCATTTCATTAACGACCGCCAATAGCCTAATTACTATTTTCACTATTCCCTTTGTTGTAGACTTTGCTTTAACCCAATTTTTAGATGGAGACGAAATGGTCCAAATCAACAAATTGCAAACGGTGATTCAAATATTTGTAATCGTAATCATTCCTGTTTCTATTGGGATGGCATTAAAAAGCGTTAAACCTACTTTTGCAGATAAAATGAATAAACCCGTTAAAATTGCTTCTGCCGCCGTCTTGTTTTTAGTCATCATTGGATTGGTCTTAAAGAAAAAAGAAGATCTTATTCCATATTTGCAACAAGCAGGATTGACAGCCTTAGCATTAAACATTACCACCATGCTAGTTGGTTTTGTAACAGCGAAAATTGCAAAATTAAATTTAGCGCAATCGCTAACGATTTCGATAGAGTCTGGAATTCAAAATGGTACCATGGCAATTGCCATTGCTTCAGGAATTTTAATGAATGATAACTATGCTATTGCCCCTGCTGTTTATAGTCTTATTATGTTCTTTACTGGTGGTATTATTATCGCTTTTGGGATAAAGACTCTAGGTCCAAAAATCAACAAATGGAAATAAATAAAAAGGGACTACAACAAAGAACTATAGCGAAAATTCACTCAAATTAATTATATTAGTGCCACGGTGGAAAACCCTTACTGATTTCCTACAACTAAACCTATATAAACCCTTACCCTCAACATGGAAAAAACTGAATTTTTAGAGAAAAATATATTTACTGATTTGAAAAACATTAATGATGGATTCGACGAAGAGACTACTCCTTATTTTTCTGAATCGGATTTCGAAATCGTTCTTGAACGAGTAGAACACTTCGGAATAGGAATTTATGAAATTAAACCATGGCTAAATGGTAAACTCTACGCTGTTTCCGGACATGAAGATCATAAAAAGAAAGCGACTGACTCAAAATGGTATAAGAAAGCATTTTTGACATTTAAGACCCGTCAAGAAGGTCTTTCGTATGCAGCGACATATAAAGTTTCTAAAAAACTTTTAGAGCGATAACACGCCATTTACAACCATGTTGCAAAACATTAGAAAGCAACTTAGGGTATCAACATTGATGTTTTAAAAAACTTCATAAAGCGTAGTCAAGATAAGCCCTTTACCATCATTTAAAATAACAGACAATAATTGTTTTTCTTTTTTTACCTTAAAATTAAATGGTGGCACTAATAAGTTGATACCACTTTGTTTTTTTAGTCGAGTTCCTTGTCCTGAAATAATCTCTTTATTGGGTGCAAAATCTCCTTCTGGCACATGTTCTGTTAAAATAACATATTTAAAATCTGCTAGTTTACTCACGATACTTTGTACTTCAGCATTCGATATATGTTGTAGTACTTGCCTTAATAAAACACAATCTCCAGAGGGCAAATCATCTTCTGCAATATCCAAACAATGGAATTCTAAATTTTCTGCTTTAAATGTTGATTTATTATGCGCTATCAGGTCTGCTACTATATCTACTGCAAGATACTTCTTAGTATGCTTTACTAATTCTTTTCCTATATTAAAATCCCCACACCCCAAATCACATACCGAAAGAGGATTTTTAAATGAAGTTAAAAATGTTGTTAAAATAGCTATATATGGATTTACTAGCTCAGGATGATGTGATCCTACACCTGAATAAAATTCAGATTTACTATCCCCCCAAAGTTTCATTTCATAAACCTGTTCCATAGCATCTTTAGTTGGCCAAGGCTTTTTTATTTTTTTAATTTCATTTTTTTTCTTCTTCATAAACACACTGTTGGACTATTCTATTTTTAAAAGCATAATTATATATTCAAATGTAATATTAAAACAAACGCACAAACTATAGGTACTAACCTAAATAATAAAAACTTCCCTAACATTAAATAAACGCAATTAAATCGATCGTTTAGACAGAATCGATAGCATTCATTACTGAAAATTCAAGTTAATTTATTAGCATATCTTTAAAAAAATAATTATCCAAAATCTATGATTACAAAAATTACTGTCCTAGCTATTTATGTCGCTATTCTATTTCTAATCGGAATCTTAGCTTCTCGCAGAGTAAAAAGTATGAGTGATTTTTATTTAGGAGGAAAAAAAATGGGCTTTTGGGCTGTTGCTTTTTCTGCTAGGGCAACCGGAGAATCTGGTTGGCTTTTAATCGGTTTAACAGGAATGGGAGCTATGGCCGGCTATTCTGGTTATTGGGTTGTTGCAGGTGAATTGCTCGGTGTTTTTATATCATGGCAGTATATGGCCAAAAAATTCAAAATACGTTCTGACGCATACAAAGCAATTACAATTCCAGATTATCTTCAGAGTCATTTTAAATCATCTACAAATACACTTCGCATTATCTCGGCATCTGTTTTAGTAGTTTTCGTGGTTATTTATGTAGCATCACAAATGGATGTAACAGGCATTGCATTCGAGTCTATGCTTGGTATTGATTATAGAGTTGGAGTACTTGTTGGTTTTAGTATTGTACTGATTTATATTTTTATTGGTGGCTTTGTAGCCGCAGTTTGGTCTGATATGTTCCAGGGAATTTTAATGTTCTTCGGATTGGTTTTACTACCAGTTGTAGTCTGGTTTTCTATGGATCATGGAGCTGGTGTTACTGCAGGATTAAATGCAATTGACCCAACACTTACCCAAATAATGGGAAGAAGTGATGATGGATGGATGAACCTATTTACCATTCTTGGTTTCTCTATGATTGGATTAGGATTCTTAGGGTCACCACAAGTATATGTGCGTTTTATGTCTATTAAAAGCGAACACGAAATTGACAAAGGAAAATGGGTTGCCTTGCTTTTTACTCTTTTAACAGATGCTGCTGCAGTAACTATTGGTATCCTTGCACGAATCTACTTTACTTCTGAAGGACAAGACCCAGAAGCGATATTAGGAACTGGTGGAGAAGATGTATTGAGCATGATTACAAACCAATTCTTACCTACAATTCTTGTCGCCATATTTATAGCCATTGTGCTTTCTGCGATAATGTCTACCATAGATTCGTTGCTGATTCTTGCTTCTAGTGCAATTACACGTGACTTTTATCAGAAAATATTTAGACCCGATTTAAAGGATGAAGACCTAACAAAGCTTTCTAGAATTGTAACAGTTGCTATGGCAATGGTGGCACTCGGAATTGCTGTTATATTATATAATCTCTATCCCGAGCGACAGATTTTTTGGATTATGATTTTTGGATGGTCTGGGATTGCAGCTACCTTTTGTCCGGTAATTATTCTCTCTCTTTTTTGGGATGGTTATACAGAAAAAGGAGCCATCGCTTCTATGGTGACTGGTTTTGCTTCTGTAATATTTTTTAAGTTTGTAATGTCTAACCTAGAAAGTGTTGGTGCTTATTTTGTTGAATTAGATGTCTTAGCACCTTCTTTTGCCTTGGCAATGCTGGTTGGTTATATTGTTTCAAAAATATTTCCTAATAAAACAGTTGAGAAAAGCCTCTAAAATCCTTCCGGATTTTCTAGTTGGTTTTGTATTTACTAAATTAGGTACTTAATCAACGTAAACAAATAATGCACAAACACGTTTGCTGTAATTTGGCAAAAAGTAAGCTAATTCTTGGTTTGAACTAAAATTAAAAAAAAATGAAAACAACTCCATTTCTAACATTTGTAGGTAATCAATGTGGCAAGGCTGAAGAAGCAATAAACTTCTATACTTCTGTCTTTCCGAATTCGGAAATTAAAAGCATCACAAAATACCTAGAAGGAGAGGCTGGAGGAACACCGGAGCTTATTAAATATGGCGTATTTACATTAAATGGCACTGAGCACATGGTTTCCGAAAATAATTTCAATCACGCTTGGTCATTTACACCAGGAATATCACTATTCGTTGAATGCAATTCAGAAAGTGAGATGCAAATTTTATTTGAAGAACTTTCTTCAAACGGAGGTCAGGTTATGGTTCCTCTTGAGAACTACAACGGTTCTGGCGACTACGGATTTGGTAAAAAATTTGGGTGGTGTGAAGATAAATTTGGTGTTTCATGGCAACTTAACCTTTCATAATAAATTCGAATTATGATATAGCTAGTTAAGCTCTTTTTTTTTTAAAAATTTTAATAAATTAAAGAACATCTTACTATTTTAATTGATGACATTACTAGTTGGATATCCGAAAAAATCATCACATAAACAGTTCTTAACAATGACTCTTAGTTGCGGCGCTCGTGTCATTCTATTTTTTAATCCTGTTTTATAAATTCCATTTTATAATTTGTAGAGGCAAATTTCATGATCGCTTGAAAAACATAGTCACAGACCTGTTTTTCTCCTTTAATATTTATCAATTCGATAGTGTCTTCTGGGGTATGATATTGTGGATGACCACCCGTATGCATACCTAAAACAGAAACTCCTTTCTTATAAAATGACACATGATCAGATCCTCCAACCGAACCTGCATGAACTATAGGGTTTAGCTCTAAAGACTTCCCTAAATTCCGCATAAAACTAACACCATCGGGGAAAGTACCGGCACCTCCCATATACACATGTTTCTGTTTATTTAATCGTCCAACCATATCCATATTAATCATTAGTTTAATCTGTGAAAGAGGTACTAATGGGTTTTCAACAAAATACTTACTTCCTAATAATCCTTGTTCCTCAGCGCCAAAAGCAATAAATAATACGCTTCGCTTTAATTGTTTTTTTTGAGAAACAATTTTCTCTGCTATTTCCAATAGCGCTGCTGTACCACTAGCATTGTCATCAGCTCCATAATGAATTGTATTCTTTTTTTTAGATTTTGACGATGGCCCTCCCAAGCCTAAATGATCATAATGCGCTCCTAAGACGATAAACTCCTTTTTAAGAACAGGATCATTCCCTTCAATATAACCTACAACATTCCAAGTAACAACCTTTGGTTTTTGATCAGTACCTTTTTCAACTCGTAATTGAGCTTCAAAAGGCTGTTTATAGCCTTTCTTAAAAAATTTAAGTCCAAGGTTTTTAAACTCCTTTTTTAAATATTTAACAACCCTTTTATTTTCTTTTCCTCCTGGATATCTACCCGCATTTTTTTCTGAGGTTAAAAACAATAGGTGTTCTTTTAGTTCGTTCTCGGTTATTTCAGATTGCGAAAACACACTGACTGAAATAATATTTAATGCTAGTAATAAGAGGAATTTATTCATAATTTATTTTTTGCTATAAATCTCAAAGATACAATAAGCCTAAAATCAACACTCCTCAGTTTTGACTATTTTTAGGGTTAAATTTTAGCAAAAAAATTATGACTGTAAACTTAAAAAATATGATATTGAGATATATCAAATATCAGAAAACCATACACAAACACATAGACTGTCATTTTTTAAAAAACCAGAATTAACAATTTATTGTCGCTCTAAAAAAATAATCTATCTAAATTAGTAGCATTATAACACTCATGCATCATGAAAAAATTAATTATTGGTTTTATATTATTATGTACATGTACCTCTACTTATTCACAAAACAATCTACCTATACACGAGTTTACAATCACCAGTGAAGATGATTTTAAAATTTCTTTATTTTCGATTACAAACAAAGACAGCATAGATTATAAGCCTACAATAGTACTGCTACATGGAGCAGGAGGCAACAAAGAATTATGGATAGAACGTAGAGAAACGGTACAAGACCTATACAATGCAGGATACAATATTGTAGCTATGGATATTAGAGGACATGGCAAATCTGATCCTCAAATGGAAGGGGAATTTACATTTCCAATTATTGATCTAAAAGCAGTACTTCATTGGGTAGAAAACAACAACCAATTTAAAACTGGAAAAATTGGCGCCATCGGGTCTTCTTATGGTTCAAATATTTTAACCGCCGGAGTGGTTCTTTGGGATCTAAATATTGAAACCATCGTTTTATTTTCTGTAACTGCCGCTGCAAAAAGAGTCATAAACGCCCCGCAGAATGTTAGAATCCCACTTCCATACAAAAACAATAAAATTAAATCTGGTTTTTATATCGCTTCTGATAATGAGCTAGAAAGATATATGGCTGATGAAATGGCCGAGGAGTTTTATCAACAAACCGAACCTAAAAGAAGAAAAAAACGTATTCTTACTGGAAGATATCACGGTAGCTCTCTTTATTATTCTACAAGAATTGAAGTACTGGCATGGTTAAAAAAAGAGTTATTCTAAAAACTAAAAGCCAGTTGACAACAATGACTATATTTAATATGTGGAATCTATAACTGAAATAGTACATTACAATAAAAAACATGGATAATCATATTTGATTTCAAAAAAATATAAATTTCATTTTTTTTTATTAATTTACCGCTTATTAATAAATCAATAAACTCATAAATGGCATCATATTCTATCAGTGAAATTAGCAGCATCTTAAAAGGTGAATTAATAGGTAATACCACCCAAAAAATTGAAGGTCCCGAGGAATTACAAAAAGCAAACAGCAATCAAATCACATTTATTGGAAGCAGTAAGTATTTGAAGTTTTGGGAAGATTCAAAAGCCAGTGCTGCTCTGGTAAATTATAATTTAGATATTGATCCAGGCAATAATCGTGCTTTTATTCAAGTAAAAAATGTCGATTTGGCAATGGCAAAAATATTGGAACTCTTTAATCCGTCAACACCTGTATTTGATGTAGATATACATCCAACTGCCGTAATACATGAAACAGCAATAATTGGTAATGGCTGTAAAATTGGTGCAAATTGTTATGTAGGTAAAGATGTTGAATTAGGAAGCGGTGTGGTTTTATACCCAAATGTTTGTGTATTTGACGAAACTAGTATCGGCGACAACACCACAGTTTGGTCAGGGACTATTATTCGTGAACGCTGTATTATTGGAAGCCACTGTATTTTTCACACCAATGTTAGTATAGGAGCTGATGGATTTGGATATAGGCCTAGTGATGATGGCAGACAACTGGTTAAAATACCACAAATAGGTAATGTTATAATTGGAGATTATGTTGAAATCGGTGCGAACTCATGTGTTGACAGAGCCAAATTTAGTTCTACTATTATTGGTGATGGTTGTAAAATTGACAACCTAGTCCAAATAGCTCACAATAGTATTATGGGGCGTTCTTGTATTATGGCAGGTCATAGTGGACTTGCAGGTTCTGTTACTTTAGGTGATGGCGTTATTATAGGTGGAAGCGCTTCAATTAAAGACCATACAACAATCCATTCTGGTGCTACTGTTGGCGCAGGATCTGGAGTCATGAGCGATGTGGAAGCAGGAAAAACTGTTTTAGGATACCCTGCACAAGATATCAGAGACATGTTAAAACAATGGGTTACAGTACGAAAATTTGTAAAAAACAAATAGTTATCGTTTCGTTTTCTATAAAGTGGTTTATTATTAGTTGCTAAGTGAATTCTAACGAATTAATTGTCTTTCTGCAACAATACATATAAATTAAGATCAATTTAATGAATCAAAAAAAAATCGTCTGCATTGGAGATAGTTTAACTGCCGGATATGGCGTTAAAACAAATTGTAGATGGAGTAATCTGTTAGGTAATACTTTACCTATTGAATTGATTAATGCTGGTATTTCTGGAGATACAACTGCTGGGATGTTGGCTAGGTTTTATGAAATGGCAATTAAACACAAGCCAAACTATATTATTATTACTGGTGGCACAAATGATATTTGGTTAAATCTAACTGATAACACAATCATTGGTAATATACTTGCTATGACAAGATATGCTAAACACCATAACATAATTCCAATAATTGGAATCCCTACTCCATTTTTTAATCAAGGACATTTTACGGACGAAAGTCTATTTATTGACACTCCTTGCTTATCTAAACGAATTCATTCATTTCAAAAAACATTAAAACAATTTGCTATTGACGACCAACAGAATTGTATTGATTTCGCATTAGAGATGACCCCAGAATTATTTTTAAAAGATGGACTACACCCAAATGAAGAAGGACATATTGTAATGACGAAAAACGCTAAATTAAGTCTAATACGTATTTTTAATCAGGGATAAATTCTTTGAAATATAAAAACCGAAGCATAAAATTCTTTTTTTGTAACTTTTTTTCAGCATTGGCTGTCAAAAGACTACTAACTAAAAAATCAGTATGAATTTAAGCAAACAAAACGTACAGAAAACAACAAATCACTTAGGAATTTTACTAGATTTAATTATTTACATATCTGTGATGTTCTTAATTAGAGAAGTCTATTTTCCAAGTTTAAATTTTCTTATCAATGGTATCTTTTGGACATTAACCACGTTGGCAGTTGCTACCTGGAGAATGAAAGCTAGAGGCTATAGTTGGAAAGATTTAGGGCTCAAAAAACCAAAGAGTTTAAAAAAGACATTTCTTTTTGCAATCATAATTTTTGTGGCAGTTGTAGCATCAATTGTTATTTTTAATATCCTTCAGGATTCTTTCCCTGTTCTAAACGAACCAGGTGCAGAAGCTACAGCAAAAAGTTCAGGCGCTAAATTCGGAAACTTAAAAGGAAATTGGCTATTGTTCTTTTCTATTATGCCTATTGTATTGGTAGAATCTATGTTAGAAGAATTATTAGATAGAGCTTTTTTAATTACTTGGTTCGAAAAGCTATTTTCTAAAACAGGAATCGCTACCATTTTAGCAGTTGTAATTCAGGCCTGTATTTTTGGCTTCAGACATTCAAATGATATTTCTGAAAGATCTATTACAGTTGCTTTAATTGGCTTAGTAATGGGAATTGCTTATATAAAATTTGATAGAAATTTATGGCCGATAATTATAGCGCATTGCATTTTAAATACCATGTCTATGGTAGAAAGAGTTTGATAAAATAAAAAAGCGAAACCAATTGGTTTCGCTTTTTTATTTAAAATCTATTATCTCCGTCGAGTAAGTTTCCTATTCCGCCTAAAAGACTACCTTCTCCCCTACTTCCTTTACCAGTTTGAGGAGCCATTGCAATAATTCTCCCTGCCAATCTACTAAATGGCAACGACTGAATATAAACGGTTCCTGGCCCTTTTAAATTTGCAAAAAATAAGCCTTCTCCTCCAAAAATGGTGTTTTTTATACCACCTACAAATTCTACATCATACTCAATATCTTGCGTAAAACCAACTATACAACCAGTATCTACACGTAAAATTTCTCCAGGTTGCAATACTTTTTTTGCGCTAGTTCCGCCAGCATGCACAAATCCCATTCCGTCTCCTTCTATTTTCTGCATAATAAAACCTTCTCCACCGAACAAACCTCTTCCAATTTTTTTAGAAAACTCTATCCCAATAGAAACTCCTTTTGCTGCACATAAAAATGCATCCTTCTGACAAATAAACTTCCCTCCAAACTCAGTTAAGTCAATTGGAATAATCTTTCCAGGATATGGTGATGCAAAAGAAACATGCTTTTTCCCAAAACCATTGTTTGTAAAAACAGTCATAAATAAACTCTCTCCTGTCAACAAACGTTTACCAGCAGAAAACAACTTTCCTAAAACGCCTTTATCTTGATTTGTTCCGTCTCCAAAAATGGTCGTCATACCAATTCCGTCATTCATCATCATAAAACTACCAGCTTCAGCTACCACACTTTCTTGTGGATCTAGTTCTATTTCTACGTATTGCATCTCTTCTCCAAAGATGTTGTAATCTATTTCGTGTGCGTTCATATTTTTAGTATTAAGTGATTTGTGGAAATTTAAAAAACATTCAACTATTAGAGTTCAAAAAATAAATTTGTTACAAAAGAAAATAATATTCGTTTCATTTTTTTATGATAACTGTTCACTGTTTTACTGTTTCACCTTAAGACTCCATTCATATATAAATTGAGAAACCACATCTCCATCGGCATCAAAACCATCCGTTTTTAAATGAATAATTTGCCCTTCTCCAGTTTCTATAGATTTTTTAATTGCATCTTTTATCAGCTGACCATCAGAACAATTAAACACAATTTTCCCTATTGCTTTTTTAGTAAACCTTCCTTCTTGATGTGTCACTAACATCGATATCTTTCGGTTGGCTTTCTTAATTTCTTGCATTACCAAGATTCCGCTAGCAAATTCTGATGCCATTCCTTGAACTGCCCAATACAATGATTTAAAGGGGTTTTGATTGATCCAACGATGCCTAACTTTTACCGTAGCTTTTGTCTCAGAAATAGACAGCACTCTAACACCACAAAAATATGCAGAAGGAAGCTTAAATAGCATAAATAGGTTTATTTTACGTGGTGTGATTTTCATATTTTAAGTATTTTTAGATATTTAATAAAATGAAATGTTAAAATTATTAATTAATTTCAAAGCAGAACAAAACCTTTACAATCCCTTTATTACAAAGCAATGTAGCCATAAAACATCAATTATCAAAACAAAATCAAATGTTAAAATTTAAAAAAATATAGTACTTTGTTTTGCATAGTACCTTTTTTTATTCATATATTTGCATAGTCAAGTAGTATATAAAAATAAAACAATGAATAAAAATAGCGAAAGTACAAATGCCTTTTTAATCCATATTTCTGCATTTAGCGGATTTATAATTCCATTCGGAAGCATTATTGTGCCATTAATATTATGGCAAACAATGAAAGATAGAAGTCGATTTTTAGACGAACAAGGAAAAGAAGCCGTAAACTTTAACATCAGTTATGCGCTTTACATATTTATTTTAGGTTTATCTATAATTCCATTTGCTTTTAGCACTTTTATTAGAAACATAGATCACATGGACGATTTTCATTGGGACTTTGGAAACGGGGGACTATTTGGAATCTTTGGAATGGGAGCCATCATTACATTATTAGGTTTGGTAAAGATTGCCTTAGTTATTATTGCATCTTTAAAATCTAAAGAAGGAGAAAACTACAAGTATCCTTTTACCATAAAATTTATTAAATAACCGTATAAAACTCTTTATATGAAGATAGAAAATACAAAAGCACAAATGCGAAAAGGAGTTTTAGAATTCTGCATCATGTCTATATTAAAACATGGAGATGCATATACTTCTGAGATTTTAGAAACGCTAAAAAGTGCAGAAATGATTGTAGTAGAGGGGACTATTTATCCGCTACTAACAAGACTTAAAAACGCTGGATTGTTAACATATCGCTGGGAAGAATCCACCTCTGGACCACCAAGAAAATATTATGTGCTAACAGAAAATGGAGCAATGTTCTCTAAAGAATTAGATAAAACCTGGGGAAACCTAGTTACAGCAGTAAACCAAATAACAAGTAAAAAGACAACATAATGAATAAGACAATAAACATAAATTTAGGAGGATTCTTTTTCCATATAGATGAGATTGCTTTTCAGAAATTAAGAAGATATTTAGATTCCATCTCAAGATCATTAAGTGATGATCCACAAGGAAAAAATGAAATCATTTCAGATATAGAAGCTCGTATTAGTGAGTTGTTATCAGAGAAAATAACTGATGCTCGTCAAGTAGTCAATGAAGGAGATATTGATGATATCATCAAAATCATGGGAGAGCCAGAAGATTATGCTGATGCAGAAGAAGGCTATGCGAACGAAAACCGTAGCTACCAAAGAAACACAAAAAGCTCTTATACTGGTAAAAAACTATTTAGAGACGGAGACGATAAGTTTTTAGGTGGTGTTGCATCTGGGATTGCTCATTATTTTAATGTAGACACTGTTTGGATTCGTTTGGCATTCATCTTATTAGCATTTAGTGGTTTTGGTATTCTAACCTATATCATTCTTTGGATTGTAATTCCGCAAGCAGATACTACTGCAGAGAAATTACAAATGGAAGGAGAAGCCGTTAATATAGATAACATTGAAAAAAAAATTCGTGAAGAATTTAGTCACTTTTCAGAAAGTGTAAAAAACAGCGCATCAGAAGTTTCTGGTAAAATAAAAGATGGTGCAAATGATGTTTCTCAAAAAGTAAATGAAGGCTTTAAGAAAGGATCAAAAAAAGCAAAATCTGGATTACAGGATTTTTTAGACACTTTAGGCACAATAATACTTACAATATTTAAAATTATTGGGAAGTTTATTGGAGTGATTCTAATGTTTGTTGCCGCAGTCACATTAATTTCATTAATCATTGGTGCTTTTTCAATAGGGAGTTTAGAAATTATTGGGTTGGATAGTGATTTAGTAATGTATCCACCATTTTTCTATGATTCTTTGATGCCACATTGGCTATTAACAGTTTGTACATTCTTAGTAGTAGGAGTTCCTTTCTTAATTTTATTTGTATTAGGATTACGAATTTTATCTAGCAATGTAAAACAGTTTAGTAAAGCAACATCGTTAACACTCTTCGGAATTTGGTTGGCTGCTGTACTAGCACTAGTATTTACTGGAATTGAATTCAGCACAACAAGAGCTACAACTGGGTACAAAATGGATAAAGTGGACATTGAGACTATTGCAAATGATACTTTAACTCTTAAGATGGTTAAAAATGATGACATTCAATTTGAGTATAATCATAGAAGAAATTTTGATTTAGACATTATTTTCATAAATGATGTTAAGAAAATTTACTCTAATGATATAAGAATAGACGTTGAAAAAAGCACAACTGGAGAAGCATATTTACAAGTAAGAAAAGAGTCTGAAGGAAAAAACAGAACCAATGCAAATGGAAATGCGGAAGATATTTCTTATACATACAAAGTAGTAAACAATGAAATATTATTAGACAATCATTTTTTAAGTAAATATAAAAACGCATTTAAAGATGAAGACGTATATATCACATTGTTTATTCCAGAAGGTATTACTGTGTATTTTGACAATTCAACAAGAAGATATTTGAGAAGTATTGAAAACACAACAGGTACGTTTGGTGGAGAAATGGTAAAGCACTATTTTAAAATGACAAACGAAGGATTACACAGTACAGAATTAAAAGGATTTGAAGACTTAGGAATTAAAGACAAAATTGAAGAAGACGAATAACAACTCGTCAATATTAATCAACAACTGAGTAACCAAAATTCGTTTCAAAGCGTCTAAATAATGACATTTGAACTTTAAACCAAATATTATGAAAACACTAATCACAAAAGCATTTGCATTCTTATTTATTGCAACAGTATCTACTTCTTGTATGATAGAAGGATTAAACTCTGTAAGCGGTAATAGGAATGTAGTAACAGAAACAAGAGATATTAGAGAAGACTTTGACAGAGTAAAAGTTGGTCAAGGAATTGAATTATATATCACACAAGATTCTAAAACATCTTTAGTAGTAAAAGCTGATGAAAACCTACAGGACCTAATTAGAACAGAAGTAAAAAACGGCGTTTTAGTAATTTCATCAAAGAGAAATATTCGTAGAGCAAAATCTAAAAGAGTATATCTTTCTGCACCAACAATAAACGGCATTAAAGCTACAAGTGGTAGTGATGTATTTTCAGAAAACACAATTACAGCAGATATTTTTGACCTAAGTACAAGTAGTGGTGCTGATGCAAGAATTGAAGTAAAGGCAGAAACTGTTAACACGAGTTCTTCTAGTGGAGCTGATTTAAGAATTAAAGGAAGCGCAAATTATCATACAGCAAAAGCATCTAGTGGAGCGTCAATAAAAGCATTTGGTTTAGAAAGCAAAAACGTTACTGCTAGAGTAAGTAGCGGAGCAGATATAGATGTATATGCCTCTAAGTCGATACATGCAAAAGCTAGTAGTGGCGGAGACATTGATTTTAAAGGAAACCCAAAGAATGTTGACAAGAAAAAGTCTTCTGGAGGAAGCATTTCATCACACTAAAAAAAACGCTAAAACAACCTAACTAATGATTAAGTTTCTACTCTACATTATAACAACACTAATGTCTTTTTTCACCATTGGTCAAGTGAATGTTGAGCAACCAAAAAACGAAAAAGCTCCTATTAATTTAGAGCGTAAAATTGATGTTCTTTTTAAAGATATTAAGAATACTGATCCTGGTGTTAGTCTTGGAATATTAAAAGACAACAAATTAATAATTCAAAAAAATTACGGATTAGCTAATTTAGAATATCAAATACCAATTACCAAAACAACAGTTTTTCATTCAGCTTCTGTTTCTAAACAGTTTACAGCATTTGCTATACTTTTATTAGAAGCTGAAGGAAAACTATCATTAGATGATGATATTAGAAAATACATTCCTGAGTTACATAAATTTGAAAGGAAAATCACCTTAAGAAACTTAGCCAATCACACTAGTGGAATTAGAGATCAACATAACTTAGCTAGATTGGCAGGTTGGAATTCTGAAGATATTATCACCAATAATCAAGTTTTAGAACTTATATACAATCAAAAAGAATTAAACTTTACAACTAATAACCAATTTATGTATAGCAATTCTGGCTACACATTGTTAGCAGAAGTAGTCGCTAGAGTTTCAAAACAATCATTTGCTGATTTTACAAAAGAACGAATTTTTGTTCCTTTAAAAATGACACAAACTCAGTTTACAGACAAAGTAGGTTTATTAACAAAGAACAAAGCATATTCTTATTATAAAGAGAACAATAGTTACAGAAAAGACATTTATCAAAATGCAAGTATTGGCGCATCAAACCTAGCAATAACAATTAACGATTTAAGTAAATGGTCTGTAAACTTTACAACGTATACCGTTGGAAGTAAAAAAATATTTAATGCGATGACGAAGCTAGAAAAGCTAAACAATGGCAATTCTTACGGATACGGATTAGGTCTTTTCATCAACAGTTACAAAGGAATACCTAAAATAGAACATAGTGGACTTGACGCAAGCTACCAAGCCTATATTGCTTGGTTTCCAAAGCAGAATATATCTGTCGTGTTTTTAAGTAATAGTGGTGAGTTAAATGGCGGTAGCATTATCCGAAAATTAACAGGATTCTGTTTAGATGAATTTGTAAATCAACAAAAATCAAGCTCAAAAAAGCTAACAAAGAAAAATACCTATGTAAAAATTGCTGCTAAAAATTTAAAAAAGCACGAAGGTTTTTATTGGAATTCGAAAGATCGGTTTTCTAGAGAATTAAGAATTGATAATGGTAGCTTGAATTATGTTGGCGGAGACGGTAAATTGACAAAATTAAATTCGATTGATAAAAACGAATATGAATTTTATACGAAAGAATACACAGCTGTGAAACTAGATAAAACAAAAATGAACGTTGTTTTAGATGATGGCTACACGTTGAAGTTCAATAAATACATTCCGGCTAACTATACTAAAAAAAGTATCAAAGAATTTATAGGAACTTATTATAGTAAAGAATTGAATACAACGTATTCTTTTTACACCAAAGACTATCAATTAATAGCAAATCATCAAAGAACTGGAGATTTCAAATTAAAAGCAATAAAGAATGATTTCTTTATTGGCAACAAAGGGTCATTTAGAAATGTAACCTTTACAAGAAACAAATCACAACAAGTAACAGGGTTTAAAGTATCTAGTAGTAGAGCAAAAAATGTTGTCTTTAAAAAAATAAACATCTAAAATATCCATGTTAAAATCAATACTAACCTTTTTAATTACAATTGCACTATTTTTGTTTTCATGGATTACAAATGCGCAGGCACATGAAATACCAAAATACAAAGCATCTGATGTAAAATTGTATAATGAGATTGTAAAAATGGACACCAAGTATTTCAATGCGTACAATACTTGTGACATGAAAACGCAAGCTGACATCTATGATGATGATCTTGAGTTTTTTCATGATAAAGGAGGACTTTCAACTTCAAAGAGTGAAATTTTAAAGTCTTTAGAAAAAAATATTTGCAATAAAGTAACTAGAACATTAATAAAAGGTAGTGTTGAGGTATATCCAATAAAAGACTATGGAGCTATACAAATTGGCTATCATAAGTTCTTTAATAAAGAAGAACCTAATGCGAAGTCTATAGCTAGTAAATTTATTGTAATCTGGAAAAACAAAAGCAATAGTTGGAAAATTACGAAAGTAATCAGCCTTCATAATTAACATATTTAAAAATCTATATTAAGGACTCTTCAATCCTTAATCATAGTACTAATACTTGGTTTTATTAGTTTACTTTGTAAAAGTCATATTATTTATTTAATATGGCTTTTGCTTTTTTTACCAATATCTTAACACAAATAAAGATGTTAGTAAAGTAAATTTACACGAATTTAAAATCAATCAATCATGAAAAAAATAATTACTTCGTCACTATTTATTGTCTGCCTAATTTTTAGCAGCCAAGTAAATGCACAATTTGAACATGCAGTAAAATTACCTGCAGCAAGTCCAAAAGCAAAAGTATATCAACAAATTGGTGTAACAGATATGGCAATATCTTACCACAGACCTTTAGTAAAAGGGCGAGATATTTTCGGTAAATTAATTCCGTTTGGAAAAATATGGAGAGCTGGTGCTGATGATAATACAATTATAAAATTCTCTACAGATGTAACCATTGATGGTAAAGTTGTAAAAGCTGGTGCTTACGGATTTCACGCAATACCCAACAAAAACAATTGGACAATTATTTTAAATACAGAAACTAAAGCTTGGGGAAGTTATTTTTATGACAAAAGCAAAGACGTAATTCGTTTCAACGCAACTTCTAAAAGCAGTCAGCATCAAGAAGCAATGATGTTTAGCTTTGAAAACATCAAAGCAGATGGGGCTACAGTAGAATTAAGCTGGGCAACTACTAGTGTTTCATTTGATGTGCATATAGATTCAAAACATCTGGTAAATGAAAACATTAAAAGTCAGTTTAACTCTTTACCTTGGTGGGGATGGACAGGTTTATACAATGCTGCTCAATACAATTTAAATAACAATGTTTATTTAGATGATGCTACAAAGTGGATTGACAGATCTATTAGAAACAATAGAAACTTTAACAACCTTTCTTTAAAAGCAAAGATTTTAGAAAAGCAAGGAAATAGAGCTGATGCAGATAAGTTAAATACTGAGGCTTTAGGCATTGGGTCTGTAAGAGATTTACAAAGAGCAGCAGCTGGTAAATTTAGAGCTAAAGATACTAATGGAGGATTGGAAATCTTAAAGCACAATATAAAAAATGCTCCAAAAAACTACCAATCTTACACAGCAATGGCATGGGGACATGAGCAAGCAAAAGATAAAAAATCTGCATTAAAAATGTATAAAAAGGCATTAAAACTTGCACCTTCTGACAGAAAAGAAAGAATTAATAAAGCCATTGATAAATTGAAATAATATTTATTTCTTAATTAATCTTTAATACTTACATTTGGGTAATCACCTAAGTGTAAGTATTTTTTTCATGAAAAAACTTAAAGTAATCTTCTTCATTTTAGCAGTTAGCACAGCAACTGCTATATCTTCACAGAGTCAAAAATTACCAACAGGTTTTGTGTATCTGAATGATATTGACAGCACAATAAAAACTGAATTACGATACTTATCTCATAATAACTTCATTGGAAAACCTATTGATGGCTATTTAAAGGATACTCTAATTGTTTCTAATCTTACCGCTCAAGCCTTAAAAAGAGTACAACTAAAATTACTTCAGTTTAACTTGAGTTTAAAAATATTTGATGCATACAGACCACAACATTCCGTAAATCATTTTGTTAGATGGGCAAAAATATTAGACGACACCCTTATGAAAAAACCATACTATCCTAAAGTTCCCAAAAGCAAACTTTTTGAATATGGATATATCGCATCAAAATCTGGACACACAAGAGGAAGTACAGTAGATTTAACTATTGTAGATGTAGCAACAAATACAGAATTAGATATGGGAAGTCCGTATGATTTTTTTGGCGTAATTTCTCATGCCCAATATACATCTATCTCAAAAAAACAAAGAGCAAATCGATTGTTACTTCGCAACTTAATGATCTCAAATGGGTTTAAACCTTATGAGAAAGAATGGTGGCATTTTACGTTGAAAAACGAGCCTTTTCCTAAAACTTATTTTAATTTTCCGATTAGATAAGTTAATTTTAACGAATCCAAAACAATACTTAAAAATTACGGTACTATATTTGCACTACAGAAATAATCCTTTTTTGTATGAATTTTAAAGTGAAAACATTTTTATTAGTAAGCTTATGCTTCTTTTCTATACTGTCAACTTTTTCTCAAGAAGATAAAATTGACAAAAAAAAGAGTATAAAAATTAATGCAAAAATTAATACTATAAAGAAGCCGACCTCTTTAAATTCAGATTCTACAAACGGGTTTAAAAATGCGTACAACAATTCTCAAAAAACAAGAAAGCAAGCCCAAATAGATGCCGCATTAAAAAACAAAGGCATTATTAGTAAGGCAAAATTAAAAGAAGAGCTTGCGAATAAACATTTAAAACTAATAAGTGGTCAGTACAAAAGAGTAGATCAACATCTAGGTGACTTTAGAAGCAATTCTGAATATATTAAAATTATCTGTAGAGATTTCCAACACCCAGATGGAGATAGAGTTACCATTTACATCAATAATATTCCTGTTGTCTATAATATCGTTTTAACACAAGCATACCAACAATTTAAAATTCCTCTTGAAAAAGGAATCAATAAAATTGCTATTAAAGCATTAAACCAAGGAACTTCTGGTCCAAACACTGCTGGTTTTAAAGTTTATGACGATTCTGGTAGTTTAATTTCTGAAAACGAATGGAATCTTGCAACTGGTGCTGTTGCTACACTTTTAATAGTAAAAGATAAATAAACTTCCTTTACAAAAGCTATTTAATTTTTCTTTCATACTTTTATTGAAAACCTCTTTTTTAAAAAATAAAAAACAACTATTTTTGCAGTTAGCATTAATTTTACATTTTTAGTAAAACACATATATAACAACTAATAATAATGAAGAAAATCACCAAAGAAACCTACATCAACTGGTATAGAGATATGCTTTTTTGGAGAAAGTTTGAAGACAAGCTTGCAGCTGTTTATATTCAACAAAAAGTAAGAGGTTTTTTACACTTATATAATGGTCAAGAAGCAGTATTAGCTGGTTCTTTGCATGCAATGGAATTAGGTAAAGACAAAATGATTACTGCCTATCGTAATCATGTTCAGCCGATTGGTATGGGCGTAGATCCTAAAAATGTAATGGCAGAATTATATGGAAAAGCAACTGGAACATCTAAAGGAATGGGTGGTTCTATGCACATTTTCTCTAAAGAAAAAGGTTTTTATGGAGGGCACGGAATTGTTGGTGGTCAAATTCCATTAGGAGCTGGAATTGCTTTTGGTGATAAGTATGCAGGAAACGACGGAGTAACCTTAACTTATTTTGGTGATGGTGCTGCAAGACAAGGATCATTACATGAAACTTTTAATATGGCAATGCTGTGGAAATTACCTGTGGTATTTATTGTTGAAGACAATGGATACGCAATGGGAACATCTGTAGAAAGAACAGCAAATCATACAGACATCTGGAAACTTGGTTTAGGATATGGAATGCCTTGTGGTCCTGTAGATGGAATGAACCCTATAAAGGTTGCTGAAGCTGTTGATGAAGCCATTCAAAGAGCTCGTCGAGGTGAAGGGCCAACGTTCTTGCAAATAAAAACATATAGATATAGAGGGCACTCAATGTCTGATGCACAGCACTATAGAACAAAAGACGAAGTAGAAGAGTATAAAAAATTAGATCCAATTACTCAAGTTTTAAATGTAATCAAGGAGAAAAAATATCTTACCGAAAAAGAAATTGAAGCAATTAAACAAGAGGTAAAAGACTCAGTAAATGAATGTGAGAAATTCGCAGAAGAATCTCCATATCCAGAAGTAAGTCAATTGCACGATATCGTATACGAACAAGAAGATTACCCTTTTATCAGATAAATTATGGCAATAGTAGTAAACATGCCGCGTTTAAGCGACACAATGGAAGAAGGCGTTGTAGCTAAATGGTTAATAAATATTGGTGATTCTATAGAAGAAGGCGATATTTTGGCTGAAATAGAAACAGACAAAGCTACCATGGAATTTGAATCCTTTAACGAAGGAACTTTATTACATATTGGAGTTCAAGAAGGAGAAAGTGCTCCTGTTGATACTCTTTTAGCTATTATTGGTGATAAAGGTGAAGACATTTCTGCATTATTAAATGGTTCAACTGACGTAGAAGAAAATGCATCTGCAGAAACTGAAACACCAAAAGAAGAAACTAGCACAACTAAAGCCGTAGCAATACCAGATGGAGCATTGATTATTACAATGCCTCGTTTAAGTGATACAATGACGGATGGGACTGTTGCTTCTTGGTTAAAAAGTGTTGGAGACAAAATTGAAGAAGGTGATATTTTAGCTGAAATCGAAACTGATAAAGCGACAATGGAGTTCGAATCTTTTAACGAAGGAACTTTATTACATATTGGTGTTCAAGAAGGAGAAAGTGCTCCAGTTGATTCTCTTTTAGCAATCATCGGAAATGCAGGAACAGATGTCACTGCTCTAGTTGCTGCTCAACAAGCAGGAACATTATCTAGTCCTTCTGAAACAAAAACAGAATCACCTAAAGAAGAAACTAAAACTGTAGAAGCTACTCCACAAAAAGTAGCAGAAACTACAACTACAAATACTGGAAGAATTTTTGCTTCGCCATTAGCTAAGAAAATTGCTAGTGACAAAGGAATTAAGTTAACAGATATAAAAGGCTCTGGAGAAAACGGAAGAATCATCAAAAAGGATGTAGAAAACTATACTCCTCAAGTTGTAGCTCCTATTCAACAGACTGCTGCTCCTAGTCCATCAGTTACAAATTTTGCGGTTGCTGGAGAAGAAAACACATCAGAAGTTAAAAATTCTCAAATGCGTAAGGCGATTGCTAAAGCATTAGGAAATTCTAAATTCTCAGCACCACATTTCTATTTAAATATAGAAGTAGATATGGAGAATGCAATGGCTTCTCGTAAGATGATTAATGCAATTCCAGACACTAGAGTATCATTTAATGATATGGTTGTAAAAGCGTGTGCAATGGCATTAAAAAAGCATCCACAAGTAAATACAAGCTGGACAGATAACAATACCTTGTTCCATAGTCACATTAATGTTGGTGTTGCTGTTGCTGTAGATGAAGGATTGGTTGTACCAGTTGTAAAAAACACAGATGCATTGAGTTTAACTCAAATAGGATTTACTGTAAAAGACTTGGCAGGAAAAGCAAGAAACAAGAAAATTACTCCTTCAGAAATGCAAGGAAGTACATTTACAGTTTCTAACTTAGGTATGTTTGGAATAGAAAGTTTTACTTCTATAATCAATCAGCCAAACTCTGCAATTTTATCTGTTGGTGCTATTGTTGAAAAACCAGTAGTTAAGAACAGTCAAATTGTTGTTGGAAACACAATGAAACTTACTTTAGCTTGTGATCACAGAACTGTTGATGGTGCTGTAGGTGCTCAATTCTTACAAACATTAAAAACATTTTTAGAAAATCCAGTTACAATGTTAGCTTAGTATTTTTTATAAAATATATAACACTAAAAGCTTGAGATAATTCTCAAGCTTTTTTATTTTTACCTAAGATGGAAGAAAAACTTAAAAACCCAGTTTGGGACTCGCTTTGTGAAACGCACCGTTCTTTTTCACTCTCCTATGAAGATGTAAAATTCTACAATCCTGAAATTTGTCCTTTTGGGGCATTTACAGATACAACAAAGACAGCTAAAGCATTAAATGAATATGCAAAACTAACAGATAGCTTCTTTTTGGTTTCTGAAAATGAGACGCCTATTTTTGATGAAAATTTTGTGGTTCTAGATCAAAAAATTGAAGGTTGTCAAATGGTTTTAGAAAAATTGGTTGAATATCCAATTACTGAAGAAATTATTTCGCTTACAAATGATCATATAGAAGAAATACATAATCTAATCTGGTTAGTTATGCCTGGCTATTATCAAAAAAGAACTTTTGAAATGGGTAACTATTTTGGGATTTTTAAAGACAAAAAATTAGTTGCTATTGCTGGACAAAGAATGCAAACTGATGATTGGATAGAAATTAGCGCCATTGTTACACATCCAGATTATACTCGTAAAGGCTATGCAAAACAGTTAACGGCACATGTTACGAAGGAAGTTTTGAAAGAGAACAAACATCCAATTCTGCACACTACAAAAGGAAACACAGCAATTGGTCTCTATGAATCTTTAGGTTTTAAATTAACTAGAGATATGAACTGGTGGTACTTTCATAAAAAATAAAAAGCCTTGAGGATACTGAAAATAGATTCAAGATTCTCGAGGCTTTTTTATTATATTAATTTTGACTATTGCTTAGTCATTGTCATTACCATATTTGTCTTTAAATCCATTCCTTGAACTGACATGTCCATATCAATTTTAGAACTAGTAGGTACTCCTGATTTCTTATTTACAACCATGTTTCCAGTAATTTTACCACTAGCGGCTCCAGAAACTTCACCAGATACGTCTAACAAAACAGTTGTTCTTGTAATCGATTTCACTGTATAAACAAAATTCAGATTCATTCCTTTATCACTTTTAGTCATCGTCCAAGAACTACCTACTTTTACAGCTTCTTTTGGGTATTCAACACTGTTAGATTGCTTTGCTAAATCACTAGTTCCTGGTGCATTAGGCACAACTGTAGTTTCTAATACTTTACCCAAATTATTCCCTTTAGATGTAATAACTGCGTCCATCATAGGTCCCATTTGAGCTTTCATCTGCATTCCAGAAGCATCCAATTCATCATCACTTTTAGAAGAATCATAACTAATATTATTTCCTCCTTGACTCATATCCATAGCAATCTGAGTAATTTTCATTTCGCTAACAAATTCATCACCAGTAACACTCGTAATCTTTTGAGAAATTTTGATAGACATATCCACAGACATCATTGTTCCCATATCTTGAGACATTTTCATGTCCATAGTATATACATCTCCCTTTTTATAATTTAACCTTAACAAAGTAGATTCTTGCGCTACAACGTTCATGGCGAAAGCCATAACAAATAAAATAAGTAATTTTTTCATGTTTGTTTTTTAATTGATTTAAGGTCTAAAGATACTACCATTATCACACAAACTAAAACACTATTAAGAATATTTACCTGTGGTAGCATTGGGAAATTGATAATTGGTCACATGAATTTCTAAGTTTTTAAATGACAATAGACTTGGACAGTTAGAAGTTTCAATAAAAAATAAAAACTCGCAAAATGCGAGCTTTTATTTTTTATATAATATGAAAGTTTACATTTTTGTGATTTCTGCATTTATTACTGTTTTCACATCTTGTCCAGCTGTATTAATTTCTGTTGTTAACGTCCTTTTAACAACTACACCTGTTGCTCTATCAATCTGCATAATCCCTTTAATCGTTCCTTCACCAGCACCTGTTACTTTTCCAGAGACTTCTAAATCAACTACTTTTTTTGAAATTGCTTTTACTGTATAAATAAAATGCGTTTCAACTCCAGCAGTAGTGCTATCCATTGTCCAGGTATCATTAACTCTTAAAGCTTTTTCTGGAAAAATAATATTACTTTCTCCTACGTTTTCAGCTCCTTGAAAAGTTGGTTCAGCTTTTGCTTCTAAAACTTTTCCGAACTTGTTTTCTTTCCTAGAAATAACAGATTTTAGCATTGGTGATAGTTGAGATTTCATCATTCTACCCATTTCATCTAATTCATCATCACTTTGTGAAGAATCAAAACTAATGCTCATGGTTCCTTGCATCATATCCATCACAACCTTAGTGAATTTCATTTGACTGCTGTATTCTCCTCCAGTAACATCTGTCACCTTCATAGAAGCTGTCATATTCATATCCAAATCCATTTGAGAAGAGGTTACACTCTGCTTCATAGTCATTAAATACGTATCTCCTTTTTTATAGTTTAATCTTAATAAAACAGATTCCTGAGCGGCAACGTTAATGGCAAATGCCATAACAAATAAAATAAGTAATTTTTTCATGTTTGTTTTTTATTGATTTAATACCCAAAGATACTATCATTATCATAAAACCTAAAACACTTTTTAAAATATCTACTCCTCATTTAAAAAGGAAAATCATTTGCCAACCTCCAATAATTCAATGATTTTTTTGGCAACTAATCTAGATGACAAATAGTTTTGACCAGTTATCAATCTTCCATCGACCTCTACATGCACAGTATTTCTTGAAGAAAATTTAAAATCTCCACCTCTACTTACGATTGTTTTTTTAATTAAAAAAGGAAACTCTTTAACATGTGGAGCTTTCAAATTTTCATACTCATCTGGGTATCCATTTACTCTTTTCCCTTTTACCAAATATTCGCCATTTGATGTTTTTAAATTAACAATTCCTGCTGTACCATGACACACTGCAGATATAATCCCATTGTTTTTTTCATAAACATTCATTGCAATATGCTGAATTTCTTTATTAACTGGAACGTCAAACATAGCACTACCTCCACCTACATAGTAAACAGCTTTATACTCTTTCAAACTTGCTTCTTTGGGTGTTTTTGTATGCTTTAAAGAGTACATAAAATCTTCATCATACAAATACTTTTTCCCAGTTTGATCAGATGTATTTATATATGACAAAGAGATAGCACCTCCTTTAGGGCTAACAAAATCAACAGTATAACCCGCTTTTATAAACTCATCGTAGGCATTCACAATTTCTGAATAACTATTTCCTGTACTGATTTTAGAATCGCCATAAAAGTGACTATTTGAAACTATGAACAAAATACTATTCCCCTTTTTATTTGTTGCTTTTCCTGATGCTGTTTTACTAATAATTTTCCAACCAGCTGTTTTCTTATTCAATAAAAATAAATCTACATATCTTGTTCCTCTTGTTGTAAACAATATTTCTGCTTTAGCTGTTGCAATATCACCCTCAATATCAATTGATAAAACTTTTCCAACTCTACCATTAAATTTACCTGGAGTAGCTTTATTAAACCAGCCAACATAGGTTTCTGGTGATACAATTTTCATTTGACCGCCCTTCCTCTTTAAGTACAGCGTAGCATCTTCTGCAAAAGCAGATTTTAATTGAGTAGTTTGATTGTATGAACTTCCGTTGATATAATTTAACAAAGTGGCTTCTATTGCAGCTCTTTCGTTTTGCGCACTTACAAACTGTAAACACATAAATAGTACTAAGGCAATTGCTTTTTTCATTTTTTCTGTTTTATAAATTTACAGCAAACTTCAAAAAACAAAATGAAAACTCTTTCTTAAAAAGAGTCAGAAGTGTCCAAGATTATAATGCAGGAGATATTATTGCTTTTTATACTGAGAAGGTGTGAGTCCAACAACTTTTTTAAAGGAAGCATAAAAAGATGATTTAGAAGAAAACCCAGCTTCAAAACCAATAGCTTCTAAGGTGTATTGAGTATTTATTTTCAACAATTTTTTCGCTTCCTCAACTCTATATTCATTCATTAATTCAGTAAAGCTCTTTTGCAAATTATCATTTAACAATTGCGATAATTGATGAGAAGTTGTTTCTAATTGACTCGCCACATCTTTTAATTTAATATTGGGGTTTTTATACATCTCTTGCTCTTCCAGCAACTTTTTCACCCCTTCTATCAATAATTGAGCTTTTGAAGCATCTATCTTTTTAGCTCCATATTTTTCTGGAATATCCTCAAAGATCCCTTCTCTATTCTTTTTATACAGCAAAAAGAAAATCAACACATATACTGCTATAGAAAAAGTTAATGTTCCAACAATATACAATTGAAATCTCCCTACAATATACCCTAAGTAAATCATAGCGTTAGCCATAAAAACTACTAAAATCCATTGTTCTGAAACAGAACAAGATTTCTTGTTTTTAAAGTATTTCTTAAAAATATGCTGAATTAAAACTCCAGAGAAAAGTATATAAATCCCCCAAAAAATATAAATAAAATCAATAAAGAAATCTCCCCAAAATATTGGGTTTGTTTTATAAGGTTTTACAATTCCTATTCCGATAATAAAAACCAATAAAACAGCAATGTGAATCTTCCAATTAAGAGGAACAATCTTAATGTCACTTAAAGATGCCTTTAAATAATAATACAGCATCACACCAATCATAAAACAAGCAGATAATCCTATTTGTAAATAGAAACGGACTTCATTTTCATTAAAAATTAGATATACAGATTTTCCAATTCGAATGCTTAACATCAAAATTAGAAAGCCTAAAAAATAATTCGGAGTTCGCTTTTTTTTATTTAAAAATAGCAAATAAAAACTAGCCAATAGGCCGTTGAATACACCTAAGGCACTGAAGAAAAATAATAATTGGCTTTTCAAAATTGTTTTTATTTAATACGCTAAAATAACAAAAAAGGCTCGGATTTACCCGAGCCTTTTGTTAATCTATCTATAATTTATTTTTAGAAATCTTGATTTACATCCCAAGCTTCTAAAGTCTCTTTCAACGTTTTGATAAACATTCCTCCTAATGCACCATTTACAACTCGGTGATCATAAGAATGAGAAACAAACATTTTTTGTCTGATTCCGATAAAATCTCCATCTGGAGTTTCAATTACTGCAGGTACTTTACGAATCGCTCCCAATGCTAAAATAGCAACTTGTGGCTGATTGATAATTGGTGTTCCCATTACAGAACCAAAACCTCCAACATTAGTTACCGTATAGGTTCCTCCTTGGATATCGTCTGGTTTTAATTTATTTGCTCTTGCTCTAGTGGCTAAATCATTAACCGCTTTGGTCATACCAACTAAGTTTAGTTGATCTGCATTTTTAATAACAGGAACAATTAAGTTTCCATCAGGTAACGCTGCAGCCATACCCAGATTAATATTTTTCTTTTTGATAATTGAATCACCACTAATAGCAATATTTATCATTGGATATTTCTTAATCGTAGATGCAATTGCTTGCATTAAAATTGGAGTAAAAGTTAACTTCTCTCCTTCTCTTTTTAAGAACGCATCTTTTACTTTTGCTCTCCACTTTACAATATTGGTTACATCAATCTCTATAAATGACTGTACATGTGCAGATGTTTGTACTGAATCTACCATATGTTTGGCAATCAGTTTTCCCATTCTACTCATTTCGATCACTTCATCTTCTCCGTTTACAGAAACAGGAACCGCCTTTGGAGCTGCTTTTTGCACTTGTGGCTTTGGAGGAACAACTTTAGGTTGTGCTACCACCTTTTGAGCATTGCCTTTATTTTCTATATATGATAAGATATCACCTTTTGTAACTCTTCCTTCTTTACCAGAACCAGCAATAGCTTCTAACTCTTCCATAGAAACGCCTTCTGTCTGCGCAATATTTCGAACTAATGGCGAATAGAATTTACCGCTTTCTGAATTTTTAGTGATTGGTGTTGCTACTTGATCTATTGTTTGCGCAACAGCTTTTTCAATCTCTACAACTTCTTTTGCTACTTCTGTTTTTATTGCTTTTGCAACAACTGGTACATCACCTCCATCAGTTTCAATAATTGCAATTGTTGCTCCAACTGCTACAACATCGTCTTTTTCAAATAATACCTCAACCAAAGTTCCTTCCACTTCACTTGGTACTTCAGAATCTACTTTATCAGTAGCAATTTCTACAATTGCTTCATCTAGTTCTATTGTATCACCAACTTCTTTTAACCAAGAGGTAATCGTTGCTTCAGCAACACTTTCACCCATTTTAGGTAACTTCAATTCGAATCTAGCCATTGTTTATGTGTTTTGTGGATTGCGAAAGTACTAAAAAACGATGGTTTTTCAATGAATTTTATAACGAAACTTTATATCGCCCTAAACCAAACTTTAAATTATTCCTAAAAAACAAAGCCTAAAACAATAATTACATATTAATAATTATTGTTTTAGGCTTAAATATTGTGATTATCATAATGTTTCAAATCCAGTCTTTCGGATTTGCTAAAACTTCTAAGAGTTTTGCTTCTTCAGAATTTTCTTCTGGTTGTTGATTATAAACCCATTGAACTGTTGGCGGTAAACTCATTAATATACTTTCAATTCGCCCATTGGTTTTCAATCCAAACAACGTACCTCTATCATGTACCAAATTGAATTCCACATATCTACCTCTTCTAACCTCTTGCCAATCTTTTTGTTGTTTTGTATATTCAATCTCTTTTCTTCTCTCAACAATTGGCACATAACTTTCTAAAAAGCTATCTCCAACTTCAGTAACAAAGTCAAAACGATCATTGATTGAAAACTCATCAGTTACTTTTAAATAATCAAAAAACAAACCACCTAAACCACGAGCTTCATTTCTATGCTTATTCCAAAAATACTCGTCACAAACTTTTTTAAACGTTGGATAAAATTCAGAATTATGACTATCACAAGCATTCTTACAAACTGTATGAAAATGAATGGCATCTTCTTCAAATAAATAATACGGAGTTAAATCTTGTCCTCCTCCAAACCATTGGGTAACAATATTACCAGATGAATCATACATTTCAAAATAGCGCCAGTTAGCATGTACAGTTGGCACAAATGGATTTACCGGATGCAACACCAAGCTCAATCCACAAGCAAAGAAGTTTCCTTCTTCTACTCCAAATTGTTTTCTCAAAGATTCTGGTAATTCTCCAAATACTTTAGAAATATTTACGCCTCCTTTTTCAAAAATAGCTCCATTTTCAATCACACGAGTTCTTCCACCACCGCCTTCAGCTCTTTTCCAATTATCTTCTTTAAAGGTTGCTTTTCCATCAACAGCTTCAAGTTTAGAAGTAATGGTGTCTTGTAAATTTTCTATAAATGCAAAAAAATGTTCTTTCATGGTTAAACCATCGTTTTATTACAATACGATTCTTTTGTGAAATCTCTAATGTTCATTGAAATAATTGGCACATCAGGAAACAACTCATTCAGTTTACTAACAATCACTTTAGATAAGTTTGCTTTCTGCTCAGCAGTTCTACCTTTCATAATATTACCAAATACATGAATAAAATCATCATCTGCGCCTTGAACTAAAGAATGTCTAAATGGATTTAAACGAACTTTGATATCATTTCTACCAAACAACCCAGTAGCAAAGGCTGTTTCAAAAACAGCTTCTATCGTTTTTCTTGGTTCTTGAATTTCTAAAATATTCTCTGAACAATCTAAAATGAAATGTGGCATCTTAATTTGCTTTATACTCTTTTACTGCATCAACAAATGCTTTGGCATTTTCTAATGGGATATTTGGTAATATACCATGTCCTAAGTTCACAATGTATCTATCTTTTCCAAACTCATTAATCATTTGGTGCACCATCTTTTTAATTTCTGCCGGTGGTGATAACAATCTTGATGGATCAAAGTTTCCTTGTAATGTAATATTTCCACCAGATAAATAACGTGCATTCCTTGCAGAACATGTCCAATCTACACCTAAAGCAGATGCTCCAGATTTCGCCATTTTATCTAAGGCAAACCAACATCCTTTTCCGAAAGCAATTACTGGTGTTTCATCTTTTAAAGCATCAATTATTTGCTGAATATATTGCCAAGAGAATTCTTGATAATCTACTGGAGATAACATACCTCCCCAAGAATCAAATATCTGAACAGCATCAACTCCTGCTGCAACTTTTGCCTTTAAATATGCAATAGTAGTATCTGTAATTTTTTGTAATAAGCTATGTGCTACAATGGGTTGTGTAAAACACAATTCCTTCGCTTTGTCAAAGTTTTTAGAACCTTGACCTTGTACACAGTAACATAAAATTGTCCATGGTGAACCCGCAAAACCAATTAATGGAACTTCGTTATTTAGTTTTTCTTTGGTCGCTTTAATAGCTTCCATCACGTACCCTAAAGATTCATGAACATCAGGAACAATAACACTATCTAAATCCTTTTGATTACGAATAGGATTTGGTAAATAAGGCCCAAAATCTGGTTTCATTTGTACCTCAATATTCATTGCTTGTGGAATCACCAAAATATCTGAAAACAAAATAGCAGCATCCATTCCGTATCTACGAATTGGTTGAACAGTTATTTCTGAAGCTAACTCTGGAGTTTGACAACGTGTAAAGAAATCATACTTCTTTTTTATCACCTGAAACTCTGGTAAATATCTTCCTGCCTGACGCATCATCCAAACTGGTGGACGATCCACTGTTTCTCCTTTTAACGCTCTTAAAAATAAATCGTTTTTTATCATGTTCTTTCTACGTCATTGCGAATAAAATGAAGCAATCTGTTTATTATTATTATAAGATTACTTCGTCATCCTTTCTCGTAATGACGATTTATTTAATTTACATTTTTGAAACAGCTAACATTCCTGCTTCAATTGCTTTTTTAATTTTTTCTAAATCTTTTTCACTCAAAGCTGATGACAAAAACCAAGCTTCAAATTGCGATGGTGGTAAAAACACACCATTGTGCATCATTTCCCAAAAGAATGTTGCAAACCTCTTGGTATCTGAAGTTTGTGCTTCTTCGAAGTTTGTTACCGTTACGTTTGTAAAAAACGGATTGATCATAGATCCAAATCTATTCACTGTCATTTCTACTCCATTTTCTTTTGCTGATGCCAATAAAAATCCTTCAATCTTTTCTGCTACTGCATTGAATTTCTCGTACGGATTTTGTTTTTTCAGCTCTGTTAAGGTTGAAATTCCTGCTGCCATTGCAATCGGGTTTCCACTCAAGGTCCCTGCTTGATACATTCCTCCAAGTGGTGAAACCATTTCCATGATTTCATTTCTTGCTCCATAAGCTCCTACCGGAAAACCTCCACCAATCACTTTTCCTAAACAAGTAATATCTCCTTCAACATTAAATAACTCTTGAGCTCCCCCAAATTTAGAACGGAAACCAGTCATTACTTCATCAACAATTAACAAGGCACCTTTAGATTCTAAATAGGCTTTTAATTCTTTTAAGAAACCTTCTTTAGGAGTCACAACCCCCATGTTTCCTGCTACTGGCTCTAAAATAACCCCTGCAATATCATCATGAGCTTCAAAATGTGCTTTTACACTTTCTAAATTATTATACTCAGCTATTAATGTATTCTTTACGGCTCCTTCTGGTACGCCTTTAGATCCGGGTATACTCAACGTAACCAATCCTGAACCCGCAGCAACCAATAAAGCATCTGAATGCCCGTGATAACAACCAGCAAATTTAATTATTTTATCATGACCTGTAAACGCTCTTGCCAAACGCAATGCACTCAACACAGCTTCTGTACCAGAGTTTACAAAACGAACTTTATCCATTGCTGGAAAAGCATCGCAGACTATTTTTGCAAGTCTGATTTCGTTTTTTGTAGAAGCGCCAAATGTATATCCGTTCTTTAAAGCTTTATCAATGGCTTTTTGAACTTTTTTATGGCGATGTCCTAAGATCATTGGTCCATAAGACAATACTAAATCTACAAACGTATTATTATCTACATCTGTTATTTTACTTCCTTTTGCTTTTTTGATAAACAACGGGTTTCCTCCAACAGAAGCAAATGCTCTTACAGGTGAATTTACAGCACCTACTAGGTGCTTTAATCCTTTGCTATATAACTTTTGTGAATTTTTAAATTCCATAATTATTTCTTTAATAAAATTTTTGCTGCTTCTTTTGCAAAATAGGTAATGATAATGTCTGCTCCTGCTCTTTTCATAGAAAGTAAACTTTCCATCATTACTTTTTCGCCATCAATCCAACCTTTTTCCGCCGCCGCTTTTACCATGGCATATTCTCCACTTACATTGTAACATGCAATTGGTCGGTCAAAATTATTTTTTAAATCTCT
>CAJXVT010000027.1 GCA_913062575.1 uncultured Flavobacteriaceae bacterium | reverse complement strand
TAGAAATCCCCCAAGAGTCTTTATTAAAATCATATCAGTTAAAAAGAGATGCTTCAGGAGCATATTCAATTGATTTTGATGTTGCAGATAAAACGATATCTGATTCACACAAAGATTTAAATTCGTTAACAAACAAATTTCATTTGTCTAAAGTAGGCTATGATACAAAAGATCAGCATAGAAAAGAATTCACTCTAGATAATAATACATTAAGTATTGGTTTCATTGATTCAGAAACAGGAAAACAAACCAAGTTGACTATTGAAGATGAAAATATTACCTTTGCTAAAGGAAATTCAACAAATTTCTTGAAGACTTATGAGTTGGCAACAAATACTGATGGTACTATTCAATTGGATTTTGAAGTGAATAATGATGTTGCTACCGAATTTAAGTATAATGAAGATTTAGCAACTTATGAGGTGCATTTATCAAAAGGAACAGGTGTTAATAGAGTTTTTTCTAGATCATTATCCATTCCTGATACTGGTATATTGAAATTAGATTTTGTAAATCATAAATTATTAGGTAAAGGGAGTAGTTCTTTGATAGCAGAAAGAGCACCGGTGATTATAATAGATAATGAATCAGGAGATGATGATTTATAGTGTTTAAATAAATAGAAATTTTGAATATCAAAAACAAAGTAATATTTTTTTTATTTCTAATGTTTAATTTAAAAGCAATTGCTTTTAAAGGAGTAGTTAAAGGAGAAGCTTGTATTATAGAGGCTTCTCCTTTATATATACAGCAAAAAGGGGATACTATTTTAGTTAATAGGTATTTGAAAATTAAAAAGAGTATTAAGAAAAACGATTACTCAAATTCTTTAGCCTTAGGTTTAAAATTACTTGATGATTCCAAAAAAAAGAATGATAGAGATTTAGAGTTTTTAACCACTTTCATGATTGGAGATTTATTTATAAAACTAAATGACCATAATAAGTCTCTTGAATATCTTAATATATCTAAGAATTTGCTCCTAAGGCAAGATAAATATTACTTTAGTGAAAAAAATAAAACGTACGGAGTTGTTGCGTCAAAAAATAAATATCTAGCAAATATTTTTTTAAGATTAGGATCAGAATACTTAGCAATAAAGAAAAAAGATAGTGCAACGTATTTTTTTAAAGAGCTAGTCAATCTAAATTCATTAAATGATGAATTATTAACTGTAAAAGCATCTGCATATAACAATTTATCAGGTATTTATATTCAGGATTCTTTATATGATAAAGCAAGAGAATTTTCTTTAAAAGTTATTGAAATAAGAAGGAAAACAAAAAACAAACTGTTTGAAGCTTCCGCTTTAGGGAACCTAGCTAGCATTTACGCATTTGAAGAGAGCTATAAGAAGTCTAAAGAAATTTACTTAGAAGCGATCAATTTAATTGAGAACGATAAAAGTAGTACAGCTTTTAGATACAAAAGAGATTTATATTTGAACTTGGCTTGGGCATTATACAATTTAAAAGATTATACCGCTTATAACTATCAAGAGAAATCATATGATATAAAAGATAGTTTGAGAAGCGTGAATTTTGAACATGTTATGCAACAGATTTATGAAAAGCACCAAGTGAATCTAGCAAAAGAAAAAGTAAATTTGGCAATAGCCGAGGAACGTAAAACTAATTATTATCTTGGAGGTTTAGCGTTGTTGATTTTAATCAGTTCTGGAGTTCTGTTATACAACTATAAGCTACGTCAGAATAATTTAAAGTTAAAACTTTCTCAAACTCAATTAGCACAAAAAAGTAAGCTAGAGAAATTAAAGTCAGAATCTCAAGTACGTATCTTAAATGCAACCTTAGATGGCAAAGAAACAGAACGTAAACAAATAGCAGAAACTTTGCACGATAGTGTTAGTTCTTTATTATCGTCGGCCAATTTACATTTGCAAGCAAGTAAAATGCAATTCAATGGTAATACGCCAATAGAAATTGACAAAACCCAAAAAATCATCGTAGAAGCTTCACAAACTATTAGAGATTTATCACATACTTTAGTTTCATCCGTTTTATTGAAATTTGGATTGAAATATGCTATTAAAGATATGGCAGATAAATTTTCAAATTCTCAAATTACGATAGAGACTAAAATTAAAAATGTTAGACGTTACCAACAAAACTTTGAAATTAAAGTAAATAACATTATTCAAGAGTTTGTAAACAATGTTTTAAAGCATAGTAATGCTACAAGAGCTATTGTAAAGATTGAAGACAAAGAGGGTAAGTTGTTTATTTATATTAAAGATAACGGTGAAGGTTTTGATAAACAAGAAGCAGTTAAAAAAGATGGACTAGGAATCAACCAAATTGATGCTCGTATACAAATGATGAAAGGAGAGTTCCATATAGATTCTAATGCAGAAACTGGAACAAAAATTGACATTGTATTACCTATTTTAGAAATAGAAGTTACCCGCGTATAGCGAGTTCAATAATTTCCAACTCTTTTATTTTTTCTTTGTCGATTGTAAATCGCAACATAGTTCTCACCTTATGAAATCCATGATTGCCAGCTGCACCAGGATTTAAATGCAATAAATTAAGTTTTTTGTCATATTGCACTTTTAAAATATGAGAATGTCCACTAATAAAAATTGTTGGTGAATTTAATTTTATTTCTTCTCTGATTCGTTGGTTGTATTTGTTAGGATATCCACCAATATGTGTCATCCAAACAGAAACATTTTCTACAGTAAATTTATTGTCTAAAGGGAATTCTAATCGCGCATCAGCATTGTCAATATTTCCATAAACTGCTCGTAATGGTTTTAAGTTTTTAATAGTGTCAGTTACTTTTAAATCACCAATGTCTCCAACATGCCAAACTTCATCAGCTTGTTTTACAAACTTTAAAATTTGCGCATCAATATAACTATGTGTATCAGATAGAAGAAGAATCTTTTTCATATTTTTAAAATGTGTGTAACCAAATAAATTTATGTAGTTTTGACTCTTACAAAAGTACTAGTTTTTTGAGATATTTTATAGAAATTTCATACCAAGGGAAAAATTATCATGGATGGCAAATTCAGCCTGATGCAAACTCAATTCAAGAAGAACTTAATAAAGCCATAAGTACGGTTTTACAAGAGACACTTAGTGTAGTTGGTGCAGGGAGAACAGATACAGGAGTTCATGCTGAGCAAATGTTTGCCCATTTTGATACAGAAAAAAACCTGGATACCAATTATGTTTTCAAATTTAACTCTTTACTGCCAGAAGATATTGTTGTTCTTAATATAGAAAAAGTTACAGACGAAAAACATGTTCGGTTTGATGCGTTAGCTAGAAGTTATGAGTATAGAGTTTGGTTAGGACGTAATCCTTTTTTATTAGAAAGTACTTGGCAACTATTTCATCAAAAATTAGATGTTGAAGCAATGAATGAAGCTGCTGATGTTTTATTAGAATATGAGGATTTCCAAGCGTTTTCTAAAGTGAAAACAGAAGTAAAAACATTTAATTGTACTGTAACTAAAGCTATTTGGATTCAAAACGGAAATTTATTGACGTTTCATATTACTGCCAATCGTTTTTTAAGAAATATGGTTAGGGCTATTGTAGGTACTTTAGTAGATGTAGGTAAAGGTAAAATTACCAAAGAAGATTTTAGAAAAATTATACTAAGTAAAGATAGATCAAATGCAGGGTTGTCAGTTCCTGCAAGAGGATTGTTTTTAACCGAAATTACGTATTAAGAATGAGTAAGAAAGAAGCTGGAAAGGCATTTGATGCAAAAATATTTATGAGGATTTTAAGTTTTGCAAAAAACTATAAAACTCATTTTGTAATAGCATCATTAGCAGTTGTAATTTCTGGTTTGTTGTCTGTTGCTAGACCTATTTTACTTGGTGATACTGTAAATGATTTTATCGCCACCAAAAATGAAAACACATTATTAAATTATATTTTATTAATGTTGGCAATTTTAATTGTTGAAGTAGTATTAAATGTACTGTTTATTTATTTTGCCAATTGGATTGCTCAGCATATTGTAAGAGATATGAGGTCTAAGATATTTAGACAAATTTTACAATTTAAAATGTCGTATTTCGATACAACTTCTGTTGGGAAATTAGTGACTAGAGTGGTGTCTGATATCGAAACCATTGCCAGTTCTTTTAGTCAGGGGTTATTTATGATTATTAGTGATATTTTCAAAATGTTGGTAGTAATTGTAGTGATGTTGATTACGAATTGGAAATTGGCCTTAATTGCGTTGGCAATGTTACCTATTTTAGTGTATGCAACCAAATTATTCCAAATTGCTATAAAATCTACTTTTCAAGAAGTTCGTAATCAAGTAGCAAATCTAAATGGATTTGTTCAAGAGAGAGTTACTGGAATGAAAATAGTGCAGCTTTTTAGTAGAGAGAAAATAGAGTACGATAATTTTGTGGAGATAAACGATAAGCATAAAAAAGCACACGTAAAAGCTGTTTGGTATTATTCAATATTTTTCCCGGTAGCAGAAATTTTATCATCTATAGCAATCGGTTTGCTAGTTTGGTTTGGTGGAGTACAAGCTTTAAATGACCCAAGTGTACAGCTTGGAGAAATCATGGGTTTTATTATGATGACTCAGATGTTGTTTAGACCACTGCGTCAAATTGCAGATAAGTTTAACACATTACAAATGGGAATCGTTTCTGGAGAGCGTGTTTTTGGAGTTATGGATACTGAAAGTAGTATTGATAAAAGCGGAACTGTAATCGCAGAAAATCTAAAGGGGAAAATCGAATTTAAAGACGTTCGTTTTAGTTATATAAAAGAAGAAGAAGTGTTAAAAGGAATTTCTTTTCAAGTTGAAGAAGGACAGACAGTAGCAATTGTTGGTGCTACAGGTGCTGGAAAATCAACGATTATAAACCTAATCAATCGTTTTTATGAAATAAATGCAGGTCAGATTTGTGTAGATGAAGTTTCAGTTAAAGACTATAATTTACATTCTTTAAGAAATCAAATTGCAATAGTTTTACAAGACGTGTTTTTATTTTCAGATTCAATTTTAAATAATATTACCTTAAAGAATGAAGCAATTTCTTTAGAAGAAGTTCAAAAGGCTGCACAACAAATCGGAATTCACGATTTTATAATGAGTTTACCAAATGGCTATCATTATAATGTGAAAGAAAGAGGAGCCATGTTGTCTTCAGGTCAACGACAGTTAATTGCTTTTTTACGTGCTTATGTGAGTAAACCAAGCATTTTAATTTTAGACGAAGCTACATCTTCTGTAGATTCACATGCAGAACAAATGATTCAGTTTGCGACCGATACAATTACAAAAGGTCGAACTTCTATTGTAATTGCTCACAGATTAGCGACAATTAAAAAAGCGGATAAAATTATTGTAATGGACAAAGGTTTTATTGTAGAAGAAGGAACTCATCAACAGTTATTAGAAAAAACAGCAGGATATTATAAGAATTTGTACGACAAACAATTTAGTAGTACAGAAGTGATTGTGTAGGATTAATTTAAATCTTCTTTTAATTTTTCTTTCAATTCGTTATAATCTGCATACAAATCAAAAGCCCCATCTTTTATGTAAGAAATTTCTCCTGTTTCTTCAGAAACTAACAAACAAAGCGCATCGGTTTTTTCTGTAACACCAATAGCAGCTTTATGTCTTAGTCCAAATCTAGCAGGAATTTTCTCATTAGATAACGGTAAAACTACTCGTGTAGCTACAATATAATTATCTCTAATAACAGTAGCTCCGTCATGCAAAGGACTATTTTTATAGAAGATACTTTCTAAAATTGCTTCATTTAAAAAAGCATTCATACTGTCGCCAGAATTAATCAAGAAATCTAAATTATTGGTGCGTTCTAAGACAATTAAAGCACCCGTTTTACTTTTAGATAATTTGATGCATGAATCCACTAAAGTGTCTACATCATTCTCTGTTTCAATTTCAGACTGCAAGAACTTTAATTGTTTTAGAAAACTTTTTTTAGAGGAAAAATTAGTAGTTCCAATCATTAATAGAAATTTTCTAATTTCTTGTTGAAATACAATGATTAGTGCAATAACTCCACCACTTAATAAGTAACCTAAGATTCCACTTAGCATTTCCATTTTCAATGCTTGGGTAACTTTCCAGATTAAGAAAATAAAAGCAATTCCTATAAAAATATTAATAGCTACAGTTCCTTTAAGAAGTTTATAGATGTAATAAAGTAAAACGCCTACTAAAAGAATATCTAGTATGTCTAAAAAAGAAAAATCGATAAAGTCTAACATAGATTTTTTTGCTGATGTTGTAAATGTACAGAAAATTTAAGACAGTTGTCCTACTATTTTAATAGCCTCCATTGCTTCTTTTACATCATGAACTCGTAAAATAGTTGCGCCATTTAATAAAGCAATAGTATTCGCAGATGTTGTTGCGTTCAATGCTGTTTTAGGAGTGAGGTCTAAAGGTTTGTATAGCATTGATTTTCTAGAAATCCCTGCTAAAATCGGTGCGTCTAAATTTTTTAATAATGCTAAATTTTTTAATAACTCGTAATTATGTTCAATTGTTTTTCCAAACCCAAATCCAACGTCAATGAGTATGTCATTCACTTTTAATTGGTGTAATTTAAAAATCTGTTCAGCAAAGAATGAAATCACTTCTTTGGTAACATCAGTATATTGTGGATTTTTCTGCATGTTTTGTGGCGTTCCTAACATGTGCATTATTATATAGGGGACTTGCAGTTTCGCAACAGTTTCAAACATGTTTGCATCCATTTTACCGCCAGAAATATCATTGATAATTGCTGCGCCGGCGGCAATCGCTTCTTTTGCGACATTACTTCTAAATGTGTCTACTGAAATTATAATGTCAGGAAAATGATTCACTAATAATTTAATGATTGGAATAATACGTTGCAATTCTTCTTCTTCAGAAATATGTTTCGCTCCCGGTCTAGAAGAATACGCGCCAACATCAATAAAAGTTGCTCCTTCTGTAAGCATTTTTTCTACTTTAGTTAAGATGTCAGTTTCGTTTTTATAAGAACCACCATCAAAAAATGAATCTGGCGTAATATTTAAAATCCCCAGAACTCTGGGAGTAGAAAAATCAATTAGTTTTCCTTTGCAGTTAATTGTTATCATTAGCGTACAACTTTATTTATTACATGTGATTTTTCTGGAGCTTTATAATTAAGCATTTGTTGTAGTAAGCCATCAACAGAATCATCTATTAACAATAAATCTCTATTGTATTGTTTTAAATACCCTTCTGTAACCATAACATCCAATTGCTTTAATGTATAATCAAAGAAACCATTTACGTTTAACAAACCAATAGGTTTTTGTTCTATATGAAGTTGATTTAAAGTCAATGCTTCAAACAATTCATCCATAGTTCCAAATCCGCCAGGTAAGGTAATATATCCATCAATAAGTTTACTCATAATTACTTTACGGTCACTCATTTTTTTTGTGATGATCAATTCAGAAACTTCTCTATGAACAACCTCTTCTTTTTCTAATAGCTTCGGGATTACTCCAATAACTTCGCCTTTTTCAGCAAGAATGGTGTCTGCAATTACACCCATCATTCCAATTTTCCCACCACCATAAACCATAGAAATATTGTTGTTTGCAAAATAGTTACCCAATTCTATTGCAGCCTCTTTGTAGACAGAATTGAATCCGACACTAGAGCCACAAAAAACAACCACTTTTTTCATAAAAGGAATTTTAAATTTCTTTTGTAAAAATAAAAGAAAAGCATTGAAGATTTACTATTTTTGAAAGATAAGTTTTAAATGAAGAAAATGCAGAATACATCAGAACAATACAATGCGGTAGTAGAAGAATGTAGAAGTCTATTTGTTAAAAAGATGAGCGATTATGGAAGTGCATGGAGAATTTTACGTTTACCGTCGTTAACAGATCAGATATTTATTAAAGCACAACGTATTAGACAATTGCAAGAGAATTCTGTAAGAAAGGTAGATGAAGGAGAGAAGTCTGAGTTTATTGGAATTATCAATTATTCTATTATGGCGTTAATTCAATTAGAATTGGGCTTTGTTGAAACTCCAGATTTGAATACAGAAGAAGCAACCGAATTGTACGATAAACATATTGCTATTACCAAAGAATTGATGGAAAATAAAAACCATGATTATGGTGAAGCTTGGCGTGATATGCGTATTTCTTCCTTAACAGATTTGATTTTACAAAAATTGTTACGAGTAAAACAAATTGAAGATAATAAAGGAAAAACATTAGTCTCTGAAGGGATTGATGCTAATTATCAAGACATGATTAATTATGCAGTTTTTGCAATGATTCATATGGGTTAAAAAATAAATGTTATGAAATTACTAGTATACATCTCAAGAATCTTAGTCGGAGCATTATTTATATTTTCTGGCTTTGTAAAATTGGTGGATCCAATTGGTTCTCAATTTAAATTCGAAGAATACTTTAGCGAAAGTGTGTTAAATATGGAGTTTTTAGTTCCGTATGCATTGGCATTTTCAATTATACTAATTATTGCGGAAATTGTATTAGGTGTCGCAATTTTGGTAGGATGGAAAGCAAAAGCTACCGTTTTTAGTTTATTAGGAATGATAACCATCTTCACATTTTTAACATGGTATTCTGCGTATTATAACAAAGTAACAGATTGTGGTTGTTTTGGAGATGCAATCAAATTAACGCCTTGGCAATCATTTTATAAAGATGTAATTCTTGCAGTTCTAATTCTGATATTGTTATTTAGAATTAAAGAGATTAAGCCAATAGCGTCAGGTAAACTCCCTAAAATCATTACCTATATCTCATTTTTTGCATCGCTGTATATTACCTATCACGTATTGGTACATTTGCCAATTATAGACTTTAGAGCCTATGCAATTGGAAATAACATTCCAGAAGGAATGAAATATAAAGACGATGGCGAAATTCCTAAAATTCACGATTTCTATTTAGAAGATGCACAAAGCGATTTAGCTCCAGAAATTTTAGCTAAAGAAAAAGTGTTATTGGTAATTGTATATGATTTGCAAAAAGCAGATAGTAATGGATTCAAATCAATCAAAGAAATTACAGAAAAAGCAATTAAAGAAGGGTATTCTGTATATGGAGCCTCAGCTTCTTTTACAGACGAATTAATTCTAGCAAAAGAAAAATACGAGTTGCCTTTTGATTTCTTATTTTGCGATGGAACTACTCTAAAAACAATGGTAAGAGCAAACCCAGGCTTGATGATGCTTAACAAAGGGACCATTACAGGAAAATGGAATTGGTCTGATATTGATCAAATAAAACTGTAATATGAAGCAATTACTCCTAGTTTTTATTGGTGGCGGATTTGGAAGTGTCCTACGGTATGTGATTGGGAAATACTTAAACAACTCGGAAACTGGAATTCCTTACGGAACTTTTATGGCAAATATTTTAGGGAGTTTGTTAATTGGAATTATCCTTGGTTTGGCAGCCAAAAATGAAGCACTTACTGAAAACCATACATTGATTCTTGCTACCGGTTTTTGTGGCGGATTTACAACCTTTTCAGCTTTTGCTTATGAAAACCATGTGTTTTTAAAATCAGGAGATTTTATGAGTTTCGCGTTATACACTATTGCAAGTTTTGTAGTTGGATTTTTAGCCGTTTTTGCTGGAATGTATATTATTAAATAACACAAGTGTCATTTTGAAAGAGACGCGATTGAGAAATCTGCTAAAAAACTGTATTGAGAATAAATTATAAACGAAGTTGTACAGTATAAAAGTGAAGATAATTATGCCGTAATTACTATTGCAAATGGAAAAGCAAATGCAGTTTGGCATGAAGTTGTAGAAGGATTATATCTTGCATTAGACAAAGCAATCGAATTAGATTTACTAGAAGAGATTTCGATTAATTCTTGAAAAAAAACTAGTGTTTTTTGTACGCTTTTACGCCAGCTTTTATTGGTACTGTAATATGATTTTCTTTAGGTGTAATTGGGCAAGAATAACGGCCGCTATATGCGCAATACGGATTATAAACTTTATTAAAATCAATTGTAATCTCAGTTCCGTTAGCATTTTCATTAGTAGTTGATACATCAACATAACGTCCACCACCATAAGAAGTAGATCCACTAGTTTTGTCTGTAAACGGTAAGAATAAATAATCTTTATATTGTGGATCTCTACCAAAGTCTTTGTTCTGATAAATATTTAATTGCTGTTGTTTTCCATCAATGGTAAAAGTGATAACTCCATATTTTATGTATAAAGGTTTCCTGTCAGTTGTAGTTTGCATTCCGAAAATAACAGGATTTTTCTCCTTTACTAAGGTTGCAAGAACTTTATATTTTTTATCAATTTTATAAAAATCTAATGCTGTAAACGTTTTTTGATCTTCTTTAGTTAATGGAGATTTATTTCTATCGTGAAAATTTAAGTTTTGCTCATATCTATAATCCATAATTTCTTTAGTATGCGAATCTTGAGCTGTGATATTAAATGCAAATAAGAAAAATAATAGAGTAAGTGCGTTTTTCATGATTAAAATATTTTAAAAAATAAAAATACAACTTTACAAATAATTTATGTAGTTTTGAGCCATCTTAAAAAAGAGAAAATGAAAAATGTCATTACATATAAAACCATTCAGTCGTGTTCTACACGTACGAGTCGAGTCTGCTATATGTTTTGATAATATCAATATAAAATCAAACAATCATAAAAAGTCCGACTTCACAGTCGGACTTTTTATTTTTACAAAGTTTTCAATTCAACATCAACAACCAAAATTTCACAGGCATGAAAAAACTATATTTTAATTACCTCGACACCTTTAAAGGGCTCTCTAAAGAAGTTTGGTGGTTAGCATTAATCACATTAATTAACCGAGCTGGAACTATGGTAATTCCGTTTTTATCTCTTTATTTAACCGAAAGCTTAAATCTTCAACTGTCAGATGTCGGTTGGATAATGTCTTTCTTCGGATTAGGGTCTGTTATCGGTTCTTGGTTAGGAGGAAAGTTGACAGATAAATTTGGGTATTATAAAGTGATGTTTTTAAGTTTACTTGGAACTGGAATAGCTTTTATACTGATGCAGTATGTAACTACTTTTGTAGGCTTTTGTTCTGGAATTTTCTTTCTGATGTTAATAGCAGATATGTTTAGACCAGCAATGTTTGTTGCATTAAGTTCATATAGTAAACCAGAAAATAAAACACGTTCGGTTACGCTAATCCGTTTGGCAATTAACTTAGGTTTCTCTGCTGGACCAGCTGTTGGTGGATTGATTATTACTTCGATAGGATATGGAGGTTTATTTTGGGTTGATGGAATTACTTGTCTGTTTGCGGGGTTTCTATTGTTGCAAATTTTGCATCCTAAGAAAGCCAAAGTATTGGATGAAATAAAAGTTGAGAATCCTGTTTCTGCATATTCTGATAAAGCTTTTTGGGTTTTTTTAATTGGGATGATGTTATTTGGAGCGGTATTTTTACAATACTTTTCTACGATGCCATTATACTATAAGGAGGTGCATTATTTGTCTGAATTGGAGATTGGATTGCTATTAGGATTAAATGGATTGGTTATTTTTTTACTTGAAATGCCATTGGTAAAATGGTTAGAAGATGGCAAGTATACAAAATCAGGATTGATGTTGTTTGGAGCGATCTTAACAGCACTAAGTTTTATCGTATTAAATTTAACTTCTTGGGTAGGTGTATTAGTGGTTGCGATGATGTTAATGACTATTGGAGAAATGATTGCATTTCCTTTTTCAAACGCCTTTGCAATGGATAGAGCCAAAAAAGGAAACCAAGGAGAATATATGGCGTTGTATAGTATTGCATTTTCATTTGCACATATTTTCAGTCATAATTCGGGAATGCAATTGGTAGACTCTTTAGGGTTTGAATCTACTTGGAATATAGTATTTGGAGTAGCCATTTTATGTATTATATTTTTATTGATTTTAAAATTTATGGTTAAAAAAGAAAAACAAACAACATGAGATTAAATCAGCTTACAATTCCGTCTTTAGATGTAGAAAAATCAGTGGTATTTTATAAAAAACTAGGGATGCAGCTTATTGTAGATGCGTTGCCTAGATATGTTCGGTTCGAATTACCAGACGGCGATGCAACATTTTCTGTTCATTTAGTTGATGAATTACCTAGTGGTGACGGAATTACAATTTATTTTGAAGATGACAAACTAGATGAGTTAGTAAAACAATTACAAGCAAAAGGAGTTTCTTTTACACAATTACCCGTTGATCAAAGATGGTTGTGGAGAGAAGCACATGTATTAGACCCAGATGGAAATAAAATAATTTTATTTTTTGGAGGTGACAATCGTAAAAACCCACCTTGGCGAGTTAATTAAGGACATAAAAAAGCACTACTAGTTGTAGTGCTTTTTTTGTTTATCTATTGTTTAACTTTAACAAAATCTTTCTTTTTAGAAAAAACCTTTTTCCAATATTTTATCATCGTTTGTCGTAAGTGATACGAAGTGTTTCCGCCTCTAATTCCGTGGTCTCTATTTGGATAAGCCATCATGTCAAACATCTTATTGTGTTTGATCAGCTCGTTTGCCATTCTCTCAAAACTTTGATAATGCACATTGTCATCTCCAGTTCCATGAATGATCATTAAATCTCCTTCTAGTTTTTTTGCATGTGAAATAGGAGACCCAGCAATATAATTGGCTTTGTTTTCTTCTAATAAACCCATATAGCGTTCTTGATAAATATTATCATACAAACGTTGGTCTGCTACAAAAGCAACTGCTAAACCAGCAGTATACACATCTGGATATCTAAATAAGCAATTCATTGTCATTTGACCTCCGCCACTCCAACCCCAAATTCCAACGTTGTTTGTGTCAATAAATGAGTAGGTTTTGAATATTTTTTTAGCAGCAGCAGCTTGATCATGTGCAGCTAAAATTCCAATTTGACCATATACAGATTTACGCCAATCTCTTCCTCTTGGAGTTCTGGTTCCTCTATTGTCAATACTCATTACCACATATCCTTGTTGTGCTAAATATTGATGCCATAAATCTCCGCCGCCCCAATTGTCTTGAACTGTAGATCCTGCTGGTTCACCATATACATAAAATACAATCGGGTATTTTTTATTCGGATTAAAATCTTTGGGTTTAATCATCCATGCATCAAAAACAGCATCACCAATATCAACTTTTAAAAATTCTTTTGGAGTTAAATTTAACTTAGCAACTTTCTGTTTTATTTCTGTATTTGCTTCTAAAACACGAATGGTTTTGTGTTTTTGTAAGTTGATTAAAGAAATGGTATTTGGTGTGCTTGCATTTTGAAATCCATGAATAGCAAATTTTGCATTGGCAGAAATTTGATACGAATGCTGTCCTGATTGATTCGCTGGACTTACTCGTTCTGGTTTCGATTTTCCATTAATTTTGCTTCTATATAAATAACGTTGGGTGTAATTTTCAGGTGAAGCTGTATAATATACATAACCACTTTTTGGGTCAATACAATTGATTCTTACAACATCAATATTTCCAGTTGTAATTGTTGTCATTTTCTTTCCATCTCTAGAAACTTTATACAAATGCAAATACCCATCTTTTTCACTAGTCCATGTAAAATATTTTTCATTTTCAAGCCACATAATATTGTCGTGAATATCTAGCCAAGCATCATCTTTGTCAACTAAAATAGTGTGTAAAGACATGGTTTTTGTGTTTCCAACTCTAACCGTATTTGTGTTTTGCTTTCTGTTCAATTGTTGAATCATTACTTCATTAGAATTCGGAATAAAATCCATTCTAGCTAAATAATTATTTCTTGGGTCACCAGGAATATCGAACCATTTTGTAGTTCCTCCTTTTGCACTAACAACTCCAACCTTCACAGCAGAATTTGTAGTTCCAACTTTTGGATATGGTAATGGAATTGGTTTTGAGTAAATAGAATCTGTATTGTTAATCATATAAAATGTACCGACACCTTCAGTATCTGATTGCCAATACGCAATTTGTGTTCCATCTGGACTCCATCTAAAACCATCTCTACAGGATAATTCTTCTTCATAAACCCAATCAAAGGTTCCGTTAATAATAGCAGTGCTACCATCAAAAGTGATTTGTGTACTCTTGCCAGAAGCAATATTTTCTACATAAATATTATTCTTACTCACAAAACCAACACGAGTTGCATCCGGAGAAAATTTCGCAAACATCATAGTGGTGCGCTCAATAGGTTTTCCTAGTTGTGTTAGTTTCCCTGTTTTCATATCCAACACCCAGTAATCTCCACGGGTGTGATAACGCCAAACTTTACGAGTATTTGTGAAAATCAGTAATTTAGAATTGTCTGATGACCATTGGTAATTAGAAATTGACAAAGGTTTAGATTGCCCTTTTGGTATAAGTTGTTTTGCAGAGACCAATACTTTTCTAGCGCCAGATTTTGCTTCATATTTGATAATATCTCTGCCTCCAACAGTAGTATTTCTTTCTACGGTAGAATAGCCTTTGTTGTCTTTCATCCACCGAACGGGTCCATAACCTTTAGAACGATAGGTTCCGTTTTTATAAATATCTTCTAATGTAAGTGTTTCTTGCGACCAAGTAACAAATGAAAATAGTAAGGAGAAGCCTAACAGAATTATTTTTTTCATGAGTAAGTAATTAGTTAAGTATGCAATTTACTCATTTATGATTGTACATATTATCCAATTATTGATGCTATTTAATCCTGTTGAAAATGTCTATATTTGTGAAGTAAGTATCTCAAATTCTTTTGATTATGGCAAATTGTCCAAGTATTTTTAATGATGTTATTGGCCCTGTAATGCGAGGGCCATCTAGTTCGCATTGTGCCGCATCTTTACGAATTGGAAGAATTTGTAGAGATTTAATGGATGCTGAATTGACCAATGTTTTAATAGAATTTGATCCAAAAGGTTCGTTAGCAACAACCCATGAAAGTCAAGGTTCTGATATGGGGTTATTTGGTGGTTTCTTAGGTTGGGAAGCTTATGATGAAAGATTAGTTACTGCTGTTGATGAAATAAAAGCAGCACGGATTAATGTAGATATTGAGATACTTGATATACAAGCGACACATCCAAACACCTATAAATTAACACTAACAAATACTAAAGAAAAACACGAGCTAACCGCAATTTCTGTTGGTGGAGGAATGATTGATGTGATTAAGGTTGATGGAAATGAAGTAAGCATGGAAGGCGATTATTTTGAAACCCTCATTTACTGTTCGGAGCTAGGAAGTGTCTCCAAATTTATTGAAAAATTTATCCCAAATGAATCTGTGAAGTTTTTAGATGGAGATATTAAATTTTTTCAAATCAAATCAAATGCTTTTCCAAGTGATGATATACAACAAATGCTTACTGAGCTAAAAGAAGTACAAGCGGTAAAATATATTTCGCCAGTATTGCCGGTATTGTCTAGAAACGAATTGAAAGTTCCGTTTAATACATGTGAAAAAATGTTAGCCTATAATTCTGATAAGTATTTAGAATTGTGGGAACTGGCTGTGCATTACGAAAGTGCCAGAGGAAATATTTCTCATGATGCCGTTTTTTTTAAAATGGGTGAGATTGTAGATGTTATGGAAAGTTCAATTCAAAGCGGATTGAAAGGAACCCAATTTAAAGATCGGATTTTAGGAGCACAATCTGTTGTATTTAAAGAAAAGCTAGAAGCAAATAATTTATTGAAAGGTGATATGATGAATACCATCATTATGTTTGTCTCCTCTATGATGGAAGTAAAAAGTTCTATGGGAATTATTGTCGCAGCACCAACAGCAGGTTCTTGCGGTGCATTGCCTGGCGCTATTATTGGAGCTGCTTCTGTCTTAAAATTAAAAAGAGAAGAAACTATAAAAGCAATGTTAGCGGCTTCTATGATTGGCGTTTTTATTGCTGCACATGCAACTTTTGCTGCAGAAGTTGGCGGTTGTCAAGCAGAATGTGGTTCTGGAGCAGGAATGGCAGCGGCAGCGTTGGTATTTATGGCAGGCGGAAGCTTACAGCAATCTTTATCTGCTGCTTCTATTGCCTTACAAAACTCATTAGGAATGATTTGCGATCCAATAGCCAATAGAGTAGAAGCACCATGTTTAGGTAAAAATGTGTTGGCAGCTACCAATGCACTTTCTTGTGCAAATATGGCATTGGCAAATTATGATCATTTAATTCCGCTAGACGAAGTGATTGATACCATGGATAAAGTAGGGAAAGCTATTGATACTGATTTACGTTGTACAGCTTTGGGAGGTTTATCAATCACGAAAACAGCCAAAGAAATTGAAGCAAAATTAGGAGAAGTAAATTCTGGACTAGTTTTTAAGAATTGTTAGGTTTTGACTAAAGACTAAAGACTAAAGACTAAAATCGAAAAAAGGAATATTTTTTTATTGGTTTTCTGCAATTAAAGTTCGAAGCCAATCATTCGGTATCATATCTATCGTTAAGTTTACACGTTCAGTATTTCCATTATTGATGACGCTATGCGGGTCTGTTAAACGCATATACCAACATTCTCCTGGTTTCATATCAACAATAGTATCATTCAAATAAAATTCAATTTGTTCTTTATTTAAAATAGGAATCGTTAACCTGATTACAGATTTTTCTACTTCCAAACCTAATGTGACATCTCTATGTTCTTTAACAACTGAGTTTGGTGCTAAACGTAATAAACGAACCAAGGTAACTTTAGTTTGTTCTTGAAACTTGGCTACAATACTTTTTATATATGGCGAGTTTTCTAACTCTTTTGTGCCTAACCAATCACACCAAGATCCATCTGCATAGTCTTCTGCTGGTGGAGGAAATGGAATCGAAGTATCAACTAAATGAGCGGGAGATTGTAACGGAATTACATTGTAGTATTCAAAGCCATCTAATTTTAATGCTTCAAATTCTGGCAACAATTTTTCTACATCAAATGATAAAGGAAGTTTTACGCGATCTTTATAGCTAGTTTCTGTTAAGTTCATAAAAGAGGAATTTATTTTGAATAAAAATAAAAAATCAACATTTTATAACCTTAAGATGCGGTGTTTATTTATGTAAGTCTAGCTGAAATCAGGTATTTGTACTTGGTAATTGAGGTCTAATACTAGACTTGTGAAAATTTATAATACCAATAAACCTAATTCTTTGATGTTCTGAACAGGTTTCGAATACCAGAAGAGTTCAAAATCATCAAAATGAGTTTCGAAATCGGTTTTTAATTGTTTAAATGAAGTTTGCTTTTGTGAAGTTGGGGTTAAGGTTTCTAAGATGTCTAAGAACCATTCTCCAGTTTCTTTTTCTAATACCAATTCTATACAATCTGTTTTTGTGTGAAAAGCCAATTGCAACAAATGCCTCGTTTGACCTCTCTTGGTTTTTGTAAATTCAGAAACCAGTGGAGTATTCCCTAACCACACTATTTTAGCAGTAGATTTAGTATTGAAAATAGTTTCTGTAGCCAAACTATCGCTGATATAATCTGGATCTATGGTTGTGTCTGGAACCTTAAAATCAAACCAATCTTGAATTAGAGAATCAAAACCAATTCCGTGCATAAAGTTAAAGAGCGATTTCTTTAATCCGAAGCTAAATTGGGTATGATCAATACCTGTAGAATCAACAAATTCTACATCATTATTGGCAAATGTAATATCTTGATAATTGGGTTTGATTCCATATTCCTCTGGATTCATTCCAACAGGACTGTGAGCCGTCATCGCAAATTGATGCCAAAATCCAGATTGTAAAATTCCCAATTCAAATAATTGACGAACCATTTCTAAACTATCAATTGTTTCTTGAATTGTTTGTGTTGGATAGCCATACATTAAATACGAGTGTACCATAATGTTGACTTCTGTAAAGTTGCGAGTTACCTGTGCAACCTGTTCAACAGTTACACCTTTGTCTATTAGCTTTAACAAACGATCAGAAGCAACTTCCAATCCGCCAGAAACAGCAATACAACCAGATGCTTTTAAGAGCGAACATAAATCTCTAGTAAAATTTTTCTCAAACCGAATGTTTGTCCACCAAGTTACCGTCAGCTTACGTTTTATGATTTCTAATGCCAAGGCTTTCATTAAAGCAGGTGGAGCAGCTTCATCTACAAAATGGAATCCATTCTCACCAGTTTGAGCAATCAGTTCTTCCATTCTATCTACCAATGTTTTGGCAGCAATTGGCTCGTAAATCTTAATATAATCTAAAGAGATATCACAGAAAGTACATTTCCCCCAATAACAACCATGTGCCATCGTGAGCTTATTCCACCTTCCATCGCTCCATAAACTGTGCATCGGATTAGCAATTTCTATCACAGAAATATAATTGTTTAGTAATAGATCAGAATAATCTGGTGTACCAACCTCGCTTTGTTTGTAGTCTTTTTCGGTTGAGTTGTTATTGTAAACTACTGTATTATTCTGAAACAAAAAAGTTCTTTTAAAGTCAAATTCTTCTTTGTCAGAAGTGATGTATTTGTGTAACAACTCTATTGGTAATTCACCATCATCTAAGGTGATAAAATCGAAAAACTCAAATACTCGTACATCTTTTAAAGAGCGCAATTCGGTATTTGGAAATCCGCCACCCATGGATACTTTAATACTTGGGTAGTTTTCTTTTAGATATTGAGCACAACGAAAAGCACTGTATAAATTCCCAGGAAAAGGAACAGAAATGCACACCATTTTTGGCTGTATTTGGTTGATGTGTTTTTCTAAGATTGAAAGCGTTATTGCATCAATAAATGTAATATCTAATTGAAGGTGTGCATAGAGCTCGTTAAAAGAGTTTGCACTTTGTCCTAAGCGTTCTGCATATCTACTAAAACCAAAGTTTTCATCAATACATTCTATAATAAAATCGGATAAATCTTCTAAATATAGCGTAGCTAAATGTTTAGCCTTGTCTTGCATTCCCATAGAACCAAATGCCCAATCCATATCGTCTAACTGCTCAAAACGAGAAGCTTGAGGGAGAAAGTTATCTGTGCAGATTTGCCTTGCTAATGTTTGATTTTTTCCTTGTAAAAAAAGAATCACCTCGTTTAGTGGCTGTAAATAATCTTCTCTTAACGTATAAATTCGTTGACAATTTCCTGATACGATCGTATCATTTTCGAAAGCAATATCAAACAGATCTTTAAAAGTTTCTTGAGTAAATAACTCCAAAATCACCTCGATTCCTAAATCCATTTGAAAAGACGAAATCTCTTTGGTATTTAAAAATCCTTTGAGATATGCAGTTGCAGGATACGGTGTGTTTAATTGAGTAAACGGTGGAGTTATTAATAAAAGGTCTTTCAAAGGTTTCTTGCTTAAGCGACAAAGATAGTTGAAAAAAGGATGCTTTATTAAGCTGGATTAACTCAATGTGTATTTTATTAAACCTTAAATATAAACCCTAGTTCTTCTCTTTTATAATCATTAGGACCATAAGAGAGGTGTATTCTTAAATATGAACCGTCAGTAACTTTTTGAATCTTTACATTACTCTTAATTGAAAAATTAGGATTTACCTTCTTTTCATTAGGTAATGGTAATAGAGGTTTTGGAATTTCTGTCCATTTATCATCTGTTGGTAAGTTTGATATTGTAGAACTCACTCCTTCTAAACTAAATGTATAATCAGAAAAACAAACTTCTAAAGATAACAGCTTTTCATTATCATTATAAGTAGATAAGCAAGATATTTCTATTCCATTATATGGAATCTTATCATTTGGTGTGTTTCTCCAATCTCCAGATTTCCATAGTTGCTTTTGGGTTGTGTTTTTGCTCATAATAGTATTTGTTACGCTAGCTTTTCTACAAAAACCTTAAAGTTGTTTAACCATTTTTGAACTTGCTTTTTAAAGAAGTTAGGTGCTATAAAGACCATAATATTTACAATAAAACCTCTAAATGCTGTATAATTAATTTCTGCATCAAACCGAGTTTGATTATCACTTAAGCTGGTAAAAGTACTTTTCATTGTGTTGTCTGTAAACTTATGATGGTATTGTGCCAAAAATTCATCAGGAAGGTTGTTTGCCTGTATGGTTTCTGTCAATTCCATTTCACCTTTACCTTGTTTATAATACATTCTTGAAATAGAATTCACCTGTCCTTGTTCGCCAGAAATTAATTCCTTTCTAAGGAAACCATCTTGGTATTCTTTTAAATACTCTGGATTGACAAAATATGCTGTCACTTTCTCTTTAGAAACGTTTATGGTTACAGAACAGGTGAATTTCATAGTTTTATTTTTTAGTTGCGTTTTCAAATGCAGTGTTTCCACCAACAACCGGAATAGTAATTGAAGTTCCGTTTAAGTCAACCGTTAACTCAGTGCCTGGTTTTGGCAGTAAAGTATAGTTGTTATCACTAGAAAAAATCATTAACCCAATTTGCTGTCCCTTTTTAATGATTTGATCATCTGGCTGTAAATCAAAAGTCATTTCGTAAAACTTACCAGGTTTAAGAGGTTTGCTTTTGCGTAATGATTTGTAATTCTGTAAATCTGCCCAACCACGTGTAATAATGTTGTCTGTAATTTTTGCTCTTCTCCCATTATTCCATGGTAATGAAACCAGCCAAATAGATAAATTTGCTGCAGGTTTGTTACTCGCAATTTTTACGGTGATAGATACTAACCCAGAAATATGAACATCTTCTTTAAGCGTAGGCGTTACAAAAAGCAATCTATGATTTGTGTTTTCTGCTTGTGCTAAGATTTCTCCAGAAAACGAGTAATTATCTACTAAAGTTTCTTTTGTTTTAGAATTTGATTTTGTTGTTGATAAACTTCCAACTTCTGGTGCACCAGCATTCAAATGTAAAGTAACAGGTTTCGCAGCTGGATTTGGATATGCTTTATACGGAGTTGGTTCAGTTCTCTTGTCATTTTCTCTCACAATCCACGCTTTTGCGTCGTTTTCTACATTATTTTGTATTCCGTGTAAATAACGTGTAAACCAACGGTTCATCATTTTCATTGGTGGTGGTCCGCCATGTCCATTTTGATGGTAAAAAATTTGAGAAGGAATTCCCATTTCTTTCGCTCGTTTATAAATACGATAACTATGCTCTGGCATTACATTCCAGTCATTAAAACCATGCGACATTAATAAGGCTGCTTTCATAGGTTTCATCTGATTTAAATAATCTCTTCCAGCCCAAAAATCATTATAATCTCCTGTAGCTCTATCTAGTCCATTTGCCATTTCTGTATCACGAACTCTGGCATTGTTGTAATCTCTTTTTCTGATAAATTTCTTAGAGTCTTTACTGTCTTTAATGTAATTAGGGTTTGGAATTAAATCTTCTCCACCACTGTGAATAAAATCATACAAAACATCAATATCTTCTCCTAAATATCCACCTGGAGAACGTACCAATCCATTTGATCTGTAATAATGGTAATATGACGTATTTGGTGCAATTGGAATGATTGCTTCCAATCCTTTAACTCCTGTAGTTGCAGCTGCTAAAGGAATTGTACCGTTATAAGACGTTCCCGTCATTCCAACTTTTCCTGTTGACCAAAAAGCTTTTACTGATTCATTCCCTATTCTACTTGTATAGCCTTTAGCTCTACCACACAACCAATCAATTACTGCCTTCGGAGCAAGTGATTCATTCTTTCCGCCAACGGTTGGCGATCCATCTGACAAACCTGTTCCTGGTGATGAAGAGTGTACTACAATATATCCTCTAGGAACCCAAGTTCTAATTTGAGAATTCGAAATTATAGGTCGTTTTCCTCTACGTGTTACTTCATAATGAGTTCTTGGTTTTGGAGTTTCTCCTAATTCATGTTTTACACCCCAAAATAAGCCTTTCCCAAACCCTGCAGTTCCAGCATAATACGGACTAGATTCATATACAATAGGTAATTTTAATCCTTCTGTCTTTGTTTGTTTTGGCCTTGTGACGGCAACATGCATTCTGTCTAGTTTTCCGTCTCCATCAGTATCAAAGGTAGTTTCTACCCATAAGTCATGGCGAATCCAATTTTTAGGGTCTTTAAATGCTTCTACAATCTGTGCTTCCCCGTCTTTAAAAATAGGGGTAGCTTTTTCTTGTGCATTTGTTGAAAAGATTATGGCGAATAATGCGATCCAAAATAGTTGTTTTTTCATGGTATTATGTTTGATTACTTCTTGTTTCCTGGGTGATAAGTTTTCTTTGCTCTTTTTAATACGTCTTCTCTATAGTAAGCAACCTCTTTAAATTGTTTGTCTGCATAACGCTGAGATTGATCTGAAAAATGTGGTGAATTTACATCTCCGCTTTGTCCGCCAGCTAGCATTGTTTTTGCAGTTACTTTGTCTCCAAATTCTACTACAGCAACAAAGCTATTTCCAGATGTTCCGTATTGTCTCTTTGTGTCTTTTCCAAAACGTGTTCCGAATGAAGCCAAAGCTCCCCATGAACTCGACGCCATTCCTACAGGTAAACTTGGTTTTGCATCGTTGAAGTCTTGCCTGATTTTTGCATCATTACGTTGGTAACGATTGAATTCTCCCCAAGGTGTTTTCCAAGAGCCAAAATCTGCTTTCAGCTTATCTAAACTTTGTTGAAAAACAGCAAGTCTTTCTTTTGGTGTAGCCGTTTTACTCATGTATTCGAACCTTCCAAGTCTACTAATTCTTTTATTACCAACCATTCTTGGGATTTTTCCAGAACGATAGTAACTGTTTCTGTAAAATTGTACTAATGTCATTCCAACAGAACTTTCAGAAACTCTAAAGTCCCATTTCTTAAGTAATTCAATTGCTGCACTAGCTTCATTGGATTTTACAGGTGCTTTTTTTGCCGCATCTAACAACCCGCTGATTAAAACATCTGCACCAGGTAAATACGTATCGTATGCCAAGTCAATTAAAGAATCTACAGTTAAATCTGTTGCTTGTGTTAATAAAGGAATAGCATGAATTCCTCTGTAGTTTTCTGGAAACGAATACATATACGCAGGATAATCTTCTTTTTTTGGACTGTATTCCAACGCACTTGTAAAAGGTGTAGAATTACAATTCTGTATCCATCCATTTGGCGGATTTAACAGCAGAATATTGTCTTCTAATGCATGCAATCCTTGCCAATCTGTTTTAGGATTACTTCCATCTACTGGTTTTGTATAATCGAAACTCACATCTCTTTTCGGAATAAAATTACCATGATAATAGGCAATAGTTCCATCAGCATCTGCATAGACAGTATTATTAGAGGAGTTGGTTCTAATATCCATCATTTCATTAAACTCTTTATGATTTGATTTCTTTGTTCTTGTAAAGGATTGAATCAATGCTTTAACAGGACTCCACATTAAGGCCGTTGTTACCCATTTCTCTCCATTTGCATGTGTAATTGGTCCGTGATGTGTTCTGTAGGTCATAAAAGATCTCTCATGTTGACCATTGGCAGATTTGTATTTTATATGTACTTTGATAGAATCCATCGCTCTTATTTCTTCTCCATATTTGTACGAAGTTTTTGAGCCATTCTTTACAATAGTCTCTTCAAATTCATCAATAATATCTGTTCCAGTAGATGTGTGCATCCAACCAGTTTTGCTGTTGAATCCTTGGTAGACAAAAAATTGCCCCCATGTTACTGCCCCATACGCATTCAATCCTTCTTCACTAACCATATGTACTTCTCCTCTGAAGAAAAATGATGTATGCGGATTGATTAATAACATCGCATTACCAGATTTTGTTTTCTTTCCAGCAATTGCAAATCCGTTTGAACCTCTTGGTTCATCATCTTTTAATCTGATTAACCCATCAGAAATAGCCAAATTTTTATTTGAACTATCATAAAATGACTTGATTTTTCTAGTTGAAACTCTTTCAATATCGCCTCCAATAGATCCTTCACTAAAATACATTGGCATCCAAGGTTCAAAATGAGTGATTAATTTAGGCGTTACTTCGGGGTGTGTTTTTAGATAGTAATTCAATCCATCCGCAAAAGCGATACATAGTTTTTGTAACCATTCTGGACTTTCATCAAAATGTTGTTGAGCTTCTTTTTTAGTCATGTAAAGTCGAGCACGTAAATCGCTATACAACGATTTTTCTCCTTCAACTTCAGCTAATCTTCCAATTGCCCAAATATAATTCCGTTCTACACGATTAAAATCATCTTCTGCTTGCGCATATAATAATCCAAATACAGCATCGGCATCAGTTTTACCATATACATGAGGAACACCAAAATCATCTCGAATAATTTCTGTGTTTTTAGCATGTTGTTCCCAGCGTTCTTGTTCTGTAATTTCTTTGTTTTCTGTACAACTAACAAAGGCAATAATACATAGTATCAGTAGCTTTTTCATTTCTTATTTTTTTAATACTGAAAATTCTATACTAGAATCTGTAAATACAGTATGCGTTTGGGTTTTGAAATCTTTTTCATCTGCTTTATAAATATTGTCTACATAGGTCTGCGGATTCAAATCGATTAAAGGAAACCAGGTACTTTGCACTTGAATCTGTAATTTATGCCCTTTTTTAAACGTGTGATGAACATCTTGCAATTTGATATTTACGTTTGTTTTTTTGTTGGGTGTAAAAGGTTCTGGGGTTGAGAAACTATTTCTAAATCGTCCTCTTAAAACTTCACTACGTACCATTAAATGATAATTGCTCATTTTTAAATGCTTCTGCATATTTTTGTTATTGTCTTTTGTGTCTGCAGGATGTACATCAATTACTTTAACAATCCAATCTGCTGCAGAACCTGTAGTTGCTACTTTTAACTTGGCTAAAATATCACCAGCTAGAGTAAAATCTTCTGTCAAAACTTCTGTTTCAAAAACCAATACATCTGGTCTTCGAGCAGCAAAACGCTGATCGTCTGTCATGTATTTTCTTGGTGTAAACACTGTTTTAATATCTTCAGAATAGGGAACAGGACGTTTGATGTCACTGATAAATTTGATTGCTTTGTTTCCTTTTTTAGTAGCAGTCAATTCTTGGTTGTCAGATAAAAACCAATCTTGTTTTACAACATTTTTTGGAGGCCAAGCATCGTACGAATTCCATTCTTTTTTACCTGAATCATATACATAGGCTTCTGGTAATCCAGAGTTTTTGTCTCCGCTTCCCTTTAAGAAATGATTAAAGAATTTTGATTCTATTTCTTTTTGAAACTTTAAAGAAATTGAGTCTCCAAAGTAATAATTTCCAACGGTATTTTTTACAGAACTTCTTGTCCACCCTCCGTGATCCCATGGTCCAAATACAAAAGTATTGTAGTTGTTTGGTTGATTTTTTTCAATGTTTTTATAGGTTTCTATTGGTCCGTATAAATCTTCTGCATCAAACAAACCAGCAACAGTCATTGTTGCAACTGTAGAAGGAACTTTATCTAAATGTTGAATGATTCCTTTACTTTTCCAAACAGCATCATAATTTGGATGATCAACAATTTCTTTCCAGAAATAATCATCGATTTTATCATTGTTTGGAGGAGATGCATTATCTACTGCTTCCTTTCTAAAATACTTGTTTAAGTTTTTTAATGGCCCAGCATCTAAGAAAAATTGATATTGATCTTGAGAATTCATTTTAGGTAATGTATACCAAGCAGTGTCGGTTGGTTGGTCTTTATAGGCTCCAAATAAAGAAACGGCTCTAAAATAGCTCAATAAAAATGCCCCATTATGATGAAAATCATCAAAGAAAAAATCTCCAATAGCCGCTTGTGGAGAAGCCGCTTTTAAAGCAGGATGCGCATCAATTGTAGAAACCGTTGCGTAATGCCCAGGATATGAAACTCCCCAAGTACCAACATTTCCGTTGTTATTATCTACGTTTTTAACTAGCCAGTCAATAGTGTCATAGGTATCTGTAGTTTCATCAGCCTGATTTTCTTTTTTATTAGGAATGTAGGCTCTCATATTGTCATACACACCTTCGCTCATCCAACGTCCACGAACATCTTGATATACTACAATATTCCCTTCTTTCATTAATTGTGAATTTGGACCAATTCTAGTCTTAAATTTTCCATCTCCGTATGGAGCACAACTATAAGGAGTTCTTTGTAGTAATATTGGATAGGTTTTACTTTGGTCTTTTGGAGCATAAATTACGGTATGTAATTTAGTTCCATCTCGCATTTCTATGGTAACTTCTTTTTTAGTGAAATTGTCTTGTACATAGGTGTTTGTTTTTTTAGGAGCATCTTCTGTTGTTGAATTACAACTGATAAATGTAGTCACTAAAAAGAGCGTTAAAACGGAGTAGAAAAGTTGTTTTTTCATGATGAGAATTAAGTTGATTTGGAAGTAAATCTACAAAAGAAAAAATAGTTACAAAATCATTTGAAAGGTTAAATCCATTTTTAATACTTTTATCAAACTTAAAACCAAACATACCGATGAGATATTTAGTTGTTTTTCTGTTTTTATTATTCATAACTAGCTGTAATCAACCAGCTGATAAAAAAGAAAACGTAGTTGTTAAAAAGGAATTTCCAGAAATCAAAGAAGGACGATATAATGTAGCTTTCTTAATTATGGATGGAACTTACAATACAGAGTTAACAGCTCCGTTTGATATTTTTCAGCATACTATTTTTAGAAAAGGAATCAAACAAATGAATGTGTTTACAGTGGCAAATACAGATGCTGCAATTACAACCTTTGAAGGCATGCGAATTCTACCAGATTTTAATTATCTAAAAGACAGTTTGCCTCAAATCGATATTTTGGTAGTGCCAAGTGCCGAGCATCATTTAGATTCTGATTTAGAAGATAAAGCAATGTTAGAGTTTATTCAAAGAGTTGATAAAGAAGCACAGTTTATTACGTCACATTGCGATGGTGCTTTTGTCTTGGCTAAAGCAGGTGTTCTAAAAGGTAAAGTATCAACTACATTTCCATCTGATATAGATCAAATGCGAACTGCATTTCCAGATTTAGATATTAGAAAAGATGTGCTTTTTGTGCACGATGGAAAATATATTACTTCTGCAGGTGGTGCAAAATCATTTGAAGCTGCTTTGTATTTGTGTGAGTTTTTATATGGTAAAGAAGTTGCGAAATCTTTAGCTGGTGGTTTGGTAATTGATTGGGATGTAGATAAAGTGCCACATCTGATTGTAAAGAGATAACAATAAAAGGCTACTAATTTTGGAAGCTTTTTTATTGAGATGAATAAATTTTTTGTTGTTGAATGTATGCTGCTGTGATTTTTGAAACTTCTGACGAGTATTTTCCGAACCAAATATAATGTTCTGCATCTTTTACGGTATAAAATTGAATGTCATTTCCTAAATATTTCATTTTGGTGTAAAAGTTATTAGCATTAGCATAAGGACAATTCATATCTTTTTCTCCATGAATTAAAAGCATTTTGGTGTTGGTTTTTTTTGTTAAATGATTTGGCGAAATTTCTTTAGCCATATCCTTGTAATCAATATGCTCTCTAATCCACCTTGTGTTTTTGCTAGTCAGATCATACACAGCGGCATTCACAATTAAAAAATTTGGCTTAGCATTAATTTTAAGGTTGTCAGTTTTCTCATTCCAATTTTCAACTAAAGTAGCGGCAAGTGCTAAATGACCTCCTGCAGAATTCCCTGTGGCTAAAATTTTATTTGGATTAATAGTATACTTTTTTGCATTCTCTCTTAGCCAACGAATGGCAGATTTTGCATCTTTTACTGCTTCAAAAGGATAAGTTCCTTGTTTGGCTTTTATTCGATAATCAACAACAGCAACTACCCAGCCATTTTTTGCATATTCTTTTGCTGTACTAAAGTACCAAAACGGATTTCCACCAGACCAGCTTCCTCCATGAAACTGAACTATAGTTGGTCTAATTCCTTTAAATACATTCTTGTCTGGCAGAAAAAGATGCATTTCTAATTCGAAATTATCTACTGTTTTATAAATTTCGATTACATGATTTGCTCTTTCATTAAATTGTTCTTTATATCGGTTAATCAACTTAGTAAGAGCATCGTTATTTTTATTGTTAGTTGTAAGATTGTTGTAGAAATCTCCACTATTTTTAACCCCTTTATTATCTATATGCTCATATAAATATTTTTCTTTCCAGTAAGTATTTACTTCTGAATTGGTGAAAAAAGTATCTATTACGTTCCAGTTTGCATGTAATTGTTGATTGTCCATTTTATTATAATCACCATTTCGTAATTTTTTAGTGCTCTCTATTGAAATAAAGGACTCAGCATAACTTATAAAATATTTATTGGAAAGAAATTTAGGTTGATTAAAATCGTGAATATTTATATCGAATCTTTTTTGATTTATTTTTGAAAATATAGTTTTTTCTCCAGTAAAACGTTTATGATATTTAGGGTATTCTAAAATATATTTATCAAACGAAACTCTAATTGCTAAGCTTTCATAATTATATGTTTTGGAATCTAAATTCTTTTTGTTTTTTTGAAGATGATTAGTAAATATATTCTTTAAAGAATCTATCTTTTTTGTAAAGCCATCTTGGTTTAAAGAATGTAATGTATAGAATTTTGTTTTTAAATATTTGAAAATTGGAGTTCCAAACTCTTTTTGTTCATTTAAGAACTTTTCTTTGCTTATAGGATCTGTTTTTTCATTCTTATCATTACAGTTCAAAAAAAGTAGAATAAGAATATAGAAATAATAATTTGTCTTCATGCTATTGTTCTTCGGTGTATAGTTCGCTCTTAATTAGCCATTCATTACTGTGTAGATTCCATTCTACAATACCATCCTGCTTCCCAATTTTCCCTTTGTATTTGTATATGGTAATAAATTTCTCGTAAGCTATTGTGTCATGAATATTAATCGAAATAATATCGTGCCTTATGATTTTATACCCATGTGACATATTCTTTTTAAGAACTTCTTTGATTCTTTTCTTTCCACAAATATTATTAGTAGAAATACAAGCATCATTACTAAATTTCGAGATAATAGCATCTATCTTGCCTTCATTTACCCAATTTGTAATTTCTTTTCGAGAAGTTTCTATTTTATTTTTAATCTCTATGTTTGAAGAACCTTTATCATTTGAATAAAAATAAATGACACCAGCAATAGATGTAATAATAAGTAGAGAGCATATAATCTTAGCGGTCTTGTTGCCGAAAGGCAATCTTTTTTCTATCCAATAATAAAAGCTGCTTTTTTTTGTAGAAAGATCTTCTCCTTGATAATCAAGAGTTGTAAGAATAAGTTTTAAAGTATAGCCTCTTGGTGTTACTTCACCAGATTCTATCCGTTGCAAAGTTCTTATATTAAGGTTGCATTTGTCAACTAGCTCTTTTTGGGTAAGACCTTGAGACTTTCTAAGTTCAATAATTTTTTTACCTAAGTTAGGTTGATCCATATTAAATATATTTTTCTGCAAGACTAACTGATTTAGGTGTTAAACAATACGAATTTTAGAATATTTGACACGGCGTTTACACGGCGTTTAATGATTTTATCTCTTTCAGTTGTAAGATAAGAATTTAATTAAAAATAAATTAGGGATAAAAAAAAGGCTACCAAATTGGTAGCCTTTTTTATTTTTTATAATGTTGTTTACAATGTTTTAAACCAAGCGTTTCTTAATTTCGATTTTGCATCGTTAACTGAAGGGTTTTCAATTGCATACCCTTCTTGTTCTATTTGAGGAACAATTGCAGCTCCTTCTAATTTAATAGTTTTTCCATCTCTAATAACTTCTATACTAATTTTGTCTCCAGCTTTCCAGCTAAAAGTTTTCACGATAAGAGTATTTGCATTTTGTAAAGACAATGCTTCTCCATTTATACTTTTTACAACATCATTCTCTTTAGCTCCTAAGGCAACTAAACCTGTATTTGTTCTTTTTGTAAAGTGAATTTCTCTCTTCTTGTTAACAGCAATAAATGGTCTGTTCGAAGAATCTACAAAATATCGTGTATCAACTGTTTGCATTTTTTTTACAATTCCGGCTTTGCTAAAGAACATGTTATAGTCTATTGGCATTTTTCCTTCTACATGATTCTTAAAGAATTCTCCAACTGCTGGATAAGTCATTGCGGTAATCTCAGCAATAATTTCTTCATCATTAAATGCTTTAGTAGCACCATATTTTTTAGATAAATCTCTCATTAAGTTTCTTACACCATATGTTCCATTACTTTCTTCTCTTAAAATAATATCTAAACACATTCCGATTAAAGCACCTTTCATGTATACATTACCATAGTTTTTTGCATGCTTTTTATCTAAAATATTTTTACTCATTTCAGTAAATGGCATTGTGTCGTCAAAACGTTTTGAGGTTGCAATTTTAGATTGCATTTCATTAATAAACTTTTGCTCAGTAATTAAGCCTTGATTTACCTGAAATAAGTTTGCGAAATATTCTGTAATTCCTTCATACATCCATAAATGTTTAGACATATTTGGCTTGTTAAAGTCAAAAGAGTGAATTTGTTCTGAATGCACAGAAAGAGGCGTTACAATATGAAAAAATTCATGAGAAACAGTTCCGTTAATCATCCCTTCTGCTAATTGTTCTTTAGAGTAACTTTCTGGATATACAACTGTAGTAGAAGATAAATGCTCTAAAGCACCAAAGCTATTCCACTTATAAACTTTAGAATCAAAAAGATATAATAAGATGTTGTATTCGTTTGTTGTTTTAAAACCTTCTAAGAAATTAGTTTGTGCTTGCACCATTTTCTTTAAATCAGCTTCCATGTCTTTTGCTTTGTGTAAGTTGTTTGGAGAATACACTGCAAAATTTACTTCAATTCCATTTACAGTAAAACTCACATTGTTTAATGGAGCATACATAATTGGATTGTCAGAAATTTCATCATAACGAGAAGCAACAAATACATCTTTTGTATTGTCTTCTTTTGTTTTGTTCTTGTTTATTAATGAAGAAGTTTCATATAAGTTTTCTGGGTGTGAAATAGAAATTTGATATGGTAATTCTTTCTTCCCTTGGAAATATCCAATAAAACCAGGAAGGTTTAAAAAGAAGTTTTTTCCTTCTTCAATATTTGTTCCTGCCATTACATAAATTCCATGCTTCAATTCAGAATCAAAAGTATCATCAATCCAGTAAGAAATTTTGTCTAAATTTTTAGCATTGTTTACTTTCCAAGAATTGTCATCTAGTTTTTCAACAGCAATTTCGTTTCCTTTGTAATCATATGCTTTAAAGTCAGAAACAAATCTTCCATAATTACTCATAGCATAAGTTCCAGGAACAATAGCCGGAATTTGATATACAATTGACTCCTCTTTTATTTTCTGTGGATTTACCACCACTTTTACTTTGTCATCTTCAACTGTATTTAAGTCAATTGCAACTTCAATTGTGGTTTTATTGTTTTGAGCCGTTTTGTAAGTAGAACAGCTACCTAAAAAAGCGATAGCAACTACCGCAATAAATATTTTTTTCATAATGTATGTTGGTTAAAAAATCGGTTAAAGATAAGAATAAGACGTTTGTATGCCCAAAAAGTTACATCGTTTAACATATAATTAATAAGAACAGTATTGAATGTTATAATAGTGCAGTTCATATAAAAGAAGTATTTTTGCAGCAGCATGAGTGAATTAAGATTAACAGATTGGTTGCCAACTACTAACAAGGAGGTGAAGTTGAAAGGTTGGGAAGAATTAGATGTAATTCTTTTTAGTGGAGACGCATATGTAGATCATCCATCTTTTGGACCTGCAGTAATTGGTCGTATACTAGAAAGTTACGGGTTGCGTGTTGCTATTGTTCCTCAACCTAGTGTGAATGATAACCTACAAGATTTTGAGAAATTAGGAAAGCCTCGTTTGTTTTTTGGAGTAACTGGAGGATGTATGGATCCAATGGTGAGTAATTACACCGCTAGTAAAAAAAGACGAGACAAAGATGCCTATACGCCAAACGGTGATAAAGGGTTTAGACCCGATTATGCAACTTCTGTTTATTCAAAAATCTTAAAAGAAAAATTCCCGGAAGTTCCTGTTTTAATTGGCGGAATTGAAGCTTCTTTAAGACGTGTAACTCATTATGACTATTGGTCTGATAAACTATTGCCAACTATTTTAGAAACTTCTAAAGCAGATATGTTGGTCTACGGAATGGGAGAACAACCGTTGCGAGAAATCGTTGAATTATTGCAAAAAGGAGTTCCTTTTTCGAGTTTAAAAAACATCAAACAAACAGCTGTTTTTATCAATCAAAAGAAAGAGAAATTACCTGTTATAAATGATTGGGAAGATGTAACTATCAATTCACATGAAGCTTGTTTAAAGGATAAAAAAACATTTGCTTCTAATTTTAAAGTGATTGAACAAGAATCTAATAAATTAAAAGCAAGAAGAATATTACA